>NZ_ASXG01000132.1 GCF_000411975.1 Amycolatopsis orientalis DSM 43388
CCAACCCACCGTCAGCCATGATCTCGATGCTGCGCCGGCACAACGCCTTCGCATCCTCGGCCGGCATCCCCGCCGACCCGCTCGACGGATCCATGACCCTCGCTCCGATCCCCGGCTCCCGTCGCGAAACCCCCTGCGGCCCCGAGCCCGCAGCGGAACCGACCGGAGACCCAGCCAACACTCGCGCCGCGAACGTCCTTCGCGCTTCTGCGGTAGTCGGCGACCAACCCTCCGGCGTTACCGCCCGGCTGCCTTTATTCCTTCGCAGAGGCAAGAATTGACCTCGTTCACGACCGGAAGTCCCGAGTCAATCCCGCACGGAAAGCCACCAAACCCCGAACGGAAGCGAAAGTAAATCACGGAACAAGCTTCACCCGCGTGTAACGGCAAACCGGGCTCCCGCGTCTTTCAATAGTATAGCGGGCTCCGCCCGCCGCTTCTGGAGCGGCCATGACCAAGATCAACAAGGGAAAATGGACAGCCGAGATCGAGGGCGATTTCGTCGTGTTCCTCATCGGTGCCCGGCCGAGCCCGCGCCATCCGCTCTCGTGGTTCCGCGACCTGGGCGGGCGCCGGGGAATGAAGCACATGCTCGACCGCCTCAGCGCTGATCCGGAGAGCGGATTGCTCGGCTACGTAATGGGATTCCCCGTGATCGTGCAGTACTGGCGCAGCTTCGAGCACCTCGAAGCGTTCGCCGCCAACGCGGCCGAAGCCCATCCGGCGGCGCAGAAGGGCTACTGGCGGCGCGCGAGCCGGCACGGCCACGCCGCCGGGATCTGGCACGAGACCTTCCTGGTCAATGCCGGTCGTTACGAAGCGGTTTACGGCAACATGCCCGTGTTCGGCCTCGGCACGGCGCGCGGGGCCACAGTGAAACGCGCTACCACGACCGCTCGGGAACGGCTCCGCGCCTGAGCGCAGCCCAGGGGCAATTCGGCACGGGGCATCCACGCGGCTCGCCGGAATGCTGGACGCAGGGTTTCGCCAAGCAGAGCAGAAAAACGCGGCGCAGGCCGGAAGCAGCCGAGGCGACTGCCAAGCCTCGCCGTTCAGAGTGCGGCGCATTCGCCGATCTAGTCTCCGGCGACCGAGCACGGCTTGCCTTGCTCCGCCGGGCTGTTGCGACGGCAGGTCGGCTCCCGTGGACGGCGATTTCGGCGGAGTCGCTGTCCGCCGAAGTCTTGCCGCCGTTGGTGACGTCACGGTCGATCAGCGCGCCGCCACCGCGTCGAGTTTCGTCCGGCAGGTGCTGCGATAGTGCTTGGACGTCGGCGCGCATGATCTGCGCAAAGAGGGACCGAACGCTCAACTCCGGTGAGGCTGGATCGTGCTGCGGACCGAATCAACCCGGCGTCCCGAACTCCTTGCGCCGCAACCGGTTCCGGGAAGTCGAATCGATCGCTTTGGGCCGTAACAACGGCCGCGGCGGGGCCGACTCGGTGGGGAGAGGCGACCTGTCCAGAGCGGTTTTTCCGGGGTTCCGGCCGGAATGGCCGGGGGCGACTGATTCCGCCGCGGGAGGGATCATGGCCGACAATCCGCTGTCGCTGCCGGAGGTTTTCGGTTCCCGGCACGGCGCCGAGCTGCGCGCGGCGCTGGTCGAGGGACGGCGCACCGGGGATTTCAGCCGGGCCCGCCAGATCGCCAACCACCTCGCCGCCGAGATTCGCGAGACCCCGGCGTTCCTGTTCGCGCTGCGGCTGCAAACTCTCGCACTGGAAGCTTCCGACGACGGTCGGGACGAAGAAGCCCAGGCATACCACGACATTCTGGTTCGGACGTGCTCGCGCGACACTATCCGGCGAGTCGGACACCTGCGCCTGCTCGGGGCCGGACTGCGGCAAGGATGGCTGACCGCGGCCGATCACGACCGGCTGCGCGAGGATTTTCGCAGCCATCCGACGATGCTCCGGATTCTCGCCGGCATCGAGCGCCGCGGCGATCCCGGACAGCCGTGACTTCCGGCTCGCCGCGGGGATCAGCCGCCGGACAGACGGCGCGCGAGAAGCAGTCGCCCGCTGTCACGGAATCCGCGCCGGTCGTAGTAATTCAGCAACGACGAGGCGTCTCGGCCGCGCGACACGACGACGAGTTCCAGCTGCGCGCAGCCGTACTCGCGGGCCCACCGGGCACTGTCCTCGATCAACCGGCCGGCCACGCCCCGCCGGCGAGAAGGCGGCGCGACGTAAAGGTCTTCCAGTTCGGCGATCAGGCCGTTTTCCAAGCCGAAACCGGTCGTGGTGATCGCGAATCCGTGCAGCCCGCCCGCGTCGGCGGCGACCGCGACACGCCCGGCAGCCGACCGCATCAGCGTGCGCAGGCGGCCGCGCAGCCGAGCCTCGGGCGTCGTGAATCCCCCTCCGGCATAGCAGGCGACGGCCAGAGCGAGCACCGCGTCGTACTCGGCCGACCGCGCGGCACGGATTTCCATCGAGATCAGTCGTATTGGACGAACATCGTCACGCCGCCGTCAGCGAAGTTCTCCAGATCCGCGGCCGCCGCCTGCCCCTCGGGCGAGGACAGTGCCTCGGTCAGGCTGTCCTCGGTCAAGAACGACAGCTCGGCGACCAGGTAGTACGGCGGTTCGGATCCGTCGAGCGCCGAGCAATGCCGCGCGCTGAACCCCACCAGTCCCGGGACTCTTTCCGCCAGCGGACGGTGCACGCGCGCGTAGTGGCGGTCGAACGCCTCGGCGTCCTCGGGCCGGCCATACGCGACCGTCAAGACATACATCCCTGTCGACCTCCTGTGCCAGGCGGCTCCGGTCGCTCAGTCCCGGAACCCGATCAGCTTCTTCACCGCCGTCTTCGCGCCCTCTTCCGCGCGCGTGACCGGCAACCGCTCGAACCGGAACTCGGGGTAGACGACCGGGCGGGCGCCGAACCGTTCCTTGAACTGGCCGAGCGTGCCCGTTCCCGATTCGCCGAGGTAGTAGTACTGGCAACCGGCCAGGCAGGCGTCGCGGATCGCGAGAGCCTGCACCAAGTCCGTCGCGCGGAACTGCTTCAGCTCCTCGTCCATGGCCGCGCGGAAGTCGTGCGCGTTGGCGCCTCGCGCGACGAGGCAGCCGGCCGCCGTCCGGCCGTCCGCGCGCGCCAGCCACACCTGGAACCGGTTGCCAAGCCGCCGGGCGATGGCCTCGAACTTCTCGCGCGGGTCGCGTCGATGCAGCCGGGCCCGGGCGAGCCATTCGGGTTCGTGCTGCTTGCGCGCCCACCGCAGCACCGCGTGTTCCATCAGCGCGTAGAACTCGGGGAGCAGGTCGCCGCCGAGTCCGCGTTCCACGGTGACGCCGCGACGCGCCGCGATCCGCAATCCGCGGCGAGTGTTCTTCGTGAACCCGTGCTCCAGGATGGCGTCCCACCCCGGGCGCAGGTCGAGGAGGTGGACGTGGTGCGGCCGCACGATCGCGCCCTGGTGCGCGGCCGCGCGCCAGGCGTCCGCCGCCAGCGGTCCCGGAAACACCGACTGGACCACGACGCCGCGGGCCGCGAGATCCGCGAGGACGATGCGGACGTCGTCGGCGCGCGCTCCGCCCGGGGCGAGCACTCCCCCGAGCCCGCACGCGGGCGGGTTCGAATACTCGGCCGGGAACATCCCGCCCGCCCGCGCGCCGCGCAGCATCGGCAGCACGAATTTCCGCCCGGTGTCCGTTTCGTACATTCGGCTGACGTCGCGGAAGCCGTGAGCGTCGCACATGGCGTCGGCCCATTCCGGTGATTGGCTTTCGAAAGCACAGGGATCGGCGCGCAGGATCGCTTTCCATTCCGCGCGCGGCGCGGGACTGATCATTTTTGCCCGGCCGGACGTCCCGGCCGTTGCCGTTTTCAGGCTTGTCGCGCGGGACCAATGCATGACGCCGTCCGTTCGATCCGCACTCCGCGGCACCGTCGCCGCCGGTCGCTCACCAGGTAGTTCGCCGAGCGCGGCCGGAGAGTTACACCGTGCCGGAAAACACCGAAGCGATCAGCACTGTAACAACGGCGCAGGCACCGGCGAGTTCTCTTAATACGAACGGGAACGGGCGGCAGAAACGGATCTTCGATGGGGTATTCGCACCGCGACAAACTGATTCCGGACGGTGGCCGTCTTGTCGTAGCCGATCTTCTCTGCGATTTGTCGGAAATCACCCACCTGCTCGCCGGGCGCACCGCCGCCGAGGATCCGCTCGACACGTTCCTGCTCGCCGCCGCCGCGGTCCAGGTCGTGGAAGACCGCCTGCAGCGGGATGTCTTCGCGTTGCGCCGCGCCGCTCGGTATCTCGGCGAGCACGCCGCGGTCCGCCCCGTTCCCGAAATCCTCGGCGCGGCCGGCACGGCCGTCGACACCGTGACCGCATGGCACCCGGCTGCGCGGCGAGCGTTCCGCTGGCGGACGGCCGCGGCCGCACTTCGCGACACCGCCGCGCTCGACGTCCTCCGCCCCGGCTCGAGCGACGCCCCGGCGGCACGGCTGGCAGCCGCCACCCGGCTCCGCGGTTCCCTGCTGTCGCTCGACCGGGACCTCATCGCGACGGTGCTTCGGATACCGTCCTGTTTCCGGAGTTTCGACCAGGAACCCGCCGACCTCGTCGCGCTCGCCGCCCGATACGCGCTGCGGTACCCCGAGCGCGAGCGGCCCGTCCTCGTACTCGGGGTCCGCACGTCCGGGAGCTACCTCGCGCCGCTGGCCGGTGCGGCGTTGCGGGCCGAGGGGTACCGCGACGTGCACGCCGACACTGTCCGGCCGGGTTACCGGATGCGGCCGTCGCTGCGCGCGCTCCTGCGAAGGGTCGCGGGCCGAGGCGGCCGTATCGCGGTGATCGACGATCCCCCCGAGACCGGGCAGTCGATCGCCGAAGTCGCGGAAGCGGTGCGGCAAGCCGGAGTCCCCGCCGAGGCCATCACCCTGCTGCTGCCCCTCTTCGCGGACACCCCGCCCGCCATATTGGCCGGATACGACACCATCGCCCTCCCGTACCGCGACTGGGCCGTGCACGCCCGGCTCGAGACCGAGGCCGCGATGCGGTCGTTGTCGGCGCTGGTCGGCCGTCCGGTCCGGGCCGCCGGCCGGCTATCCGGCGCCGGCCTTTTCCGCGGTCGCGAACACGCCCGCGCGGTGTTCGACGTCGAGTTCCCCGACGGGGAAACCAGGAGGGTCGCCGCTTCCGGCGCCGGCCTGGGGTTCTTCGGCCGCCACGCGCTGGCGGTCGCGGACGCCCTGCCCGGCCGATTGCCCCGCACCTACGGCGTCCGGGACGGCCTCGTGTTCCGCGATTGGCTGCCGGACGACCAGCGCATCACCGTCGCCGAGCCCGCCGACGCGCGAGACCTCGCCGGCTATGTCCGCGCCCGGGCGGCCTCGATGCCGGCCGCGTCCGACCGCGCCCGGAACCTCGCCGGACGGCAACCGGCCTGGGAAGCCGCGAGCCGCGTCCTGCAGCGCAATTACGGGCGGGCCGGAGTGGCGTTGCGTCCGGTTCTGCTCGACCGCGCCGTGCGCCGGCTGTGCACCGCCCCCGTCCCGTCCGTGGTCGACGGCGCCACCGGCTTGGCGCATTGGTTCCGCGGCCCGGCCGGACTGTCCAAAGCAGACGCCGACGTCCGCGATTTCGCCAACACCGATCTCGCCTGCTACGACCCGGTCTACGACCTGGCCGGCATCGATCCGGGAAGCCCCGACGCCGAGTTCGTCGCCGCGCTCCGCCGGGAGATGCCTTCGGACCCGGAACGGTTCCTGCTGTACGAACTCGTCCATCTCTGGGACCGCGCGAGAGACGGCCAGGCGGTGTCCCGGGCCGGCGCCCGGGCAGTGCAGCGCTACCTCGCGGAGGTGCTTCTCCCCGCGGCGGCGCCGGCCCCGGACGGCGACCTGGTGGCGCTCGACCTGGACGGCGTGCTGGAGTCCGACGCTCTCGGCTTCGCGATGGCCACGCCGACCGCGGTCGTCGCGCTGCGCGCGCTGCACGTCCACGGGTTCCGCCCGGTGCTGGTCACCGGCCGCAGCACGGACGAGGTCGCCGAACGGTGCCGGACCTACGGGCTGGCCGGCGGGGTCGCCGAGTACGGCTCGGTCGTCTTCCTGGACGGGACCGCGCACGATCTCGTGCCCGCCGCCGAAAAGCAGGCCCTCAACGCGGTCCGCGCCGCCTTGGCCGCGGACGAAGACGTCGTGCTGGACCCGGATTTCGAGCACGTCGTGCGAGCCCGGCGCGCTTCCGGCGGCGCGCTCCGCCGCGAGCAGGCCTCCCGGGCGCTGGACGGCCCGCCGGAGACCGCGCCGCACGTCCGCGTCGTCGCGGGCGACGAGCAGACGGATTTCGTCGCCGCGGGAGTGGACAAGGGCACCGCGTTGCGGCTGCTGGCGGAAAAACTCGGCGCACCAGTGGCGTTAGCGGTCGGCGACACCGCGACCGACCTGCCGATGCTGCGCCTCGCCGCGCTCGCGTGCGCACCCGGCAACGCCGACAAAGCGGTGCGGGCATCGGAGATACAAGTATTGCGCCGAGACTACGCACTGGCGGTTTCCCAAGCGGTCGAACGGCTGCTGGGACATCGCCCCGGCTCGTGCGACGCGTGCAGACCGCCCGCCCGGAGCCGGCGGACCCGCACTTTGCTGACCGTCCTCGACGCTTCCAACGGCGGTGCGCGCGGACTGCCCACGGCGATCGCGAGATTCCTCCTCACCGCGGGACTGCGCCGATGACCGCAGCGGTCGAAGGGCACCCCGAACACAGCGTCCGCCCCTCCCCGGCGCACCGGACGCTGTACGGCCACGGCTACGCGCTGGTGCTCAGCTCCGCCCTGACTTCCGCGATCGGCCTGCTCTTCTGGGTCGTCGCCGCCCGGGGATACGACCAGGCCGCCCTCGGCCGGAACTCCGCGCTCATCGCCGCGATCATGTTCCTGGCCGGACTCGCGCAGCTGAACCTGCTCAACGTGCTCATCCGGTTCGTGCCGGTCGCCGGTCCGCGAGCGGTCCGGCTGGTGGCGCTGGCCTACCTCGTCGGCGGGGGACTCGCCGGTCTCGCCGGTCTCGGCTTCGCGCTCGGGATCCGATGGTGGGCCCCGGAGCTGGGCGAGCTCGTGCACGGCCCGGCCCAGATCGCCGGGACCGCGGCGGCCTGCGCGGTCTGGGCGATTTTCGTCATGCAGGACGGGGTGCTGACCGCGGTCGGCCGCGCCCGTCTGGTTCCCGTCGAGAACCTCGTGTTCTCCGTGCTGAAGCTGGGATTGCTGGCGGGCCTCGCCGCGGCGTTGCCCGCGGGCGGGATCACGGTGTCCTGGATGGCCGCCACCGCGGCGGCGGTGCTCGCGACGACGGCCTACCTCTTCGTCCGCGCCCTCCCGGCGCACCAACGCGCCGGCGTGCCGAGCGAACGGATCTCGGTCCGCTCGCTGGCCGGGTACCTCGGCGGCGATTTCCTCGGCGCGACGTGCTGGCTCGCCTGCACGCAACTGCTTCCGGTCCTCGTGCTCGGCTCGCTGGGCGCGCGTCCGACGGCGGTCTTCTCCGTCGCGTGGACGATCGCGTATGCGCTCTACCTCGTGCCCGCCGCGATGGGCCAGTCGCTGGTCGCGCACGCGGCGGGCGACGCGGGGCGGGCCGCCGCGGCGCGCCGGGGAATCGAACGGAGGTCCCTGCTGTTGCTGGCCCCGGCCGTCGCCGCACTGATCGTCGCCGGGCCATGGGCGCTGCGCCTGCTGGGCTCCGGGTACGCCGACGCCGGTCGCTGGGTGCTCATTCCGACCGCCCTCTCCGCGCTGCCCAACGTCGTCGTCGCCGCGGCGGTCAGCGAGGCGCGAGTACAGCGGCGCGTCGGCGTCGTCGCGAGCCTGCTGGCCACGCTCTCGGTCCTCGTGCTGACGCTGGCGCTGACCTTCATGCCGATCATCGGGATCGCCGGCGTCGGCCTCGCCCTGCTCGCCGGGCAGTCGGTCGTCGCCGCCGGAGTGTGGATCATCCGCCGCGGCCGGGTCCCGCGGCCGATTTCCGGGCCGTTCGCCGCCCGCCGGAGCCGGGCGCTGCTCCGGCGGGTGGCGCCGGCCGCGCTCGGCCCCTTGTCGTGGCGGATCCAGGGCCGGTTGCACGGCCGGTCCGATTCCGCGGTCGCCCCGGTCGGCCCGCCCGACCGCTCGACCGGGCTGCTGAAGGCCGCCGCCACCGAGGAGGGGCAGGCCGCGCTCCTGCGCGAAGCGAAGATTCTGGCGCGGCTCAAGGAGGATCCGCGCCTGTCCGGCTGGAACGCCCTGGTACCCGCCGCGATCGATTCCGGGCGCTCCCGCGGCGCCGTGTTCTCCTTGCAGGAACTGATGCCCGGACGCGACAGCCGGTCCGTCGTCGCCGGCTCGCCGGCTCGGGCGGAGCAGTTCTCCCGCGCCGCGTTCGCCGCGCTCGCCGACCTCCACGACCGCACCGCGGAACTCGTGCGAGTGGAAGACCGCCTGCTGCGCCAGCACGTCGCGGTCCCGGCCGAGCTGGTGCGCGCCGCCGTCCCCGCCCGGCTCCGGACGACGGTCGACCGCGTCGCGGCCGGGCTGTCCGCCCGCCTCCGGGAACGGCGGCTCCCGGCCGGCTGGGTCCACGGCGACTACAGCCCGGACAACATCCTCCTCGGGCCCGACGACCGGGTCAGCGGGATCGTCGACTGGGCGCAAGGGACCGACCACGGCCTGGTCGCGATCGACGTCCTGAGCCTCGCGCTCTCGACCGAAGTCACGGCGACGGGCAGGGAACTCGGGCCGGTGGTCGTCGGCTGGCTCGCGACTGGCCCGCCGGCAGCGGCGCTGCTGCACGACCGAAGCGTCCGCGGCGGCGACGAGGTGCCGGTGCGCGCCTTGGTGCTGCTGGGGTGGCTTCACCTCGTCGGGGCCAACCTCTCGAAATCGGCGCGCTACGCCGCCAATCCGATCTGGTTGCGCCGCAACGTCTTCACTGTCTTGAGCACCCGGAACGGAGCGGTGCCGTGACGACCGGAAGCACGGCCGCCGCCCGGCGGGCGCGGCGCGACTCCGCCCAGACGATGATCCGCGACGGCGTCTCCCTCGTCGCCGGCGCGCTGCTGACCTCGGCGGTCGGGGTCGCCGCGTGGATCGTGGCCGCTCGCCTGCTGCCGCAGGAACAAGTCGGCCAGGCCTCCGCCTTCGTGTCCGGGTTCCTGCTCGTCGCCGGGCTCGGCGATCTGGGCCTGGGGGCGGCGCTGCTGCGGTGGGTGCCCCGGGCGGGCCGGCTGCGCACGGCGCTCATCGCCCGCTGCTATGCGCTGGTGCTCGCCGGTTCCCTTGCCGCCGCCTGCGTGGTGCTGGTGCTGCCGACCGGCGACGAGATCACCGAAAGCCTCCCCCGGTTCAGCACGGCGGCGTTCCTCTTCGCCTCGGTCGCCTGGGCGATGTTCCAGTTCCAGGACGCCGTGCTGATCTCGCTGGGCCGCGCGCGCTGGATGCCGTACGAGAACGCCGCCATCGGCGTCGCCCGGGTCGGAGTCCTGGCGTTGGCCGGGCCCGCGTTCGGCGCGGCCGGCATCCTCCTGTCCTGGATCGCGCCGGCGCTCGCCGGCGTCGCGGTGGTCTCCGTGCTGGTGTGCCGCGTGCTCACCCGCGAGCGTCCGCCGGACACCGCCGAGCCCGTGCTGCCCGACCGGCGGGAGGTGCTGCGCCTGCTGGTGCCGACCTACCCGGCGAAGGTGACCAGCAGTCTGCTGACCGACCTCGTTCCGCTGCTGGTGATCGGCCGGTTCGGTCCCGCGCCCGGCGCCGTGTTCTTCCTCGTGTGGATGGCCGGGAACACCGTCGATTACGCCGCGATCAGCTTCGCCCAGTCGGTGATCGTGCGCATCGCCCACGAACCGCACCGCACCCGCGAGCTGTTCGCCCTCGGCGGACGCCGGCTCGCCGCGGTGTTCGTCCCCGCGCTCGTGCTGGCGGTCCTGATCGCGCATCCGCTCCTGTCGGTCTTCGGCGGCGACTACGCAAGCCAAGGGACCTGGCTGCTCCGCCTCGTTCTCCTCGGCTGCCTGCCGAGACTGGTCGTCACGCTGGTGGCCGCCGCCGGGATCGCGCACGGACGGGGACGGCTCGTGGCCATGCTGGAAGGCAGCAGCGCGCTCGGGGTGCTGGCCGTGGTCGCCGTGGTTCCGGTGTCGCACCTCGCGCTGACCGGCCTGGGATTCGTGGTCGTCCAAAGTGTCGTGGCGGCGGCCGCGGTGGTCGCGCTGTGGCGGTGGGTCCGCTCGGCGAAGACGGAGGGAGGAACCGCATGAGGACAGCGCACCGGGGTGCGGCGGCGTTTCTCGCGCTCGCCCTGACGGCAGCCGCGTGCTCGTCGCCCGCGCCGCCAGCAGCTCCGCCCGCGCACAGCTCCTCCGCGCCCAGCACTCCGTCGCCCGCCTCCGGCGCGCTGCCTCGGCCCGACCACGTCGTGGTCGTCGTGCTGGAGAACCACGGGTCCGAAGACATCACCGGAAGCCCCGACGCCGGCTACCTGAACCAGCTGGCCGCCGCGGGCGCGCGATTCACCCACGCCACCGCCGTCACGCACCCGAGCCAGCCGAACTACCTCGCGCTGTTCTCCGGCAGCACGCAGGGCGTCACCGACGATTCGTGCCCGCACACCTTCACCGCGCCGAACCTGGCCCGGCAACTCCTCGACGCCGGCCGCAGTTTCGCCGCCTACGCCGAAGACCTCCCGGCGGCGGGCTACGCAGGCTGCCAGGCAGGCGACTACGTGCGCTGGCACGCGCCGTGGACGGACTTCGCCAACGTGCCGCCGTCGGCGAACCGGCCGTTCTCCGAGTTCGGCCCCGACTTCGCCAAGCTGCCGACGATCGCCTTCGTGATCCCGAACATGTGCCACAACATGCACAACTGCGGCGCCGCGGTCGCCGACGCGTGGCTCCGCGCGCACCTGTCCGGCTACGTCGCCTGGGCCACCGCCCACAACAGCCTCCTCGTCGTCACCTTCGACGAGGCGGAAGACGCTTCCGCCGCCAACCAGATCCCGCTCAGCCTGACCGGGCCGATGGTCCGGCCGGGCAGCTACGCCGAGCCCGTCGACCACTACCGCCTCCTGCGCAGCCTGGAGGCCCTCTACGGCCTGCCCCCGGTGGGCGGCGCCTCGAACCGGAGCCCGATCAGCGATGTCTGGCAGCACTGAGCCCGCCGCGCTCCCCGAAGCCGGCGGTGCGGTCGCCGCGCTGCGCCGCACGGCGCTGCGCCTCGCCGGACCGGTCACCCGGCCGATCGGCTCGCTGACCGCGGTGCGCACGCGCGCGCCGGACGTGGTGCTCACCTTCGACGACGGCCCCGAACCGGGCGGCACCGACCGGGTGCTGGAAGCCCTCGCCGCGCACCGGGCGACCGCGACGTTCTTCGTGCTGGTGGACCGAGTGCGCCGGAACCCCGCGCTGGCGCGGGAAGTCCTCGCCGCCGGCCACGAAATCGGGCTGCACGGAATGGACCACCGGCGGCTTTCCCGGCTGCCGCCCGCGACCGTGCGGGCACAGCTGGCCGCCGGGCACGAGAGCCTGGAGGATCTGCTCGGAGTCCCGATCCGCTGGTTCCGGCCGCCTTACGGCGCGCAGACTCCCGCGGTGTGGCGCGCGATCCGCGGGCAGGGCCTGGCCCCGGTCCTCTGGGGGCCGTGCGCCTGGGATTGGCTCGACCGCCCGGCCGAACTGCTTGCCGCCCAAGCGGCCCGCGGTCTCGTCCGCGGCTCCGTGCTCTTGGCGCACGACGGCCACGCCGGTCCGGAGGACGGCGCCGACGACGGGCCGCGGCCGCGGTTCGACCGCGGCGACCTCGTCCGCGCCGTGCTCGCCGGAATCGAGGAACGAGGGCTGCGCGGCCGCTCGCTGTCGGCGGCGCTGGTCGCCGGAACCCCGCGGACCGTGCCGTGGTTCCTCCGGTGAGCCGGCTCCGCGTCGCCGGCGCGGCGCTGTTGCTCTGCGCGGCGCTCGCCGGATGCGACCGCACGCCCGGAACCGAACTCGAACCGGTCGTCGGCGTGACGCACACCCAAGACAGCGCCGACGACTATCCGCCGGACCAGACGGCCGAAGCGACCGCGGCCCTCGGGACCCGGCCGATGGTCCAGAACCAGTACCTGATGGGCTGGGGCGTGGCCAATCCCGAGCCGTCGCCGGGCGTGTTCGACTGGTCGTCGCTGGACCAGCGGATGGCGCTGATGGACTCGACGCACGGGGTTCCGGTGCTGACCCTGGCCGGCGCTCCGGACTGGATGAAAGGCGGCCGGGCCGGCGCCACCGATTGGACCACATTGGACTCCGCACCGACGCGCGCCCACTACCGCGACTTCGCCGCGCTCGCCGCGGCCGCGGCGAAGCGATACCCGCACGTGCGTTATTTCCAGGTCTGGAGCGAGCTCAAAGGCCTCTACAACGACGCCGCGAACCGCTGGGACTACGAGGACTACACCGATCTCTACAACGCCGTGTACGACGCGGTGAAGAAAGTGCGCCCGGATGCCCGCGTCGGCGGGCCCTACGTCGTCCTCGACACCTGGTCGGCGGCCGGCAGCCCCGCCCCGTCCGCGCTCTCCGGTCCGTGGGGCGTCGTCGACCAGCGCGCCCTCGACGTCATCGACTACTGGAACGCGCACAAGCACGGCGCGGACTTCCTCGCCGTCGACGGCTCCAGCGGCACCCGCGACGCCGGGCTGACCACCGACCCGTTCCGGGCCACCGAAATGTTCTCCGCGGTGACCGCCGCGCTGCGGGCCCGGACCCAGCTCCCGGTCTGGTGGTCGGAGTTCTACCCGACGCAACCGGACGGACCGCCCTTGCCCTCGGACAGCCCGATGCTGGCCGCTCTCACCATCGACGCGACGGCTCAGGCGCTGCGCGGCGGCGCGTCCCGCCTGCTGCTGTGGCAGCCGCAAGCGTCCGCCGACGTGCCCAGCGCAGCACTCTGGACCGCACCGACCCCCGACCGCAACGCGACGCTCCTCCCTCTCGCCGTACCGTGGCAATGGCTGGCCGCCAACGTGGACGCCGACACCGCGATCAGCTATTCGCCCTCCGGCGCCGTCCTGGAGATCATCGGGACCCGCGAGGTGCTCGCGGTGAACCTCACGGCGAGCAGCCAGGTCCCGCCCGGGCAAGCCGCCCCTCTGCCGCCGTACGGCATTCGCGTCAGCACCCGTCGCTGACCGCTTTTCGCCCGAAGATCGAATTCAGCCCACCGTCGTTCCCAGAGAATTTTTTCACGATCATCGCGCACACTCGTCGGCTTCGAAGACACTTTACGAAGTCATGCGGGCACGATTTCCGCAACTCGCCGCCGCCCCTGTCCGAATTGGACCGATTCAGCCAGCCCGGCCTGCCCCAGCAGGCGAATGTTGCTCTCTGACCAGGTAACTAACGGTCGCCAGCAAACAATCTCGCCGCGAAATTCGGCTCATTTTCCGCGTAACAGCGACCATTCGGAGCACGACAGGTAGACATCGAGTTGAATCCGGGTGGACGCCGGGAAAACTGCGGGGGCGGTCGGCGGTTCGCCGGGGAGAGGGAGCATCCGATGGGACGAGGCGCGGATCCGAAGATCAGTATCGTCATTCCCGCGCGCAACGAAGCGCGCAATCTCGAAGTGGTCCTTCCGGAACTGCCCGAAGGCGCCGAGATCGTTCTGGTCGACGGACATTCGGTGGACGGCACGGTCGAAGTCGTGCGCCGGCTGCGCCCGTCCGCGGTCACGATCTCCCAGACCCGCACCGGCAAGGGAAACGCGCTCGCGTGCGGGTTCGAGGCGGCCTCGGGCGATGTCATCGTCATGTTCGACGCCGACGGCTCGGCCGATCCCGCCGAGATCCCCGCCTTCGTCGAGACCCTGACCCGCGGCGCCGACTTCGCGAAGGGCACCCGCTACCGGGAGCCGGGCGGCAGCGACGACATCACCGTGCTTCGCCGGCTGGGCAACGCCGCGCTGAACCGGCTGGCCAACACGCTGTACGACACCGCGTTCAGCGACCTCTGCTACGGCTACAACGCGTTCTGGCGGGACATCGTGCCGCAACTCGAACTGCCGCCCGCCCACGCCCGCAGCGGGCGAAAGCGGTGGGGCGACGGGTTCGAAATCGAGACCGTCCTGAGCTGCCGGGTCGTAGCGGCCGGGCTGAAAGCGGTCGAAGTGCCGAGCTTCGAGCGACAGCGCTTGTTCGGCGAGACGAACCTGCGCACCTTCTCCGACGGAGCGCGGGTCCTGCGCACGATCTTCGCGGAATACCGCCGCTACCGCGCGCGCCGGAGACCCGGGCTGGCCGGGTCCGGCGACCTCGCCGCACAGGAGCTTGCGTGACGGCCCGGCCGGAGCCGCCCCGGACCGCCTCGGTGGTCGTCTGCGCGTACACGACCGCTCGCTGGCCGTCCCTGCGCGCCGCACTCGCGTCCGCGGCGACGCAGATTCCCGCGCCGCTGGAGGTGATCCTGGTCGTCGACCACAACGCGGAGCTGGCCAGCGCCGCCCGAGCCGAGCTGACGGGCGTCCGCGTCGTCGACAACGCCGGTCCGCGCGGGCTGTCGGGCGCCCGCAACACCGGCGTCGCCGCGGCGGCCGGCGACATCGTCGCGTTCCTCGACGACGACGCCGCGGCCGAACCGGGCTGGCTCGCCGCGCTGCTCGCGCCGTACGCCGATCCGGCCGTGATCGCGGTCGGCGGCGCGGCGGACCCGGTGTGGCCCGACGGCCGCGGCCGCCCCGGCTGGCTGCCCGGGGACCGGGCGCTGGACTGGGTCGTCGGCTGCGCCTACCGCGGCCTTCCGGCCGAGCTTGCCGAGGTCCGCAACGTCATGGGCTGCACGATGTCGTTCCGGAGCAGCGTGTTCGACGCGATCGGGGGTTTTTCCACGCGCGTCGGCAGGCTGGACGCGATTCCGCTGGGCTGCGAGGAGACCGAGCTGTGCATCCGGGCCCGGCGAAGCCTGCCCGGCGCGCGCATCCTGTTCGAACCGCGTTCGGTCGTGCGGCACCAGGTCAGCGCCGACCGCATGACCTGGTCGTACGTGGTCCGGCGCAGCTGGGCGGAAGGCCTGTCGAAAGCGGTCGTCCGGCAGCTGGCCGGGACCGGCGAGGCGGTCTCCACCGAACGCCGTTACGCGACCCGGGTGCTCCCCGCCTCGCTCGGCCGCGCGGCCGGCCTCGCCGCGCACGGCAGGCTGGCCGCGTCCGCGCAGGGAATCACGGCGATCGCGTCCGCTCTGCTCGCCGCGACGGGCGGCTACCTGAGGGAATCCGCCCGGCGGGCGGAAAAAGCCGTCGGCGCGCCGATCGCCGTCACTGAGTTCGACGTCCGCCGCGGCCCGGCGCCGGTGCACGTTCCCGCGCACGCGCAACTCGGATACCGCGAGGCGCTGGTGCTGGTGCGCGAGGGGCGCTGGACGCTGGACGTCACGCGGCTGCCGGTCACCGGAGTGCCGCTGGCTCCCGGGGCAGTCCGCCCGGCGGCGCCGCCGCAGCGGCCCGCCGCGGCGGGTTTCGCTCCGCCGGTCAGCGTGGTCGTGCCCACTGCCGACCGGGCCGACCAGGTGCGCGGATGCGTGAAATCCTTGCTGGCCACGGACTATCCGGAGCTCGAGGTCGTCTTGGTGGACAACCGCCCGGGCTCGCCCGCGTCCGCGGGGCTGGCCGAACTGGCTGCCGCTTCCCCGCGAGTCCGGTATGTCGCCGAGCCGGCGCCCGGGGTCAGCCGCGCTCGCAACGCCGGCGCCGCGGCGGCTCGCGGAGAGCTGATCGCGTTCGTGGACGACGACATCGAAGTCGACCGGTGGTGGGCCGCCAACCTGGCGGCGGAATTCGCCGACGTCCGCGTCGACTGCGCCACCAGCCTCGTGCTTCCGGCCTCTTTGGACACTCCGGCCCAGCGAAGATTCGAAGAGCTCAAAGGATTCGGCCGCGGCGCCCGCCGCGTCCTCTTCGCCCCGGCGCAAGCGGCGAAGGATCCGCGCAAGGCGTTCACGCCGGGGCAGTTCGGCCCCGGCGGATGCGCGATGTGGCGACGTTCCGCATGGGACCGGCTGGGCGGCTTCGACCCGCTGCTCGGCCCCGGCACCGCCACGCGCGCCGGCGAAGACCTCGAGCTCTTCGTGCGGCTCGCGCGGTCCGGAGGCACGGTGGTGTACACGCCGCACGCGGTGGCCTGGCACGAGCACGGACCCGAATGGGCCGACCTGCGGGCCCGGCTGCACGCCTACGGCACCGGGCTGTCGGCGATGTTCGTCAAGCATCTCCTCAACCGGCCCCGAGACGCCTGGCTCGTCGCGAGGGCCGTCGCCGGGCGCGCCGGCACAGTGCTCTCGCCGCCCGCTGCCCGGCGAGCGGAAGGAGGCCCGCGCACGCGTCTGCTGCTCGCCCAGGCGGCGGGTCTCGCCGCCGGGCCGTTCGCCCTCGTGCGGAGCGCATGGTCAGCACCGGCGCGAGGGAAGAGCCAGTGACGTCCGCGCACAGGGAACGACGCGCCGCCGGCTGGCTGCTGGCGGCGCTCAGCGCGACTGTGCTGGTCCTGTCCGCCTGGCAGGTCACCAGTGCCGCCCGCCTGTATCTGGACACTGCGTTCGTCCTTCTCGCGCCGGGCTGGGCCGTCGCCGCGCACCTGCGGCTCGCGACTCGCTCGCTGGAATGGCTCGTCGCGATCGCGGTGGGGCTGTCCGGGACGCTGCTGCTCGCCGAACTCATGACGGCACTGCATTGGTGGCACCCCTGGGAGGCGTTCCTCGTGCTCGCCGGAGCCACTCTCTTCGAGCTGCTGCGCCAGCTGACCGCGCCCCGGAGAGCCGGCCCGTGACCAGGCTCGCCCCGCCCGTGTCCGGGTTCCGGTCGTCCGCGGCCGGAACCCGGACACGGACGAAGCTGCCCCGGTTCCGCCTGCCGGGCGATCCCAAGGACGCGCTGGGGCCGTCCCTTGCGGGATTGGCCGGAGTGCTGTGGCTGGCCGGCCTGCGCCCGGTGGTCCCGGCGGAACTCGGCAGCCTCGGACTGGTCACCGCGTTGTCGCCAGTGCTGATCGCCGCGTACCCGGTGCTGGCCGCCGCAGTGGTCGTGGAGCTCGTCCGCCGCCGGCCGCGGCCGCGCGTGCTCGCCTCCTGCACCGCTCTCGGCGTGCTGCTCGTCTACGGGCTGCAGCCGGCCAGCGAACAGACCGCGCGGCTCACCGTTTCCTGGCTGCACACCGGATTCGCCCGGTACCTCGCCGATAACGGGCAGCCGTTGCAGGGCTACGACGCCCGGTTCTCCTGGCCCGGGTTTTTCTCGTTGATCGCGTTCCTGACCCGGGCGAGCAACGCACCGGACGCGACGCCGCTGCTGCGATGGGCGCCGGCCGTCATCGCCGGGATCGCGGTGCTGGGGGTCCGCGTGCTCGCGGCCGCCGTGCTCGGCACCGGCCGCGCGAGCTGGCTGGCGACGTGGATTTTCCTGCTCGCCGAGTGGACCGAGCAGGACTACTTCTCCCCGCAGGCGGCCACCTACTTGATCATGCTCGCGGCGCTCGCCCTGGTCGTCCGCTATCTCGTGCGGCCAGGGCTGGCGTACGGCGGCCCGTCCCGGCCGGCGCACCGCGCTCCCCCGGCGAACCTGGTCCGGGAACGGCTCGTCGCGCACGGCTTGCTTCTGCTCTTCGCGCTGGCCCTGGCGCCGTCGCACCAGCTGACCCCCTTCCTGCTGGCCGGGCTTCTGCTGGTGATGGCCTTGACCGGCCGGCTGTGGCCGGGCTGGCTGCCCTGGGTGGTCCTGGTCCCCGCGCTGGTGTGGTTCGCGCTCGGCGCCAAGGATTTCTGGCAGGGCCAGCTCAGCATGGTGATCGGCGACTTCGGGCAGGTGGGCTCGTCGGTCGACCAAGGCATCACCGGCCGGTTCACCGGCGACGCGGGCCGCACGGCGATCCTGTTCCTGCGCGTCTGCCTGACCGGTGCGGTCGGCGCGCTCGCGCTCGGCGGCTGGTGGGCGCGCCGCCGGCGCGGGCTGCGCTCGGTCCCGCTGGTGCTGCTGGCACTCGCTCCGCTCGGGCTCGCCGCGTTGCAGTCCTACGGCGGCGAAGTCTTCGTCCGCTGTTTTCTGTTCGCCTTGCCGTTCGCGGCGATCCTGGGCGGCTGCGGCCTGGACGCGCTTCTGCCGCGGCCATGCGGCCCGGGCGCGGCGCGCGCGGCTGCCCGAGTCCGCCCGCGTTCCGGCGGGATCGGCCCGGTCGCGGTCGCGGCCGTGCTCGCCGCGCTGGGCCTCGGCACGGTCACCGCCCGCGGCGGCGGCGACGCCTACCTCAGCTACACCCGCGCCGACGTCGCCGCGGTTGCCGCGGCCTACCGGTCCGCCGCCCCGGGCCAGACGATCAGCGTGCTCAGCGCCGACGCCACCCCGATCGGCTTCGACAAGATCGGGCTCGTCAGCCAGCCTTCGCTCGAACGGACCTGCCCGGGCTACGTCCGCGCCGCGACCTGCGTGCTCGACGCCGCACCGGACTACCTCGTGGTCACGCCCTCGCAAGAGAATTACGGCCGGATCTACTACGGTCTCGCCCCCGGATGGACCGACCGGCTCGTCGCGGACCTGCTCTACGGCGGGAACTACCGCGTCGTGTTCGACCAGGGCGGCGCGAAGCTGCTCGCCCGCGCGGACCGGGGGCCGCGATGAACGACGCGGTGCTGGTGTTCCTCGTCGCCGTCTTCGCCGGCGCGTTCGCCGGGCTCGTCCTCGTGCGCACCGCGGCGGCGGAGCGAGCCGCGGGCGAACGCGGCGTCCGCCCGCCCCGGTCGCGGCTGGTGCGGCGGCTCGACCTGGCCGCCGTCGTCGTGACCGTGCTGCTGGTCGCCTCGGTGGTGCTTCGCGTCATGAACGCGGTCGGCTGAGGGGGGTGGGCTATGCTGACCGCCACCCCGCGACATCTGGAGGGCCGCCATCAGCACCCCCACCGCAGGCCGCGACATGTGCCGCTGCGGACACGCTCGCGAAGCTCATGCGCATTACCGGGGCGGCACGGAATGCGCCCTCTGCCCGCCCGGCGAGTGCCGCCGGTTCCGCGGGCCCGGGCTCCTGGCCAGGCTGCGCCGGCTGCTGCACCGCTGATCCCGGCCGCGTCGCGGCCGGCCGTCGAACCGCGCCGCCGAAATGGCGCGGGCCGCTTTGCCCGCCAGCGTATTGGCGATCAAGAAACCATTGACACCAGATAACGGAAATGGTGTCACCACGCGACCGTTGTTACGCGTCGACCAATTTTTCCGATACCGGTATCGCGGCGGATTCGCCGGCGAATCGGGAGGAGCGTCCGATGAAAAGATCACCCGGCAGATGGCCCCGCTTCTGCACGCTTTCCGCCATTTCGGCGCTGACGGCCGGGGTCGTCGCCGCCGCCTTCGCGTCCGGGGCGCCGACCTCCGCGGCGACCGTCGCGCCGGCGCCGCCGACGAACAAGCAGCCGTGGGAACCCTTGCCCCCCAAGGTGACGGCCACCCGGCCCGCACCTTCCGTGACGAAGCCCGCCACCCCGCCCGCCGCGCCCAAAGCCGCGACGCCCGGCGCGTCGACGGCCGCCACTCCCTTGATCATCGACACCGACATCTACGGCAGCGCCGACGACGCCGGCGCGCTCGCCATCGCCAATGCCATGCAGGACAACGGCCAGGTGAACATCCTCGGGGTCATGGTGAACTACCCGAGCAAATGGGGCGCGCCGGCGGTTTCCGCGATCAACACCTATTACGGCCACGGCGGCATTCCGGTGGGCAGCATCAAACCGGCCGCGGACGACGTCTCCAGCCCGGACTACGCGAAATACCTCGCCCAGAACTTCCCCACCCAGATCGCCGACGGCAACAGCGCGCCGGAAGCGGTCGCGCTTTACCGGAAACTGCTCGCCGGAGCGACCGACCACAGCGTGGTGATCGTCGCGATCGGGCTCGAAACGAACCTCGCCAACCTGATGAACTCCCCGGCGGACGCCTACAGCTCGCTCCCCGGCACTCAGCTCATCGCCCAGAAGGTCAAATCGCTCACCATGATGGGCGGCGAGTTCCCGGCCAGCAACGCCACCGACGGCCCGGAGTACAACTGGAAGGCGGACGCCTCGGCCGCCACCCAGGTCGTCAACACCTGGCCGACCAGCGTGCCCGCCGAGTTCGAGGGCTACGAAGTCGGCGCCGCCGTCTCGACCGGAGCCGGGCTCGCCGGCACGCCCGCGACCAACCCGGTCCGCGCCGCCTACGAGCGGATGATCGGCGCGGGGAACAGCATGAACAGCTGGGACCCGATCGCGATGTACGACGCCGGCATCGGGCACAACGGCCTCTTCGCCGACAACCCAGACCCCGGCTCGGTCCTGGTGGCAGCGGACGGCGGAGACAAGTGGGACACCACTGCCGTGAAACCGCAGCACTACCTCGTCGCCTCGGCGTCCGCGAGCCAGATCGGCACCGCGCTGGAAAGCCTGATGGACCAGCTGCCGGTCCAGCCGCCGCCTGCCGACCCGATCGTCGCGCACTACGACCAGCTCGGCGGCGCGGGCAGCTTCCTCGGCAAGCCGGCAGGCAATGAGTACGTGCCGACCAGCGGCGGCAAGGCGCAGGATTACGAGCACGGCTCCATCTACTGGACGCAGGCGAGCGGGGCGCACGAGGTGCACGGCGACATCCTGGCGAAGTACCGCCAGTACGGCGGCCCGGCGTCGGTGCTCGGCTACCCGACCACCGACGAGACCGGCGCCCCCGACGGCGTCGGCCGCTACAACCACTTCACCGGAACCGGCGGCGCCTCCATCTACTGGACACCCACCACCGGCGCACACGCGATCTACGGCGCCATCCGCGCCAAGTGGGTCGCCCTCGGGTCGGAGCGATCCCCGCTCGGGTACCCCGTTACGGACGAGACCGGCACGCCCGACGGCAAGGGCCGCTACAACCACTTCTCCCGCGCAGACGGCGGCTCGATCTACTGGACCGCCACTACCGGCGCACAGGCCATCTACGGCGCCATCCGCGCCAAGTGGGCATCAATGGGCTGGGAACGATCCGTACTCGGCTACCCGACCACCGACGAAACCGGCACCCCCGACGGCACCGGCCGCTACAACCACTTCACCGGAACCGGCGGCGCCTCCATCTACTGGACACCCACCACCGGCGCACAGGCCATCTACGGCGCGATCCGCGCCCGGTGGGCGTCGATGGGCTGGGAACGGTCGTTCCTCGGCTATCCGACCAGCAGCGAGTACGGGATCCCCGGCGGCAGGCGGAACGACTTCCAGCACGGGTGGATCAGCTGGAACGCCTCGAACGGCGCGACCACCGTCGGCCGGTGGTGAGCCGGAAGGCGATGTCCTTGCCAGGCAGGAGGTTCGGGGTGCGCCGGACGGCCGCCGCACCCCGAACCGGCCGCGGTTTCCGCACCCGGCCTCGGGTGTCCGGACGCAGTGCAGACGGAGGAACCATGACCCAGACAACCGAAGGACCGGGCAGCGAGCGCGGCCACGCCTCGCGCCCCGGACGGATCGGCGACCACGACCCGGCCGACCAGAACTGGCAGGAACACGGCGACGAGGTCCACCTCGCCGCACAACGAGCCGGAAGGCCCTGGCAGCAACCGGAAACGGACTGAGGACGGTGACCGCGGCCGGCCGGCCGCGGGTCGCTCCGGCCGTGCTGGACCGTTCCGGCTCCGCCGGAGTCCGGGTCGAGCCGTGCGCTGCACTGGAGGACGCACCTCAGGCGTGAATGCACGCGATGTGCTTCCGAGGTGCGGCGCGGAAGGAGCGAGTCGGCCATCGGGCATCGCGAAACGCTCCGGCCGCCGCGGCCCCGGACCCGGCCGAGCCCGGACGCCGCACCAGAACAGCAGCGCGCACGGACCTGCCGATCAGACAGCGACCGGTCGACCGCCTCGAGGCCAAACAGCACCCAGACAGACCCTCGAGGCGGTCCGACCACCGCGAGAGCGGTCTCTCGCGGATCGCCCCGGCCGGCCCGGCGCGCGCGTGACGCGCGCCGACCCCCGACGCCGGAACGATCCACTGAAAAGAATGCACCCGGAAACTCGCGTGACACAGCAGAGTTAGCCGAAGTTTTACCGATTTTCCGCGCACCCCCGGCGACTGCGGCAGCGTGGTGCGAACCGCCAGCGCCGGCTGCTTCACACGCGACCGGCCGCCTGCCGCATCGCCAGCGCCGGCCCGTTGCTCGTGCTCTGCGCGCCAGCCGAACGCCGCCGCGAGACAGCCGTTCCGTCCGCCCCGGGCCGGTGCCGCCCACCAGCGGCAGCCGGCTTCCCGCGCCACGACTGTCACAGCGCCACTGGCCGCCAAGCCAGGTCTCCCGCTCCGGGACCGCACCGGCGGCGGTGCGCTCGACCGCGCCAGCGCCGCTCCCCGGCGGGCAGACGCAGCCTCCGCTGCGATCGACGACGGCTCATTCGCATTGATCGTCCACTGTGGACTCGAGGCGCGATGCCAGCGTCCATGTGCCGATGGTGACGTTCACCCGCGACCCGGCCCGATCTTCCTGGCGCCCACGCGGCAACCGCCAGTCGCCGGGGCAGTTCGTAACACCCGCTCTGGCCAGCCGACTTAACCAGAGAAGGGCAGGGACACAGATGGACACCGACCTCGCACTGGACGCGTTGTTAACTGCGTGGAAAAGCGACATCGAGAGCGTTCCGCTCCCGGAGCTGGTCTCCGTCGACATTGCCCTCGCCGCACTGGCAATTCATCGTCTGGTGGAGACTCCCTTCCGCGAAGCCGCATCCGATTCGCGCGGCGGCGCCGGCGAGTACGCGGTACCCGCACCGCCACCAGGTTGATTTGCGACGACGGCACCATTCCGTCGCGCCTTCGGGCTCCTTCTGCTCAGCCGTGCACGGCTGAGCAGTACCCGTCCTCGTGAGCTCAACCTGACCTGCGCCGATGCACAACCGACCTTGACAGCCGCGGTGCGACCTTTGCCTGAGCCAGGTGACAGCAACTCACGCCAGCCCGGCGACGTCGGCTTCGATTGCGCGCGCGTCCCCCGCCGATCAAGGCAAACCACGATTTACCTCTCTTTACCCAGTCGTCACTGACCGCACAGGCGGTAGCTACACCGGCACGTTACGTTGGGAAATACCCAACCACCGTCGTCTGGGCTCAGCCCTCCGTCCACTCCACTACGAGGAAGACGAACAGGTGACGACACTCGCAAGCAGAACGATTCTCGGCATTCAGCAGCGGCACGCCCTCGCGGCCCGCGATCTCCTGCGCTGGGCCGTCCCGCTGGGGGCGTGCTACCTCCTGGCGGAACTCGCCGAAACCCTTGCCGTGCCGGCTCCCCAGCTCCTGGTCTCCCTGCTGGCCGGGGCAGTGCTCGCACTCACCGGAGCGGTGCGGCAGCAGATGCCCCGGCCGCTCACGCGGTCGAGCCACGCCCTCGTCGGGGCCTTGATGGGCACCTACCTGAACCTGTCCACCCTGCACTCGATCGCTGCCTCCGCGATCCCGTTCGCCGTCGTCACCGTCGCCTCGGTCGGCATTTGCTTCGGCGTCGCGTTCGCGCTGGCCCGCATCACCCGGCTCACCGTGCCGGACTCGCTGCTCGGACTGACGCCAGGCGGCTCGGCGGCGATCGTCGCGTGCGCGGACGAAGTCGGCGCCGACGCGCGGCTGGTCGCCTTCGCCCAGTACATCCGGGTGGGCCTGGTCGCGTTTACCGCACCCTTCATCGCATTCGCCGTCCAGCCCGACGCTCCGGCCGACCCCGACAACGCGATCACGCTCGGGCTGCCGCACGCGGGGCACCTGATCGCCGCGTCCAGCCAGTTCTCCGGACTGCTCGTCCTCGCGGCGATCTGCGCACTGGGCGGCCAGCTGGGACGCCGCCTCTCGCTGCCCGCACCGGTCCTGCTCGGCACCATGCTGGTCGCGGCCACCGCCGTCGCCACCTCGGCCGTCAGCGGGTTCACCCCGTCGGGTCCGCTGCGCGACCTCGTCTTCATCGTGGTCGGCCTCGAGGTGGGCCTGCGGTTCACCTGGCCGGTCGTCCGGCATGTCGGACGTCTCCTGCCGCACATCGTCGGCGCCACCGCGCTCGTGTGCCTCGCCTGCGCGGGACTGGCCTGGCTGGCGACCGCGTTTCTCGAGACCTCGTTCCTGGAGGCGTACCTGGCCACCACGCCCGGCGGGATCAACGCCGTGCTCGCGACCGCGGCGTCGACCGGAGTGAACGTGCCGCTGGTTTCCACCGTCCAAAGCCTGCGGCTGTTCGCGGTGTGCCTGCTGGTGCCGTTCCTCATCCGCAAACTCGGCGGCAGCGCGAGGACCCGCGCATGACAGCGCCGCCGATGCGGTTGCTCATCGACCTCTCCGGATACGCGGCGACCCTCACCGCGGACGAGGACTGGAGACGAGCGTTCGCCTCCGCCACGGACGCACAACGACGCGTGCTCGTCGAGCACCTCCGCGACGAAGCCCACCGCCGGCTCGACGACCTCTTCCATCTCCTCGTCTTCACCGGCGACACGGACACCTGGGAAAACCTGACCGGACAAGGCACGAGCGACCTGTCCGCCTCGGCGTGCCACAGCCGGCCGCCGCTGTCCTCCACGCGTCGACCTCCAGCACGGTGATATCCCCGATCCGCGTCGGCCCGAACCGCGCCAAGACCTGCGCCGGCGGCCACCGCCGCCGCCCTCCTGTGCGGCGGCCCAGTCGCGCTGCCGTTCGGCCAGCCGGTGCCGATCCAGCACAGGGACAGTGCCCCCGGTGACCAGGCCCAGCAGCAAGCTCACCGGCACCCACCGCCCCGCGGCCGCGCACCTCGCGTCGACCGCGGAGGTCAGCGGCGGAGGCACCGGGTCGAGTGCTTCCCGAACCCGGCCGTCGGGTTCTCAGGGTTCTCACAGCGGTTCTCGTGGATGGTGCGCGATTGGCCCGTTCGCCGTGAGCGGGCCGGTCCTGCGACGGGTTTGGAGCTGCTGACGTGCTGGTTGCCGCGGAATGTCCCGGTGTCTTTGTCGGTGACCTGGCGTTCTCGTTCTGAGCGGGGCTCGTGATGGCACGCACGCGGGTGTATCGCGACGGAGTCCTCGCGGCCGAGGGAATCCCGGTCGCGGACGTGTCGGACTACCTCGCCGATCCCGAAACGACGGTGTGGCTGGACTTCTGCGCTCCGACCGAGGCAGACCTCGCGGCCATCAGCGAAGAACTCGGCCTGCATCCGCTCGCGGTCGAGGACGCGGTGCACGAACATCAGCGAGCGAAGCTGGACCGGTATGACTCCCACTCCTTCCTGACCGCGTACTCGGCCGTGCTCGACGGCACGGACGGGATCGTGGTCGTGTCGGAGCTCGCGGCCTTCATCACCGGCCAGGCGCTGGTCACCGTGCGCAAGGACGAGAACTTCCCGATCGACGCGGTCGTCGCCCGCTGGGATTCGGCGGCGGAGCTGGCCAAGAACGGGGTCGGGTTCCTGGTGCACGGGCTGCTCGACCACATCGTCGACGGTCACTTCGAGGTCGTGCAAGCACTCGACGAGCAGATCGAAGCGCTCGAAGACCTCGTGTTCGACGAACGTCCGCGCTACGCGGACATGCAGCGGCGCTCCTTCGCGCTGCGCAAGAGCCTCGTGCGCATCCGGCGCGTCGTCCTCCCGATGCGCGAAGTCCTCAACACCGTCATGCGCCGCGACCTGCATCTCGTCGACAGCGAACTGCAGCCCTACTTCCAGGACATCTACGACCACGTGCTGCGTGCCTCGGAGTGGACCGAGTCGCTGCGCGACCTGGTGACGACGATCCGGGAGACGCAACTCAACATCCAGGGCAACCGTCTCAACACGATCATGAAAAAGGTCACCAGCTGGGCGGCCATCATCGCCATCCCGACCGCCGTCACCGGCTTCTACGGCCAAAACGTGCCCTACCCAGGTTTCCAGACCAGCGCGGGGTTCTGGACGTCCACCCTGGTGATCGTCGTGCTTTCCCTCGCGCTGTACGTGTCCTTCAAGAAACGGGACTGGCTGTAGCGACCTGCGGACCGGCTGGCCCGTGCGCATGCGTCCGCCGCGCGGGTCAGCCCGCACTGCAGGGCCGGACGCGTTTGCCGACGAGCAGCTCGCGCCCGGCCGCGTGCCAGAACTCTTGGCCGGCCAAATACATGCCGGCAAGACCGATGAGACACGCGGCCACGTCCACGCTGCGGCGGCCGTCCTTCGCCCAGTAGACGTCCTTGAGATCGACCAGCAGCGCCAGCTCGTCCACGATCAGCGCGACCCCGCCGCCGTACGCCGCCGCGGTACCCGGGTGCTGCCGCCGCCGGTCGTCACCCCGGAGGGCGATCGCGCCGACCGCGAGCAGCGCGGCGATGCCGAAGTTGTAGTGGTGGATGTGCCGGCCACCGATCGTGATCCCGCCGGAACCGCCCGCGCCTTCGCGATGCAGCGTATAGGTGATCGCCCGGGTGATCCCGAACGTCGCGGTGAACGCGCTCCACGCGATCACCAGCGTGCGCTGCGGAGTGCTGATCCGGTCGCGGTATGCCCGCCGCACCCGCGCCGACCGGGACAGCCTGCTCCTTTCCCCCAGTCCTCCGCTTCCCGAACCAGTCCAGCGCCTTGTTCCCATAACCCGGAGACGGTACGCCCGATTGGACCGGACCGCCTGCCGCTCCGGCACCGCGACGACGATCGCGAAGAACGCGGACGGAGCAGCAACGGCCGAGGCATCCGTTGCGTCGCATGGCCAGACCATGTCGGCGCATTCATTCCTTCTTGAAAGCTCCGGTTGATCGGGTGATCCAGCAGGGCGCTACCGGATCGTCGGCGACTCCGGCCGAGTCCGGCGCCGTCAGGTCGTGCGGGGTTGCCGGAGTCGCGTGCGAAACGCCGAGCCCTATCGCCGAGGACCGCCTTCGCGGAGCTTCGCCGCGGCCGCCCGGACCGCCTCCACAATGAACTGATATCCGGTGCATCGGCACAAGTTGCCCGAGATGCCGGCACGGATTTCCGCGTCCGTCGGGTCGGGATTGTCGGCGAGCAGCTCCCTGACCGTGAGCAGCAGGCCGGGAGTGCAGAACCCGCATTGGAGGCCGTGGTGCTCCCAGAACGCCTCCTGCAGCGGGTGCAGGCCGGCCCCGTCGGCGAGGCTCTCCACGGTCGCCACCTCGGCGCCCTCCGCCTGTACCGCGAGCGTGCAGCACGAACGCGCGGTCCGGCCGTCCAGCACTACCGTGCACGCTCCGCACACGCCGTGTTCGCAGCCGACGTGGACGCCAGTCTTGCCGCAGTCCTTGCGGAGGAAGTCCGACAGCGTCCGCCGCGGCTCCACCACCCTGGTCACCGGTTCGCCGTCGACGGTCAACGAAACGGCGCGGGCTGTCTGTGTACTGGTCATGCCGCGGAAATCCTCTCAGCTGGGGGCAGCGCCCGGATCAGGCAGCGCTGGGTCATCACGTCGGTGACCCGGCGCCGGTAGGCGGCCGGGGCGTGCACGTCGGTCGGCGGGTCGACCTCGGCCGCCGCGGCGGCGCCGGCGGCTCGCAGCAGTTCCGCCGAGGGCGCCTCGCCGACGAGAAGCCGTTCGGCCCCGGCTGCCCGCATCGGAGTCGGTCCCGCTCCGCCGATGCCGATCGACGCCGCGACGATCCGGCCGGCGTTGTCGAGCCGGAGTGCGGCCAGCACTGCCACCAGGGCGAAATCGCCGTGCCTTCGGGCCAGTTCCGCGACCGCCACCCGCGTTCCGGGCGGGGAGACCGGAACCCGGACGGCGGTCAGCAGCTCGTCCGGGGCCGCGCCCGTGCGGTGCGGACCGCGGAAGAACTCCGCGACCGGCAGGATCCGCCGCCCGGCCGGCCCGGTCAACACCACGGAGGCCCCCAGGGTCAGCAGGGCCGCCGGATTCTCGCCGGCCGGATGCGCGTACGACGCGCTGCCGCCGATCGTGCTTCGGTTGCGTATGGTCACGTGCCCGGAATGGTGCAGCGCTTCGACGATCAGCGGTGCCGCGTCCGCGACGACGGGCGACGTCTCGACGACCCGGTTGCGAGTCAGGGCACCGATTTCCACGTGCCCGTCGCCGGTGCGAACGTAAGCGAGGTCGGCCAGTCCATTGATGTCCACCAGCAGCGCCGGCTTTACGCGCCGGGTGGCCAGCAGCGGGACGAGGCTCTGCCCGCCGGCGAGCACCCGCGCCGAGTCGGCGTTCTCGGCGAGCATCGCGACCGCGTGCTCGACGCTGGTCGCGCGAACGTGGTCGAACGGGGCGGGTTTCATGCGTTCTCCTCGGTGGCGGCGTCGATGGCGGCGAGCAGCCGGGGCGGGGTCACCGGCACCCGGGTCAGGCGCGGGCCGAGCTCGGGCAGCGCGTTCTCGATCGCCGCGGTGATCGCCGATGCCGCGCCGATCGTGCCCGCTTCGCCCATTCCCTTGAAGCCGCCGGGAATGTGGTCAGCGGTGGTCGTCATGTGCAGGGTGGCGAAGGCGGGAATCTCCGACGCCGTCGGCATCAGATAGTCCATAAAGGACCGGGTGAGCAGCTGTCCTTCCGAGTCGTAAAGGATCTCCTCGTACAGCGCCCCGGCGATGCCCTGCGCCGCGCCGCCGTGCAGCTGGCCGTCGACGATCTTCGGATTGATCACCGTGCCGCAGTCGTGCGCGACCAGGTAGCCGAGAACGTCGACGACGCCGGTCTCCCGGTCCGCTTCGACGAGCACGGCGGTGGCGCCGTAGGAGAAGGCGACATTGTCCGGGTCGAGAACATCCCGCTCTTCGAGTGCGGGAGTCTCGCCGTCGGGCAGGTTCCCGGCGAGCCTGCGATAGGCGGCGTCGCCGATGTCTCGCATCGACACCGAAGGCCCGGAAGGGGCTCCGGCCACGGAAATCCGGCCTTCCACGATTTCCAGGTCGCCCGGATCCGCTTCCAGCAGATGTGCGGCGATCCGCAGCACCTTGTCGCGCAACCGCGTGCTCGCGCGCAGCACCGCGCCGCCGCCAAGGCTCGCCCCTCGGCTCGCGCCCGTCCCGTATCCGGTGAACGGCGCGGTCTCGGTGTCGCCGGAC
Organism: Amycolatopsis orientalis DSM 43388; assembly: GCF_000411975.1. Classification (GTDB taxonomy): domain Bacteria; phylum Actinomycetota; class Actinomycetes; order Mycobacteriales; family Pseudonocardiaceae; genus Amycolatopsis; species Amycolatopsis orientalis_D. The sequence goes on from NZ_ASXG01000132.1 coordinate 28,991, forward strand.
AGCACCGTCACCGAATCCAGCGGCACCCCGAGCGTTCCGGCCGCGACCTGCGCCAGGGCTGTCTCGATGCCTTGCCCCAGCGCGGAAAGCCCGGTGCGCACGGTCACCCCGCCGCTCGAGTCGATCCGCACGACCTCCTCGTCGAACGAACCGTGCTGCAAACCGGCCCCGTTCATGATCCGCGTCGGCCCGAGCGCGGTGATCTCGATGTGGAACGCGTAGCCGATGCCGAGGGAACGGCCCTCCTCGGCGGCCGCGGCGACCTTTTGCGGCCATCCGCGCTCGGCGACGCCCTGCTCGGCGAGCGCGAGACAGTCGGCGTAGTTGCCGCTGTCGTAGAAGAACACCGGGCTCGGGTACGGGAACTTGTCCGGGGCGATCAGGTTGCGCCGGCGGATCTCGTTGGCCGGTCGGCCCAGTTCCCGGGCGAGCTTCTCGATGAGCCGCTCGTGCGCGAAGTTGCACTTGGGCTGTCCCCAGCCGCGATACGAGCCGTACGGCGACTTGTTCGTCACCACCCCGACCACCGTGCCCTCGACATTCGGGATGTCGTACGGGCCGCTCAGCAACGCCATGGAAAGCCAGCACGGGCCTATCCCGACGGTCGCGAGCTGCCCGCCCAGCACCGCCCACACCGTCCCGCGCAGCCCGGTGATCGTGCCGTCCGCCTTCGCCGCGACCGACACCTCGATGCGCTGCTCGCGGGAATGCGCGTTGGCGGCGAAGCTTTCGTGCCGGTCTTCGATCAGCTTCACCGGACGGCCGGTGCGTTTCGACAACAGCGCGGCCAGAACTTCTTCGGCGTAGAAGTCGAACTTGTTCCCGAACCCGCCGCCGACGTCCGGCGTCCGCACCCGGATCCGTTCCACCGGCAGGCCCAGCACATCGCCGAGCAGGTCTCGCGCGAGATTCGGCGACTGCGTCGACAGCCACGCCTCGAGCCGGTCGGTCAGCGGGTCCCAGGACACCACCGCGCCCCGGGTCTCCAGCGGCGCGCCCATCTGACGGCCGAACTCCAGCGTCTCGGTCACCACGACGTCCGCCTCGGCGAAGGCGGTTTCGACGTCTCCTTTGGGAATCGTCTGGCGGCAGCTGACGTTGTCCGGCCAGTCCTCGTACAGCAGCGGCGCGTCCGGAGCGAGCGCGTCGTCGAGCGTGCTGACCGCCGGAAGCACCTCGTAATCCACCTCGATGAGCTCCAGCGCGTCCTCGGCGACGTAACGGTTCTTCGCCGCCACGACCGCCACCGGCTGGCCCACGTACCGGACCTTGTCGACCGCGAGCGCGTACTGCCCGGTCATCCGCTGGTCCGGGATCATCAGCCAGACGACCGGCTGCGGCGCCGCGCACGCGTCGCGCACCTCCGGCCCGACGAGGACGTCGAACACCCCGGGCAGCGCCCGCGCCCGGCTGGCGTCGATCGAGCGGATCCGGGCGTGCGGATGCGGACTGCGCAGCACCGCCGCTTCCAGCAGGCCGGGCAGGACCACGTCGTCCACGTACTGCGCGCGCCCGGTGAGCAACCGGGGGTCCTCTTTGCGGCGCACCCGCGCGCCGATCAGTCCTGGCGGTACCTGCTGCTGGGTCACGGTCATTCCTCCGGTCGCGGAAACGACGGTCGCCGGGAGCACCCGGTCTCCCGATCGTCGGCCGGGCCGGAGGCGGCGTCCATCGCCGGAACGCTCAAATGCGCCCGCCCGGTTCGTCGCACCGCCAATTGCCGCCTCGCGCCCCGGGACCCGAGACTGGTTCCCGAGCGGCGGCGTCCGCCCTCTCCCCCGCCTTCCGGAGGTTTCCCATGAGCGGAACAGAAACCGCGCCCGTCGGAGTGTTCGTCGCGACCTCGACGCCCCCGGAGGACATCGCCGGGCTCGCCGCTGCCGCCGAGCGGCTCGGATACGGCGAGGTGTGGGTGGCCGAGGACTACTTCTGCTACGGCGGATTCAGCGGAGCCGCGCTCGCGCTCGGCGCGACCTCCCGGGTCAAGGTGGGACTCGGCGTGGTCGCGTCGGTGGCCCGGCACCCAGCGGTCGCCGCGATGGAGATCGCCACGCTGGCGCGAGCGCATCCCGGCCGTTTCCTGCCCGGCATCGGCCACGGCGTGCCCGCGTGGACCGACCAGATGGGCGTCACCGCGAAATCGCCGCTGACCGCGCTGCGCGAATGCGTCGAGTCCGTCCGCGCTCTGCTGCGCGGGGAAACCGTGGACCTCGAAGGAAAGCAGTTCGCGTTCCGCGCGGTCTCCGCGGCGCATCGGCCGGACGCCGAAGTGCCCATCCTGACCGGCGTGCTTGGTCCGAAGTCGCTGCGGTTGTCCGGGCGGATCGCCCAGGGGACCGTGATGAGCGTGCTCGCCGGAACCGAGTACCTCTCGTCCGCGCTGGGCCACATCGGCGAAGGCATGGCCGAGGCGGGCGCCACCGAACACCTGGTCCCGACGTTCGCGCTGTTCAGCGTCGACCGGGACAGCAAGCGGGCTCGGGCCGCGGTGCGCCCCGCGCTTGCCGGGTACCTCGCCGCGGTCGGTCCGCACAACCCGCTCACCGCCGCGTTCGGCTACAACGACCACCTCGCCGACCTGCTCGCCGGCGACCCCGGACGGCTCCCCGAGGCGCTGCCGGAAGAGTGGATCGACACCCTGACCGTCGCCGGCGACCCCGACGACGTGCTGGAACGCGTGGCCGCGCTGCGCTCGGCCGGCGCGACCAGCGTGGTCCTCTCGCCGGTCAACGCCGCGTCCGCCCGCGACGAACTGGAACTCGCCGCCTCCGCGGTCCTGCCGCGCCTCGCCTAGGAGAAGCCCCGCTGTGGAACTCACGATCGGGTACAAAGCGTCGGCCGAGCAGTTCGGCCCGCGCGAACTCGTCGAATACGCAGTGCTCGCCGAGGAGCTGGGGCTGGACAGCGTCTGGGGGTCGGACCACTTCCTGCCTTGGCGCCATCGCGGCGGCCACGCTCCCTCCGCGCTGGCCTGGATGGCGGCGGTCGGCGAACGCACCGAACACGTCCGCATCGGCACCAGCGTCCTGACCCCGACGTTCCGGTACCACCCAGCGGTGCTGGCGCAGACGTTCGCGACCATGGCGCTGCTGACCGGCGACCGGGTCGCGCTCGGCGTCGGCACCGGCGAAGCGCTGAACGAGATCGCGGTGTCCGGAATGGACTGGCCGGAGTTCAAGGAGCGGTTCGCCCGGCTCCGCGAGGCGATCACGCTGATGCGTGCCTTGTGGACGGAGGAGTCGGTGGACTTCTCCGGCGAGTACTACACCTTGGCCGGCGCGCGCGTCTACGACCGGCCGGGGCGTCCGGTTCCGGTCTACGTCGCCGCGGGCGGCCCGCTGGTTGCCCGCTACGCCGGGCGCGTCGCCGACGGGTTCATCTGCACCTCCGGCAAGGGCATGGACCTCTACACCGAAAAGCTGGTGCCCGCCGTCGCCACCGGCGCGGAGCAAGCCGGCCGCGCGGCCGGCGACGTGGAGCACCTCATCGAGATCAAGCTGTCCTACGACCGCGACCCGGCCGCGGCCCTGGACAACACGCGGTTCTGGGCGCCGCTCGCGCTCACCGCGGAACAGAAGCACACCGTCGATTCGGCCGAAGAGATGGAGCGGCTCGCCGACGCGCTCCCGCTCGAGCAGGTGGCGCGCCGGTGGATCGTCGCCGCCGACCCGGCCGAAGCGGTCGCCCAGCTCAAGCCGTACCTCGACGCCGGGTTCACGCACCTGGTGTTCCACGGGCCGGGCGCCGACCAGCGCCGTTTCCTGGCCCAGCTCGCCGAAGACGTCGTCCCTGCCCTCCGCGCCGCCGCGCGCGAGGCCTGAACCGAGGAGGAAAACCCATGGCCGGAAACGAGAACGACATCAAGGAAATCCTGGCGGTGCACCACGCCTGGCTCGAGTCGAACAACGACCTGGTGATCGACAAGATGTACCCGAACTTCGCCGACCCCGGCTATCTGCAGTTCAACCTCAACGGCCACGAGTACCGGGGTCCCGCGGAGAAAGCGAAGCTGTGGGAGGGCCTGCACGAAATCGGGTTCAACCTCTCCGACATGAAGATCGTGGAGGAGCCGAAGGTGCACGCCGACGGCGACCTGGCCTACCTGACCACGTACTGGAGCGCACAGGTGAGCGGCGACAAGGGCACCGGGGTCCTCGAACCCGACCCCGAGCCGCTGGTGTTCCGGGTGACCGAGGTGTACCGGCGCGACGACGGCAAGGGCAATCCGGTGTGGAAGATCTGGCACTTCCACGCCTCGCCGATCGCCTCTCCGGACCTGCCGCGGTTCCCGCAGGACGCCTGAACGCCGGCCGCCCAGGAAAACGAGGGACAATGACACCGCACCTGCGCCGATCCGCCCGGGGCCGCTCCGGCCGACTGTCCTATCTGGACTGGCCGGGCAGCGGCGTCCCGGTCTTGTTCCTGCACCCGGTCAACACGGCGGCCGCGGTCTGGGCCGACGTGGTCGCCGCGCTCGGCGGCCGGGGCCGTGCGCTCGCGGTGGACTACCGCGCGCACGGCCACTCGGACCCGGGCGGCCCTTATCTGCCGGCCGACTACGCCGCCGACGCGGCGGCGGTGCTCGACGCGGCAGGTGTCGAGAGGGCGCATCTCGTCTGCGGCTCGATCGGCGGTGCGGTCGCGGTGGAACTGGCTGCCGCTGCCCCGGAACGAGTGGCCAGCATCGCGGCGTTCGGCGCCGCGCTGCGCGTCGGCTGGGCGGCCGACGCGCTCGACGAGGCGGAAAAGGCCTTGCGCACGCTCGGGGTCCGGGAATGGTTCACCCGGCACGGCGGCGAGATCCTCGGCCCGCGGTCCCGGCCGGACGCTGCCGCGCGGCTGGTGGAGCTCGCCTCCGGCGGCCGCGACGGCGACCGGGCCACCGACACCGTGGTGCGCGTGCTGCGCAGCACGTTCGGCGACGCCGATTCCCGGCCGGCCGCGGCAGTCGTGGCCGCGGCTCCCCCGCCCGCCCGGGTTTTCGTCGGCAGCCACGACCCGACCTGCCCGCCGCCGCGGGCACGGGAACTGGCCGCCGGGCTGAACGCCGAAGTGCGGCTGCTGGACGGGATCGGGCACCTGCCGATGCTGGAGGATCCCGCCGGAACGGCCGCCGCGGTCAGGGAATTCCACGCCTTCGCGGAAACGGGGAACCGATGACCTACTCCATCGTGGCCCGCGACGAGCGCACCGGACAGCTCGGCGTGGCCTGCCAGTCTCACTTTTTCGCCCCCGGCGCGTCGGTGACCTGGGCTGTCCCCGGCGTCGGCGCGGTCGCCACCCAGGCTTTCGTGGACGGCCGCTACGGCGCGCGCGGACTGGACCTGCTGGCCGACGGCGTTCCGGCCGAGGACGCGCTCGAACGGCTCCTGCGCGACGACGACCACCCGGAGGTCCGGCAGGTCGCTCTCGTGGGCACGACGGGCAACGCAGCGGCGTGGACGGGGCAAGCGTGCATCGCATCCGCCGGCAATCTGTCCGACGGCGCGGTGAGCGTGCAAGGCAACATGCTCGATCACGACAGCGTGTTGCCCGCGATGCTCGCGGCCTATCGCGACCGCGAAGGCGATCTGGCCGAACGGATGATGCACGCGCTCGAAGCGGCCGAACGCGCGGGCGGCGACATCCGCGGCAGCCAGGGCGCGGCACTGCTGGTCGTCGACGGGTCGCGAACCGGCGAACCCTGGCAGCACAAACCGGTCGACCTGCGGGTGGAAGACCATTCCGATCCGGTCGCCGAACTGCGCCGGCTGCTCGCGTACCGGCGGGCGTTCGATGCCGTGTCCGGCGCCATGTTCGCGCCCGGGCTGATGGTCGGGCGCTACGCCGAGCCGCGACCGGGCGACCGGGACCGGGCGCTCGCCGCGCTCGCCGATGCGGCGGAGGTGCTCAAGGGCAACCCCGAGGCCGAGTTCTGGCGCGGAGTCCTGCTGGCCCGCTCGGGCGATATGGCGGCCGCACGCCGGCAGCTCGCCGGCCCGCTGGCGGCGAATCCTCGGCTGGCCCGGTTCCTCGACCGGCTCGCCGACGCCGGTTTCCTCGGCCACGACGACCTGAAGGACCTGCGATGACCCGCCCCGAGCTCGTCCGGAAGATCCGCGCGGCCGTCGACGTCGAGGCGGTTGCCGGCCTCACCCAGGATCTGGTGCGCATCCGCTCGGAAAACCCTCCCGGCCGGGAGACGGAAATCGTCGGCCATCTGCGCGAACGGGCACCCGACCTCGGGCTCGCGGCGACCGTCGTGGAAACCGCCCCCGGGCGGCAGAATCTCCTGCTGACCACCGGCTCCCGGCCGGGTACGCCGGTGCTGCTGGTGAACGGCCACCTGGACACCGTGCCGGCCCGCCCGGACGCATGGCGGCACGACCCGTTCGGCGGCGAAGTGGCCGACGGCCGGATCTACGGGCGCGGTGCCGCGGACATGAAGGGCGGGGTCGCGGCTGCCCTCACGGCATTGCAGGTATGCCGTTCGCTCGGCCTGGAACTGCCGTGCGAGCTGGTGTTTCATCTCGTCGCGGACGAAGAGCTCGGCGGTGCGCAAGGAACCGCCGCACTGGTCGCGCGGGATCTCGTGCGGGCGGACGCGTGCCTCGACCCCGAGCCCACGGGGCTCCGGCTGTGCCTTGCCGAGCGCGGCCTGATGTTCGCGACGGTCACTACGAACGGGGTGCCCGCGCACGGCAGCGAACCGGCCAACGGGCGCAGCGCGATCATCTCGGCGGCCGCGATCGCGCAAGTGCTGCACGACAACGAATTCCCGCAGACGCCGCACCCGCTGCTCGGCAGGACGACGTGCAACGTCGGCACGATCCGCGGCGGCAGCGGGCCGAACGTGGTGCCCGAGGAATGCCGGCTGGAGATCGACCGCCGGGTGCTGCCGGGCGAGAGCCGGGCCATGGCCGTCCAGGGCATCGTCGACCGGATCGCCTCGCTGGGACTCGTCCGCGGGACCGACTACGACCTGCGGGTCGACACGTTCTGCGAACCGTCGGAGATCGCCCCCGGACACCCGTTCGTCGGGTACGTGGCCGACGCGTTCGCCGCGATGACCGGCCAGGAACCGGGCACGACCGGGCTGCCGTTCACCACCGACGCCCGGTTCATGCGCAACCAGCTCGGCATCCCGTCGGTCGTGTTCGGGCCCGGCGAACTCGCGGTCGCCCACACTGTCGACGAGTACGTCGAGATCGACGCGCTCGTCGCGGCGGTCGGGGTCTACGCTTACCTGTTCGCGGGCTTTGCCGGGACCGCGCCGATGGCCGACAATGCCGGAGGCTCTTCCGCCGACACCGACGTCGAAGGGGTGCCCAGCGCGCGCTGAGCAGCCCGGAGGGAGACACCCCATGGGCGCTGCCGGACTCACCCTGGACACCTTCCTCGGTTTGGTGGGCGGGGATTTCGTCGACGTGCTGCACTCTCCCGCCGGGCTCGACCTGCCGGTGGTGGCCGTGCTGATCCACGACACGAGCACGGCGGTGCAGATCAATCCCGGCGACCTCGTGCTCGGCATCGGGCTGCGCGCCGCCGATCCGGACACCGAGCGCCTCGTCGCCGAGGTCGGCCCGGAAACCGTGCTGGCCTTCAAGATCCACGGCGACGCCGAACGCGCACGGCTCCGCGCGCTCGGCGAGGCGTACGGCGCCACTGTGCTCGCGATCTCCCCGGAAATGTCCTGGGACCAGCTGCATTCGCTGGCGCGCACCTCGATCGCGTCGGCCGCGGCCACCGTGCCGGACGAGCGCGGCGTCCCCTTCGGCGATCTTTTCGCGCTGGCCAACTCGGCGGCCGCGATGCTCGAAGGACCGGTCATCATCGACGACGAGCGGATGGAGGTGATCGCGTTCTCCAGCCTCGGCGACCCGATCGACGAGATCAGGGAGCATTCGATCCTGCACCGCAGGCCGCCGCGCGAGTTCATGGACTGGTGCGAGTCGACCGGAATCCTGCCGCGGGTGCGCCAGAGCCTGACCCCGGTCCGGGTGGTGCCGCCGGACGGCGCGACCCGGCTCGTCACCGCCATCCGCGGCGGCAGCGACATCCTCGGCTACCTCTGGGTCGCCGAGGCCAAGCACAAGCTCGACCAGCATTCGGCCGATCTGCTCGCCGAAACCGCGCGCGTCGCCGCGCTGCAGCTGCTGCGGTCGCGGATCAGCGAGGACCTCGACCGCAGGCTGCGCAGCGACCTGCTGCGCAACGCCCTCGCCGGGCGGGCCAACGCCGCCACTGTGCAAAGCCACCTAGGTCTCGACGGGGTGTGTTTCCGGCTCGTCGCGTTCGTCCCGGACCGGCCGGGACCGGCGCCGGCCACCCCCGAGCTCCGTCCGCTCGAGGATTTGGTGGCGCTGCGGGTGGAAGCGTCGCGCAGGCGCGGCGCGGTCACCTCGTGCGACGGGCGCATCTACGCGACGTTCCCGGTCGCCGATCGCACGCCGGACGAACCGGCCCGGCTGGCCCGGGAGATCACCGGACAGGCGGACCGGCAACTGCATCTGAGCCTGCGCGCGGCGATCAGCGGGGAAATCGCGTCCGCGGCCCAGCTCGCCGAGGCGCGCCGCGCCGCCGACCGGCTGCTCGACCTCCCGCTGCTCGACGAGTCGCGCCGGGTGCTCGCCTTCGACGACTCCGTCGCCGACGCGATCCTCTCCGAGATCACCGAAATCCTGCGCGAGCGACCGCGGCTGCTGCAGGGCGGCGTCGCCGGGATGGTGGTCAGCGACCGGGATTGCGGCACCGAGCACCTGGCGAGCCTGCGCGCGTTCTTCGACGCGGGCGGCGACCTGACCGCCGCCGGCCGCGCGGTCTACGTGCACCGCAACACGCTCAAATACCGGCTCACCCGAATCCGCGACATATTCGGCATCGACGTCGAAGATCCCGCCCAGCGCCTCGTGGCGCAGTTGCAGGTCGCCGCCTTCACCGCCTACCCGGAGCTGCTCGCGGAACTTCCGGCTGCCCCGCCCCGCACGCAGTGATCGGGCGGCTCAGCCGGGCTTCCCCTCGCGCTGCTGGTCTCGGTCAACCGCTCCGAGAAGTGCCCGGATGTACCTGACGGCTCCCGACTCTTCGCTCCCCGGACCGGCGCGTCGGTGCTCTGGTCAGCTAGTCGGCGTTGCGGCCCCGTGAGCATTGGTCCCCACCGGCTGACCGACCACCACAGTAGGTTCGATCAGGACCCGTTTCCGATGCGAGAGGCAAGGTTGATGGGCACGCCCCGAAACGAACCCCTGACTGCCGGCGCTCTCCGCGACGGCTGGCAACGACTCGGCGTGCGACCTGGCATGAACCTCATCGTCCACTCGTCGCTGTCCAGCCTCGGACACGTCGAAGGCGGAGCCGACACCGTGATCGAATCCCTCACCGCAGCGGTCGGGCCCGACGGGACTGTGGTGACCCCCGCGTTCACCCGCCAGGTCACCGACCCCGATCCTCTCCACCCCCGGATCCCCACCCCAGCCATTCGCGAGCGCCGCGCCGCAGTCCCGCTCTTCCACACCGACCTTCCGTCCAGCATGGGCGCGATCCCCGAAGCGCTCCGGAGGCGGCCGGAGAGTCTTCGAAGTCCGCACCCGCAGGCCTCGGTCGCGGCGGTCGGCGCACACGCGGCCGAAATCGTGGCACACCAGCCCCTCGGTTTCGCGCTCGGCCGCACCTCGCCGTTCGGCCGCCTGCACGACCTCGGCGCCTACATCCTGCTCATCGGCGTCGGCCACGACCGGAACTCATTCCTGCACCACGCCGAAACCCTCACCCCCTGCCCCCGGCTCAAGGTCCGCCGATTCCCTCACCTGGTCAACGGCGAGCGTGTCTGGATCGAAACGCTCGACGTCGGCAACGACAACGACACGTTCTTTCCCATCGTCGGCAAGGAGTTCGAGGCGAAGGCCGGCATCGCAGAAGCACAAGTCGGTGCAGCTGCCTGCCGCCTCCTCCCGACCACGGCATTCGTACCGTTCGCCGTCCAGCGCCTGACCGAACTCCTGCCCACTCCCAATTCCTGAGTGGAGTCCAAGCGCTGCATTCTCTGAGACACCGTGGTCGGAACCGACACGATCTGGGCTCTGTAAGTGATCCTGTTTCGCGCCGACACGGCAGAGACGATCTACGAGATCGCGGCACAATCGATCGTGTCGCAGTTTGGCACCAACGGCTTTTGCGCAAGTTGACCGTCCTGATCGGACTGTTCAACCTCGCCACCCGCGCGACATTCGCAATCCTCACCCGGTACGCGGCCGGAGCTGGATCACCCGTCGGATTGTCGGACCGCACCTACGGATTCCTGCTGGGCGCGCTCGCTCGCACTGTCCTTCGCCAGCACTCTGACCATCGGCGTCCCCGCCGTGACCACGAGCCCCGTACGTCGTCGGGACCGCGTTCTTCATTGGTGTTGCGTGTCAGGCGGCGATCAGGGTGTCCCACTCACTCCTCGACGCCAGCGCGATCGCCTCTGCGCTGACCGGACTGGCCGGTGAGAGTTCTCGCCTCACGGACAAGGCTTTCGACGTCCGTCAGCCCAAACGCTGCCCGCTGCAGCATCAGCCCGTGCACAAAAGCGACGATGATCCGCGCGGTGTTGCCGGGGTCGAGGTCGTCCGGCACCGAACCGTTGGCCTGCCCTCGCCGGAGCGCCTGGGCTAGGTGCTCCACGGTGCGGTCGAGGCCTTCGATCGCGTGCGCGCGCAGATGGTCATTGCGCAGGAGTTCTCCCCAGGCATCGACGCCGCACCGCAGCAGTTCTGCCTGTTCCGCTGCTCCCGCGCCGGTCGGCGGGGTCAGCGCCTGCGCGGCACGTCCGACCAGGTCGCCTACCGTGATCTCGTCGGACTCTTCGACAAGCCGCATGATCGGGGTGAAGACCGACTCGAAGGCAAGCTGCGCGACTTCGACGACCAAGTCCTCTTTGCCGCTGAAATACCGATACGGTGCCCCGGTCGAGATGCCTGCCTCGGCTGCGATCTGCGGCATCGACGTCTGGTGATACCCGTTGCGCGCGAAGCACCGGCGCGCCGCGTCGACGATCGCGGCCCGGTTCGCCGTGCGCCGGTTCTGGCTGAGTCGCGGCATCCGAACCTCCACCCCCATGGTGAACAACCTTTCACCTTGACGATACCGCGACGCGAGCGCATCCTGTTCCGTGAAAGCTCATTCATTTTACGGAGGGGAACGGCCATGCGCGCACCCGCACTCAGGATCGGCGGCTACCGCTACGAGCACGCCGCGGACGTCTTCGACGGGACCCAGCCGATCGAGGGCTTCGAGGTCGCGGCGACCACGGCCGGGCTGGTGTCGGACATCTTCCGGGGCATGGTCGCCGGCGAATTCGACGTCGCCGAGCTGGGACTGACTTACTTCCTGCGCATGTGGGACACGACCGAGTCGCCGTTCCTGGCCTTGCCGATCTTCCCGAACCGCAACTTCCGGCACTCCTCCCTGTTCGTCAACGCCGACAGCGGGATCACCCGGCCGCAAGACCTCGCCGGCAAGACAGTGGGCGAGTTCGCCCTCTGGGGACACGATCCGGGCGTGTGGATGAAAGGCGTCCTCGCGCAGGAGTACGGCGTTCGTCCCGAACAGATGCGGTGGGTGATCGGCGGAACGGACCACCCGATCCCCTCGTTCGACTGGGTGCCGCAGCCGGTGCCCGACGGCGTTTCCGTCCGGCACGCCGGAGCCGGCGAGACCCTCGCGGCGATGCTGGAGTCGGGCGAGATCGACGCGCTGCTGTCGGTCGACGTGCCCCAGTCCGTCCTCGACGGTTCCGGCCGGATCCGCCGGCTCTTTCCCGACTGCGCGTCAGTCGAGCGAGAATACTTCGCGCGGACCGGGATCTTCCCGATGATGCACGTCGTCGCGATCCGCAAGGACTTTCACCAGGCCCATCCCGGTGCCGCGAAAGCGGTTTACGACGCGTTCCTCGCGGCGAAAGACCGGACGCGGAAGACGTATCTGGATCAGGCGGCCAAGCAGCACATGGGTCTGATCACCCCCTGGTTCAGCGACCTGTTCGAGCGGAACCGGCGCTTGCTCTCGGACGACTGGTGGCCGTACGGGGTCGAGAAGAACCGGCTCGCGGTGGACACCTTCCTGCGGTACCACCACGAACAGGGCCTGTCGCGTACGCAGCTGACCAGCGACGACATCTTCGTACCCGAGCTGCTCGGGTCCTGAGGACACGGTGAGGCACGCGAAATGAAACTCATCGGACTGGAAGAACACTTCGTGACCCCCGCCGTGCTCGACGCGTGGAGCCGCCTCGACCCTGTCCATCGTGATGTCGCCTTCGCCGCGTCCGCCGAGGGCGAAACCGGGCGGCGGCTTCTCGAACTCGGCGAAGAGCGGCGCTCGGCGATGGCTGCCACCGGACTGGACGTGCAGGTCTTGTCCCTGACAACCCCCGCTCTGCAGAACCTTCCGGCTGCCGACGCACGGCACCTCCAGGAAGCCACCAACGACGTCCTCGCGGAGACGGTCCGCAACGACCCGGAGCATTTCCAGGGGCTCGCCGCCCTCGCCACGAGCACCCCCGAGACCGCCGCCGACGAGCTGCGGCGCGCAGTCACCGTGCTCGGACTCGACGGCGCGATGCTTTACGGACGAACCGGTGCCACGAACCTCGACGACCACTCGTTCTGGCCTGTCTTCGAGGCAGCACAGGATCTGTGCGTCCCGCTGCACCTGCATCCGCAGTCGCCGCCGCCCGCGGTTCGGGAGCATTACTACGCGGGCTTTCCGCCGGAAATCTCCGCCGGGTTCGCCACGCATGGCATCGGCTGGCACTACGACGCCGGCGTGCAGTTCCTCAGGCTCGTCCTGCGGGGCGTGTTCGATCAGTTCCCGGATTTGCAGATCGTGCTCGGACACTGGGGCGAGCTCGTGCTCTTCTACCTAGAGCGCGTCCAGCACCTCGCGTCCTCGGCGGGCACGGCCCGGCCGCTGGCCGAGTACGTGCGCGACAACCTGTACGTCACGCCCAGCGGGATCCGCAGCCGGCGCTACCTGGCTTGGGCGATCGAGGTAATCGGGACCGAGAGGATCATGTTCGCGACGGACTACCTCTTCGAAGCGTCGTCGCTGTCCGGGGCTCGCGCATTCCTGGAGCAAGCACCGCTCGACGACACGGCGCGCGAGTCGATCGCATTCGGCAATTGGGAGCGCGTGCGCGCAGGGATCCGGCGATGAGCGCGCAGCGGCTGACGCTGGCTTCGCTGCCCTACGACCAGTTCCGGGCGCTCGATGACGGCACAGTGCGGGTCGAGGGCGCGGACCTGGTCACCGAGCATCCGGCGATCGCCACCCAGGTGTTCGAGCGAATGATCCGGCACCAGGCCTTCGACATCGCCGAGCTGGGCATGACCTACTACCTGCGCACGCTCGACTGGGACGAGCCGCCGTTCGTCGCGCTGCCGGTGTTCCCCGCCCGGGTTTTCCGGCACTCCGCGATCTACGTCAACGCCGACAGCGGCATCGCCCGGCCCCGGGATCTGCGCGGCCGCCGGATCGGCGAATTCGTCACCTACGGCCACGACGCCGGCGTCTGGGCCAAAGGAATCCTCGCGGACGACTACGGCCTCGACCCAGCCGACAGCAGCTGGCTCGTCGGCGGACTCGATCGCCCGATCGGCAAGATCGACTACATTCCGTTCCTGCACCCTCCCCAGGTGACCGTCCGCCGCGCGGCCGAAGGGGCCGATCTGGGGCGCATGCTCGAATCCGGCGACCTCGACGCGCTGATCTCCGGGAACGTCCCGCGGGCCGTGCTCGCGAGGTCGCCGAGGATCCGCCGGCTGTTCCCCGACTACGGCGCGGTCGAGCGCCGATACTTCGCACGCACCGGCATCTTCCCCATCGCGCACGTCATGGTGATGAAGCGCGCGGCGGTCGATGCCGATCCGACCCTGGCCCCGCGGATCTACGCCGCGTTCGACACCAGCCGAGCCGCGGCGCTGGACCGCCTGCACCAGCAACGAACGACCAACTTCGTCGAACCGATGATCCCGTGGCTGAACGAGACCGTCGACCGCAACCTGGAACTGCTCGGCTCCGACCCTTGGCGGTACGGCGTCGAAGCCAACCGGACGACCATCGACGCTTTCCTGCGGTACCACTGGGAGCAGGGACTTTCCAGCCGGCGAATGGATGTCGAGGAATTGTTCGTCGAGACGTTGCGCGCGACGTGACCGGTCAGGGCAGCACGCGCATGACTGATTTTCGTGGGTGTAACGTCCGCGCCTGCGCAGCGATTTGTCCGGAAACACAGCTCACTCTGGCGGTGAACGAACCGGCACCCAGCGCGTACCCTTCCGTTCCCCCGGGTGCGCTCGCAGTGGCAGTCGGAGCCCCGATCGCCGGATGGGTGGTGTGGCTGCACTCGCGGAACCGTGCGCAGCAGACGCGTCTGGCGGCCGCGGCAGCCAGGTCCCACGAGATCAGCCGGTACCAGATGATGGGTGACCGCGAGTTCGAGGAAGCTCTCGCGTTCCTGTGCGCGCGCGACGGCTGCGCCCACGCGCAACCCGTTGGCAGGACAGGAGACCTCGGCGCCGACGTGATCGCGTTCGCACCCGACGGCCGGAAGATCGTGCTCCACGCCAAGCGATACGTCCCCACGAACAAGGTCATCGGGCCAGAGCTGCAGAAGTTCGGCGAGACGTGCTTCAGCGTCCACGGTGCCCACGTCGCCGCCATCGTCACCACGTCGACGTTTACGAAGCAGGCACAGCAATACGGCGCACACCTCGGCATCCGCCTCTTCGACGCCGACGCGCTCGCCGCATGGTCCAGCCGCACCGGGCCCGCGCCCTGGCACTAACCAGCCGAGCGAGCACGCAAGCTCGGCGGCCGTCGAGGAAATGGCCGCCGGCGGTGCACGCTCGCCCGGATGCTGCTGCGCTTCGACCAGCGCTCGGCGCGACGTTCGACCAGCGCTCAGCGCGACGGAGGACTCAGTCGGCTATTCGGCCTGACGCGCACCCTCCCAGGCTTGCGTTGAGGAGCCAGCCCAGTCCGCCCGGCTCGACCACCACGCAGCGAATGCCGGAGGCGCGGCTGAACCCGTCTCACTTCAGTTCGCGTTTGAGGATCTTCCCGGTCCCGGTCATCGGGAGTTCGTCGCGGAATTCCACCAGCCGCGGGTATTTGTACCCGGCCATGGCGTTCTTGCACCACGCGACCAGTTCGGCCTCGGTCAGGGTCGCGCCGGGGTTGCGGATCACGAACGCCTTGACCTCCTCGCCGTGGCTGGGATGCGGCACGCCGACCACGGCGACGAGGCTGACGTCGGGATGGGTCAGGATCACTTCCTCCAGTTCGCGCGGGTAGACGTTGAACCCGCCGCGCACGATCATGTCCTTCGCCCGGTCGACGATCGTGTAGTAGCCGTCCTCGTCGCGGGTGCCGATGTCGCCGGTGCGGAACCAGCCGTCGCGCAGCACCGCCTCCGTCGCTTCGGGGCGGCCGAGGTAGCCCTTCATCACGTTGTGCCCGCGGATCGCGATCTCGCCCGCTTCGCCGTCCGGGACGTCCTGCCAGTCCTTGTCGATCAGTTTCAGCTCGACGCCCCACACCGGCTGGCCGATCGAGCCGGGCTTCGCGACGCGGCCGGGGTGGTTGAACGTCGCGACCGGGCTCGTCTCGGACAGGCCGTAGCCCTCGCGGATCTGGACTCCGTAGATCTTGTGGACCTGTTCCAGGATCTCCACCGGCAGCGCCGCCCCGCCGGACACGGCCATGCGCAGGTTCGCCGCGATCGCGGGCAGGTCGTGTTCGGCCGGGTCGGCCTTGATCAGACCCCAGTACATCGTCGGGACGCCGGCGAAGAACGTCACGCGCTCGCGTTGCATGAGCGTGAGCGCGGCCTGCGGATCGAAGCGCGGGAGCAGCACGAGGGTCGCTCCGGCGCCGAAGCCGGAGTTGAGCTGCACGCTCTGGCCGAAGGAGTGGAACAGGGGCAAGGTCACGAGGTGCACGTCGTGGTTCCCGGTTCCGAAGACGCGGTGGCAGGTCAACGCGTTGAGCAGCATGTTGGCGTGAGTCAGTTCCGCGCCTTTCGGCGTACCCGTGGTTCCGCTGGTGTAGAGGACGACGGCGGTGTCGGTGGCTTCGGTATCAGCGGTCTCGAACACCGGCGACTGTCCGTCAAGGACAGATGCGAAGGCGTCGTCCAGGAGGAAGAAAAGCTCGCACGACGGGGTTTCCTCGAATCCGGCCCGGCCTTCCTCCTCCAGCGGCAGGCCGGGACCGCCGGGGAAGCAGAAGAACGCCTTCGCTCCGGAGTCGCGCAGGTGGTAAGCGATTTCGCGGCTTTTGAGCAGGACGTTGAACGGCACCACCGCGGCCCCGGCTTTCAGGACTCCGTAGTAGACGATCGGGAACAGCGGCACGTTCACCGAGGCCAGTGCGACAGTGTCGCCACGCCCGATCCCGTTGGCGCGCAGGAGGTTCGCGACCTGGTTGGCGGCCGCGTTCACCTCCTGGTAGGTGATCCGGGCGTCCCCGGCGACGAGTGCGTCGCGGCCCGGATGCGTGGCGGCGCTTTCTTCCAGCAGCATGGCGAGATTCAGCATCGGAGGTCTCCTCAGGACAGGAATTCGTGGATGAGCGGGACGAGGTCGGCGGAATGGGTGAGCAGGGCGAGGTGTCCGCCGCCGGGGACGAGGCGGACGGTGCCGCGGCGCAGCAGCCGTCCCATGAGACGCGCGTTGACGGCCGGGATGATCGGGTCGTCGTCACCGGCCAGCACGAGCACCCGCTGGCGCAGCAGCGGCAGGTACCACGCGCTCGTCCAGCCGGCGCCGGCGACGATCTGCCAGTAGTAGCCGAGCGGATCGGGCGCCCGGGTGGCCGCGGCGAAGTGCTCGGCGACTTCGGGATCGTCGCCGAATCCCCCGCCGTAGAGCCGCGCGCCGGTCTCGCGCAGGTGCCGCGGGCCGAAGTAGCGCAACGGGCTCGCGAGGGTGAGCAGCACCGACGGCTTGGCCGGCACCATCACCATGCCCATGCTGGTCGCGCAGAGCACGACGCGCCGGCACAACCGCGGGTTGCGGTACGCGAACTCCTGCGCCAGCGCCCCGCCCCACGAGATGCCGAGCACGTCGACCTCGTCGTGGCCGAGCGAGCGCACCAGATCGGCGAGCATCCGGGCCAGCTGCGGCATCCGGCGCGGCAGCCGGGTGACCGGCGAGCCGCCGGTGCCCGGCATGTCGAAGCGGATCACCGGAATCTTCCGCCCGGTCTGGCTTCGCAGTGCTTCGACGAGCGGGTCCAGCAGCTCGAGGTTCGCGCCGATTCCGTTGCACAGCAGCAACGGCGGCCCCTCCCCCGGCCGCACGTCGATGTGCAACCGGATGCCGCGCACCGTCACGGTGGTGCTGATAGCGGTACCTTCTTTCATGGCTGGGACCTCCGGGGAACGCTTCTGGTGCTTGT
>NZ_ASXG01000133.1 GCF_000411975.1 Amycolatopsis orientalis DSM 43388
GGGCGTGTCAGCGATCTTGTGGGTTGACGGTGTGATCGCCTTGTCAGTGCTGCGCGTCGAGCCGGTCGCCGTAGTGCATGGCGAGCGTGTTCAACGCTTGTTTCCAACCTACTACTTTTCCTGTGATATTTGAACGGTTTTTGAGTGGGTTTTGGATCACGAGGTAGAGCACTTTTAATGCGGCTTGCTCGTTAGGGAAATGGCCGCGGCGTCGGGTGGCCTGCCGGAACCGGGAATTCAGGCTCTCGATCGCGTTCGTCGTATATACGAGTTTCCGCAACTCCGGCGGGTACGCCAGAAACGGAATGAACTGTTCCCAGTTGCTGCGCCAGAGCCGGATCATTGCCGGATAGGTATCCTCCCACTCGGTACAGAAATCAGTGAATTCCGCTTCCGCTGCCTCCTGGTTGGGTGCGGTGTAGATGAGCTTGAGTCGTTTCGTGATCGCCGACCAGTACTTTTTGGACGCGTATCGCAGGCTCGCTCGCACCAGGTGGACCACGCACAACTGGACCTCCGCGCGCGGCCACAACGCGGTGATCGCATCAGGCAGGCCTTTCAGGCCGTCGCAGGCGACGATGAGGATGTCTTCCACGCCTCGGTTTTTCAGGTCGGACAGGTGGTTCATCCAGCCCTTGGCGCCCTCGCCGCCAGTGCCGACCCACATTCCCAGCACGTCCCGCTCGCCGGCCAGGGTGATCCCCACGGCGACATAGATCGGACGGTTCGCCACCTGCCCGTCGCGAATCTTGACATGAATAGCATCAATGAGCACGACCGGGTAGATTTTGTCCAGTGGCCGCGCTTGCCACGAATTCAGATCCTCGACCACCTTGTCCGTGATCTTCGATATCAGGTCGCGGGATACCTTCGCGTCATAGATGTCGGATAGGTGGGCCTGGATCTCGCCCGTCGTGAGTCCTTTTGCGTAGAGTGAGATGACGGCGTCGTCGAATCCTTCGACCCGTCGAGCGTATTTCGGCACGATCCGCGGCGTGAAGGTGCCTTCCCGGTCACGCGGTACGTCAATGCGTACCTCGCCCACATCGGTACGCACCGTTTTCGCCGACGACCCGTTCCGCTCATTGGTGCCGAATTTCTCGGCCGCATCACCCTTCGCGTAGCCGAGATGCTCGTCCAGTTCGGCGTTCAGCGCCGTCTCCAGCACCGCCTTCGTCAGCTGCCGCAGCAGCCCATCCGGCCCGACCAGCGACACCCCGTCCGCGCGCGCCCTGTCGATCAGCTCACGCGCAACGCGGACGTCGAGACCGTCCTCAACACCAGCCGCCTCGGCCGCCCTGTCCTTATCCGTCAACCTCGATCCCTTCCAACCGGAGCACCCGCCCCAGCATGGTCAAGATCACCCACCACCCACAAGATCACGGACAGGCCC
>NZ_ASXG01000134.1 GCF_000411975.1 Amycolatopsis orientalis DSM 43388
GGTGCTTGTCAAGGCATCTTTCCCGCCTTGACAAGCACCCCCGCGCCGTAGTCACACTAAAAAATCGGGGTGCCCGTCTCACCTCTCGACGGCAATGTCGCCGCCAGGCGACGAGCCGCCGCCCCGAGACCGAGGCCCGCCCGCCGTCACCGAGGACTAGGCGTAACCCGCGCCAACGCAGCGATCAACCGATCCACCCCGTCCCCGCCCCGAGCGTCGTAGCACCCGGAAAGCCCCTTGTACACCAAGGGAAGGATCTTGTTGACCCGCAGCCCGTACTTGGTAGCCGCGTGCATGATCTTCGGCTTCCCGATCAGCTTCGCGAACACGTTCCCCAGCCGGTAATACCCGCCCATCAACTCGGCAACGGCCCGCGGATACCCCTCCAGCGCCCGTTCCCGCGACGGCCCCTCCGGCCGAGCCAACGCCTGCACCACCGCCTCCGCCGCGAGTTGCGCCGACTCCATCGCGGCGGAAATGCCCTCGCCGTTGAACGGACTCACCATCCCGCCGGCATCCCCGAGCAGCAGCAGCCCGTCCCGGTAGTGCGGCGTCCGGTTGAACCCCATCGGCAACCCGGCCCCGCCGACCTTGCCGATGGCGTTTTCCTCGCGGTACCCCCATTCCTCCGGGGTGCCGTCCAGCCATTGCCGCAGCAGCGCCCGGTAGTCGGTGTTCCGAAACGACGCCGATGTGGACAGCATGCCCAGCCCGACGTTGACCGTCCCGTCGCCGAGCGGGAACGCCCAGCCGTACCCGGGCAGCAGCTTCGGATCACGCGGATCAGACCGGTCCCACAGCTCGAGGTGCCCCTCGATGAACGGATCGTCGTGCTTCGGGCTCTTGTAATACCGCCGCACCGCGACCCCCATGGGCCGCTTCTCGTTCTTGTCGATCCCGACGCTCAGCGCGAGCCGCGCCGAAACCCCGTCGCAAGCCAGCACCAACGGCGCCCGGTAACTGACCGGTGTCTTCTCCGGACCGACCTTCGCCTCGACCCCGACGACGCGACCGGAAGCGTTCGTGATCGCCCCGGTAACCGTGGTGCGCTCGTACAACCGCGCCCCAGCCTTCACCGCGGTCTTCGCGAGCAGATCGTCGAAGTCGTGTCGGGTGCGGGAGACGCCGTACGGCGGGTAATCCGTGAGATCCGGCCAATCGAACTCCAGCGTGAGATCCCCGGTCAGGATCCGCAGGCCCCGGCTGCGCACCCAGCCGGCCTCTTCGCTGGTGTCGAGACCGAGATCGATCAGCTGCTTCACGCCGCGCGGCGTGAGGCCGTCGCCGCACACCTTCTCGCGCGGGAACTCGGTCTTCTCCAGCAGCAGCACGTCCACGCCCGCCCGGGCGAGGTACGTGGCCGCGGTCGAACCAGCCGGTCCCGCCCCGACCACGATCACTTCGGCGTCGTGGTCCGGGTTGCGGCGGCGCGAGGTCGTCATACCCCGAAAATACAGCGTGACTCAGCCGCTCCCGGCGAGGGCGGTGGAGGGGAGGAGGCGGAGTCAGGCCGGCTTGCGCGCGCGGTGGATCGCGACGACGCCGAAGGTGAGGTTCAGCCATTCGACCTCGGTCCATCCGGCGCTCGCGATGATCTCGCCGAGCCCGCGCTGATCGGGCCAGGCGAGCATCGATTCGGCCAGGTAGGAGTAGGCCTCGGGGTTGGTCGAGGACCGGCTGCCGACCCAGGTGAGCAGCTTGAGGATGAACCGCCGGTAGACGAACCGGATCGGGGCGAAGGTGGGCGTCGACACCTCGCAGATCACCAGCCGGCCGCCCGGTTTGACCACTCGCCGGATCTCGGCGAGCGCGCCCTTGGTGTCGACGAAGTTCCGCAGCGCCAGCGAGATGGTGACGGCGTCGAAGCTGTCGTCGGCGAACGGCAGGCACATCGCGTCCGCGGCGACCATCGGCACCTTCCGGTGCAGCCCCGCCTTGAGCATCCCGACGGAGAAGTCGGCGGCGAGGCACCAGGCTCCGCCGCGCGCGTACTCGACGGTGGACACCCCGGTGCCCGCCGCCAGGTCGAGCACCTTCTCCCCCGGCTTGGCGTCCAGCACGCGCGCCGTGGTGGTGCGCCAGCGCCGGTCGAACCCGAACGTCATGAACGAGTTCGCCCGGTCGTAACCGGACGCGACACCGTCGAACATCGCGGCGACTTCGTGCGGATCCTTGTCCAGGCTCGCTCGGGGCATGGGTCCGAGATTAGTCCGTCCGTGCCGCGCGGTCGCGCGGGAGCAGGACGCTGGCGGCGACCAGCCACCCCAGCCCGCCGAACCGGCCGACCGGGATCAGCGGATACAGCGCCGGGGTCAGCAAGGACTCAGCGGATACAGCGCCGGGGTCAGCAAGGACAGCGAGGCGAGCACGGCGGCCGCGGCGACCACCAGCCCGGCGATCGACATCCAGCGCGGCAACAGTTTCAGGAACAACGCGGGCACCGCGATCCCGGCGATCAGCAACGCCAATGGCACCACGAAGCCCGGCCCGCCGGACGCGAACGCGAGACTGGTCAACGCCCGCGCCACTTCGGGTGCCGCACTGGCCTGCGCGGCGGTCCAGGTGATCAACCCGCTCATCGCGAGCGCGGCCGCCGAAAGCACGCCGCCGGTCAGCCCGATCACCGCGCCCGGTGCCGCGACGCCGAGCCGCCGTTGTCTCCGATAGGCCGTCGCCGCCCATACCGCTAACGGCACCGACGCGCCGAACACCGCGAACGCGAGCAGCTGCACGACGCCCTGGTTGCCGCCGATATACGCGGCGACCTCAGCCGCACTGGAATCCGGCCGCGTCCCCGCCGCCCCGAGCACCGCCGACGCGACGGTCAGCGCTCCGAACGCCAGCGCCGGGGCCAGCAACGGCGGGCCACTCTGCTGCCTAGTCATGGTCGTCATGGCAAATCTCCAGGTCAATTAGTTTCACTACTAGAACGATTACACTGGTGTAATGGATTGTCAAGCGATACGGTTCAGGGCATGCAAGGACCCCCGCAGTTCGGCAGCGCCTTCCTGCTGGCCCAGCTGGGCGCACACGCGACCCAGCGCTTCGCCGAACGCGTCGCGGACCTGGGCCTGACCCCGCCGCAGACCGGCCTGCTGCGGGCGATCGCTCGGCGCCCCGGGGAGAGCCAGCAGGTGCTGGCCGCCGAACTGGGCACGCCGCCGACCCGGCTGGTCGCCCTGGTCGACGGCCTGGAGCAGCAAGGCCTGATCGAACGCCGCCGCAACCCGCAAGACCGCCGTCTCTACGCGGTTTTCCTCAGCGCCAAAGGCCAGGAAACGATGGCCGAACTGGCGAAAGCCGCCGCGGCACACGAAACCGAGCTGACGTCCGCACTGTCCACAGAGGAACGCTCGACCCTGCGCGACCTGCTGGGCCGGATCGCCGCCGACCGCGGCCTCGCCCCCGGCGTCCACCCCGGCTACCGCACCTGACCCGCCAGTCGTCCGTGAGGGGAACCCTGAGGGACTCTGATTCCCTCGGGGTTCCCCTCACGGACTTTGGTCAGCCGAGCGCGGCCAGCATCCCGCGCACCGAATTCGGCCAGGCGAATTCCTCCGCCCGCGCCCGGGCAGCCGCCCGCCGAAGCTCCTCCGGGCTGTCCAGCAACCCGGTCACCGCACTGGCGAACGCGGGCGCGTGATCGTCGACGGCTGCCCCGCACCCGGGGCGCACGATCTCCCGCAACGCCGAGGATGCCGAAACCACCACCGGCGTCCCCGAAGCGAGCGCTTCCAACGCCGCCAGCCCGAACGTCTCATGTGGACCCGGTGCCAGCGAAACATCCGCGCTGGCCAGCAATCGAGCCACTTCTCCGCGCCCGGACAGAAAGCCCAGGAACGTCACCGGCAAGCCCCGGGCCCGTCGTTCCAGCGCCCGCCGCCGAGGTCCGTCGCCGGCGATCACCAACCGCACCTTCGCGCCCGATTCCGTCAGTTCAGCGACCGTATCCACGCTCCGCTCAACGTGTTTCTCCGGCGACAACCGCCCACAATGGACAATCAGCGCGTCCGCGCCCCCAGCCAGCGTCGAGCGCCACCCCGTGTCCCGCATCGACGGCGCGAACGTCGCCAGGTCCACTCCCAACGGCACCCGCCGGACATTGGGCGCGGCGATCCGCTCGAATTCCGCATGCGCGAAGGCAGTAGTGCACACCACGGTGTCGTACGACGCTGCCATCCGCCGGTTCGCGACGTCCGCGACGTGCCGAGCCAGCACCCCGGGCAGCAGAAACTGCT
Organism: Amycolatopsis orientalis DSM 43388; assembly: GCF_000411975.1. GTDB lineage: Bacteria > Actinomycetota > Actinomycetes > Mycobacteriales > Pseudonocardiaceae > Amycolatopsis > Amycolatopsis orientalis_D. The sequence goes on from NZ_ASXG01000134.1 coordinate 4,239, forward strand.
CCAGCAACCGGTCCAGCCGCTCGTGCGAAATGACCGTGCTGGGCACCCCGTTCCGCCGCGCCCAGACGCCCATCCCGCGCAACGTCAACCGGTCCGACACCTCCAGCCGGTCCGGTTCCAGCCGCCGCAACACCGCACGGACCCGCTGCGGGTCCACCGCGCGATAACCGCCGGTGCCCGGAATCTGCAAGGCAGGCAACGAATACCGGCACACTCCCGTCGGCAGGGTTTCCACCGCGTACCGCCGCCCCGGCACGACCAGCGTCACCCGGTGCCCGCACGCGACGTACCCCGCGCCGAGGTGATTCAGCGCGGTCCGCAGCCCGCCGGACCGCGGCCCGTAGAAGTTCGCCAGCTGGACGATGTGCATGGCTCAAGCCGCACGCGCGACTCGGCCCTGTACCGCTTCGTAGTGCCCGACCAGCTCCCGGCACACCGCGGGCCACGTCCGGCCCAAGACCACTTTCCGCGCCTTCTCGCCCAGCCGGGCTCGCAACGCCGCGTCCCGCAGGTCCTCGACCTTGGCCACCAGCGCCGGGCCGAACGACTCCCGGTCCGCAGGCAGCAGATACCCGGTCCGGCCGGGCAGGACGAGATCCTTCGGGCCGCCCGCGTCCGGCGCGAGCACCGGCAGCCCGGACGCCATTGCCTCCTGCACGGCCTGACAGAACGTTTCGTGCGGCCCGGTGTGCACGAAAACGTCAAGGCTCGCGTATGCGACCGAAAGCTCTGCACCGTACTTCGCGCCGAGGAAAGCCGCGCCAGGCAACCGTTCCCGCAACGCCGGCAGCTCGGGTCCGTCACCGACGACGACCACGCGCACGCCGGGCATCCCGGCCAGCGCGGTCAGCCGGTCGACTTCCTTCTCCGGCGCGAGCCGTCCGACGAACCCGACCAGCAGCTCGCCGTTCGGCGCGAGTTCCGCCCGCAGTGCCGGGTCGGCGTGCGCCGGGGAAAACCGGCTGATGTCCACGCCGCGCGCCCAGCGGTGCACGCGCGGAACCCCGTGCAGCTTCAGCTGTTCGATCGAGTCGGAGGATGGCGCGAGCGTCCGGTCGGCTCGCGAGTGCAGGCGGCGCACCCAGCGCCAGGCCGCCCGTGCGCCGATGCCGAAGCCGTACGACGTGGCGAACCCGGCGATGTCGGTCTGGTAGACCGCGATCGACGGCACCCGCAGCCGTCTGGCCGCGGCGAGCCCGCGCGCACCGACCACGAACGGCGAGGCCAGGTGCACGACATCCGGGCCGAACTCGGCCAGCGCGGTGAGCACGGTGCGCGTCGGCAGGCCGATCGGCAGCGAGTTCACGCCGGGGAAGTCCAGCGCCGGAATGCGGACGACCGGAGCGCCGCGGTAACTCGCCGGGCCCGGTCCCGGCGCGACGACCAGCACGTCGTGCGCGGATTCGACCAGGTGCTCGACGACCCGCAGCACGGAATTCGTCACGCCGTTCACCTGGGGCAGGAAACTTTCGGTGACTATGGCGACTCGCACCGCGCCACTGTCGCAAAACCGCAGGCCAGGCGGGCCAATCCCGCGTAACCGACCGGCCAACGGTGGCGAAACACTCCGCAGCGTCCGCGCGCGGGCGCCGACCGTCGAAGAATTCGCCACGACATGTCATCTTCCGGTCGCGTCCCGGACACCAGGAACGCCCAGACTAAGCAGGCATGACCCTCTTGTCTTCCAGGCCGTCGCGGCCCGTGGAACCCGGGCTGCTCTCCCGAGCGCTCGAGGTCGCGGGGCGGCTGGCGAACGACGCCACCGACGTGATCACCGCGACCGCGGGCCGCGGCGCGCACCCGGCGACGCTGGATTCGCCGTTCGACTGGGTCACCGACACCGATCGGATCCTGGAACGGCACACCCGTCGCGTGCTGACCGCGGAGTTCCCCGGAATCCCGGTGGTAGGCCACGAATTCGGCGCTGACCACGGCGCGGACGTCGCCGAGTACCGCTGGGTGGTCGACTCGGTCGACGGCACCGCGAACTACGTCGCCGGAGTGCCGTGGTGCGCCTACAGCCTCGCCCTGGTCGATGCGAGCGGCCCGGTGGTGGGCGTCGTCGCGGATCCGTACCGGGCGCAGATCTACGCCGCCGCCCGCGGCCGGGGCGCCCGGGCGAACGGGAAGCCGCTGAAATTGGTCGACCGCGCGGGCACCGCCGGGGCGATCGTCTGCACCGAACTGGCGCGCAAGGGACCGTGGCCGGGGATGGGCGAGTTCATCGAACGCGCGGCCGCCGCACACGCCGGGGTGCGGGTGCTCGGGTCGGCCGCGCTGTCGATCGCGCAGGTCGCACTGGGCCACGCGGCTGCCGCGGTGCTGCACAGCTACCACGAATGGGACGTCGCGGGCTCCGTCGCGATGGCGATCGAAGCGGGTGCGGTGGTGCTGGACAAGCACGGGGAGGACGCCGCGCTGCCCACGGACGGGCTGCTGGTCGCCGCGCCCGGGGTCGCCGACGAGGTGCTGGGCTGGTGGCAGGAAACGGCGACCGTCAGTACCTGATCACACCTTCGCGGGCACCGGTTCCGCCACCGGCGCGGACCGGTCCCGCTTGATCAGCCGGCGCAGCCACCACAGCAGCGGGCCCGCGACCAGCCACGTGATCAGCACCGTCGTCCCGACCGGCAGCAGCGTCAGCGTCGCCGTCCGGCCCGCGACCCGGGTCAGCTCCGGGTTGGTCGCGTCGTACTCGATCGCCACCAGCTGGCCGGCGGCGAGCCCGGACGGGTACAGCACTCCCGTCGGCGGACTGTGCACGATGCCGTCCGGGGTCTGGTACTGGATGATCGTGCGGTCGAACGCCACCGACTCGACCGTCGCGTTCGCCGTGCCGAGGTGCGAATCGATCGCGCTGTCGTTGCGGAACGCGGCGAAAACGAGGCACACGCACATCACTGTCAGCAGCACAGCTACGCCCAACACGGCGAACCACGCGATTCGCCGTGCCTGCACACTCCTGGCTGCCACACCGAGAGTTTAGTCCGGTGCGCCGACCAGCCCGGCACGCGGCAGCCAGTGCGGCCGGTGAAGCACGGGCAAGCCGTACGCGTTCCCCAGCGCTCCGGCGGCCCACCGGAGAACTCCGGTTCAGAGGAAGGGCGCGGCACCCGCCACGCCCGGCCGCAGAGCCGGGCGTGGCGGAGCCGCGCCCCCACCTTCAGAGCGGAACTCAGTGCTGATCGGCCTCCGCCAGCGCCCGGTGGTTCGCCTGGATCTGGTCCCACGACTTCGGCTTCGCCGGAACGGCGGCGAACGCCTTGGCCGCCGCGACCGTCCCGTTAGGACCGACGGCGGGCTTGCCCTTGGTGAACAACCAGGTCTGGAACAGCTGCTGCAACGGCTTGCCCGACACCTTCTCGGCAAGCGCCACGAAATCCGGGATCACGGCCGCCTTGCCCGCCTTCTCGACCTGCCACTGCCGGAGGATCGAGAAGAACGCGTCGTCGCCGACTGTTGTGCGCAACGCCTGCACCGCCATCGCGCCCCGGTCGTACACCGCGCGGTCGAACTGCTTCGGCTCGCCCGGGTCGCCCGGCAGGACCTGCCAGAACGGGTCGTCGGCGGCATAGGAGTCGTACGCGTACTGCGCGAGTTCCGCGGTCGTGCCCTCTCCCTGGTGCTCGGACCACAGGTACTCGGCGTAGGACGCGAAACCCTCGTTCAGCCAGATGTCGCTCCACTTGCCCAGCGAAACGTTGTCGCCGAACCACTGGTGTGCGTTCTCGTGCGCGATCAACGTGGTGTTGGCGCTGGCGGCGAAGTTGCGCGCACCATAGGTCGGCCGGGTCTGGTTCTCCAGCGAGAAGGTGATCCCGCTGGTCACGACGCCGCCCTCGGCCTCGAACGGGTACGGCCCGAACTGCGAGGCCAGGAACTCGTCGACCTCCGGAGTCCGCTCCACGCTCGCCTTGGCCGCGTCGAGCGAATCGCCGAGGTCGGAGCCGTAGGCGGTGATGAACGGTTTGCCGTCCGGCGTGGTGGACTGGACCACGTCGTACTTGCCGACGATGAACGAGGTCAAGTAGGTCGCCTGCGGTTTGGTGCTGCGCCAGTTCCACCGCGTCCAGCCGGCGCGCTTCTTGGTTTTCTTCACGAGCGTGCCGTTCGTGATGGCGGCCAGCCCGTCCGGTGCCTCGATCGACACGTCGTAAGTCGCTTTGTCGGTCGGGTGGTCGTTGGACGGGAACCACCACTGCGCGCTCTGCGGTTCGTCGACGCCGAGCGCGCCGAAAGCGCCCTTCTTCCAAGTGTTCAGTCCGCCGACCTTCTCCGTCGACGGGCTGTCGGAGTAGCTGACGACGACCGTCGCGGACTGGCCCTTGAGCAGCGGCTGCGCCGGGGTGATCACCAGTTCCCCGTCGCCGGTGGAGTTCGTGAACTGCGCCGGCCGGTTGTTCACCAGCACCTTCGACGCCTTGAGCGCGAAGTCCAGGTCGAACCGCGACAGGTCCTGGGTGGCGGTCAGCAGCAGGGTCGTAGTGCCCGACAGGACGTCGGTTTCCGGCTGGTAGCTCACGCGGATGTCGTAGTGCTGCACGTCGGTGCCGCCGTTGCCGGCGTTCGGGTAGTACGGGTCGCCGACGCCGGGCGCGCCCGGTGCCGGGACTGCCGAAGCGGTGCCCGCCAGCAGCACCGTCGCGACTCCAGCCGCAACCGCCCCGATTCCGGCCCGAGTTCTCGATCGCATGGTTCCTCCAAGGTGGCCAATGCGACCGAACGTATCCACGCGAGAACCCCACAGGTACGTCCGAACGACGGGTTCTTACCCACTGGGAAGATCACCCGGATTCGGCGATCCACCACGCGATCGCGATCGGAATGCCGTACAGGATCGGGCCCGCGTACAGCCCCGGCCACGGTCCCCAGCCGCGCCGCACGGCCAGCCCGGCCATCGCGAACGACCCGGCGATCGCGGCGAACCAGCCGACCCACGGCAGCACCAGGACCGCCTGCTGTCCGCCCGTGCCGCAGATCGCCCGGCTGTCCCCGGCGAAGCAGTTGTCGCTGGCCATCACCAGGAACGACGAAAAATACGAACACGCCAGCCCGAGCAGGGCCAGTGCCGCCACCGCCGCGCTGAACCAGGCCCACCGGCCTCGCGGGCGCAGGTCCGCCTCGTTCAAGAACTCCCCCATTTTTCACCGGCCCCCGCCGGTTAAACCGTCCCCACCGCTTCCGCGACCGCGGACTTCAGCCGCGCGTGGAGATTCCGGTGCTGCGCCCGGTCGACCCGGACCTCGACGACCCGCAGACCCGGCGCGGGCCGCAACGCGGCACGGAACTCTTCGACCGTCTCGGCCACGACGTGCGGCACCCGGTAGCCCGCGCAGAGCGCGCCCAAATCCGCACCGTGCGGCGTGCCGAAGACGCGCTCGAAGCTCGCCGAGTGTTCCGGCGCGCCCTGCTCCAGCAGCGAGAAAATGCCGCCGCCGTCGTCGTTCAGCACCACGATCGTCAGGTCCGGCAACTGCTCCGCGGGTCCGGTGAGCAGGCCGGACGCGTCGTGCAGGAACGTCAGGTCGCCGAGCAGCGCGTACGACGGCGCACGGTGCACGGTGGCCGCGCCGATGGCCGTCGAAACCGTGCCGTCGATCCCGGCGACGCCGCGGTTGCGGTGCACCAGGACGTCCGGCCGCAGCCGCCCAGCCAGCGCGACGTCACGTGTCGGATTCGAGGAGCCGACCACCAGCAGCGCGCCTTCCGGCAGCGCGTCGACCAGCTCAGTCGCCACCCGCACGCCGCTCGGCCACGGCTCGGCGGCCAGCGCCGTCGCGACCGCTTGGCTGGCCGCGGCGTCCGCGCGCTGCCAGCTCGCCAGCCACTCCGGGTCCGCGGGCTTCGTCGGTTCGGCGAACCACTGGCCGACCTGGCGGACGTTGTGCGCCGGCGCGGGCCAGTCCGAATCCGGCCGAACCAGCAGCACCTCGACCTCGGGGTCCGACAGCACCTTCTGCACCTGCCGAAACACCGTCGGACGGCCGAGGCACAGCACCTGCTCGGGACGGTGCCGCGAGATGAATTCCTCGACGCCCAGCAGCCAAGCGCCGGACGACATCGCGGTCGCGCCGGACAGCCCCAGCCCGCCGGTCTCCGAAACGACCGGCCAGCCGTGCTGTTCAGCCCATTCGCTCGCCGCCTGCGCACCGGTGTCGCACGCGATCACCAGGCCGTGCCGGGCCGAGGGCACCACGAACGAGGGCAGCGCGCCGAAGTCCGGCAGCTCGGTCCAGCGTTCGCCGTCCGGACGGCCTTCGAGCGATTCGTACCACTCGCCGTTATCGTCGAGATCCGGAACCAGCGGTTCGCGGAACGGGATGTTCAGGTGCACCGGCCCGCAGCGCCACTCGCCGTACGCGGCGTTCCACGCGCGGCAGATCTGGCTGCGCCAGTAGGAGTTCTGCCCGGCCCGGCGTTCGGCCACGGCCAGCTCGTCGAAGTAGCGGACCGCGTCGCCATACAGCTCGTACTGGTTGATCACCTGGCTCGCGCCCGCGGAACGCAGCTCCGGCGGACGGTCGGCGGTGAGCACGATCAGCGGCACCCCCGCCCGGTCGGCCTCCAGCACGGCCGGGTGGAAGTTCGCCGCCGCGGTGCCGGAGGTGCAGACCACCGCCGCCGGACGGCCGGTGCGCGCCGCGATGCCGAGGGCGAGGAACGCCGCGCCGCGCTCGTCGATGCGGACGTGCAGCTGCAGCCGTCCCGACGCGGCGGCGTCGTAGAGCGCGATGGACAGCGGCGCGTTGCGAGATCCTGGACACAACACGACGTGCGAGACGGTGTTGCGGACGAGTTCGTCGACGATGACCCTGGCCTGCGCGGTGGACGGGTTCACCGGCAGGCCCCTGTTAGGGCACCGTCCGACGGGCTCTCCCCGGGGGCGGCGTCAGGCACAGCGATCATGTCCACAGGTCCTATTCTCCCAAACGTGGATGACGCCCGAGTTTCCGAGCTGTTCGACCCCGCCGCCTGGTCCGAGGTCGAAGGGTTCTCCTTCACCGACATCACCTACCACCGCTCGCGAGATGCCCGCTCCGGCAAACGGGTGGTCCGGATCGCTTTCGACCGCCCGGAGGTCCGCAACGCCTTCCGTCCGCACACCGTCGACGAGCTCTACCGGGCGCTCGACCACGCCCGGATGAGCGCGGACGTCGGGTGCGTCCTGCTCACCGGCAACGGCCCGTCGCCGAAGGACGGCGGCTGGGCGTTCTGCTCCGGCGGTGACCAGCGTATTCGCGGACGCTCCGGGTATCAGTACGCGAGCGGCGAGACCTCGGACACGGTCGACCCGGCGCGCGCCGGCCGGCTGCACATCCTCGAGGTGCAGCGCTTGATCCGTTTCATGCCGAAACCCGTGGTCGCCGTGGTGCCCGGCTGGGCCGCCGGCGGCGGGCATTCGCTGCACGTCGTGTGCGATCTCACCCTCGCCTCGGCCGAGCACGCGCGGTTCAAGCAGACCGACGCCGACGTCGGCTCGTTCGACGCGGGCTACGGCTCGGCGGGCCTGGCCCGGCAGGTCGGACAGAAATTCGCGCGGGAGATCTTCTTCCTCGGCCGCGACTACACCGCCGAGCAAATGCACCGGATGGGCGCGGTCAACGAGGTCGTGCCGCACGCCGAACTGGAGCGGGTCGCGCTCGACTGGGGCTGGACGATCATCGGCAAGTCGCCGACCGCGCAGCGGATGCTGAAGTACGCGTTCAACGCGATCGACGACGGGCTCGTCGGACAGCAGCTGTTCGCCGGCGAAACCACCCGGCTGGCGTACATGCAGGACGAGGCCGTCGAAGGCCGCGACGCGTTCCTGGAAAAGCGCGACCCGGACTGGTCCGACTACCCGTACTACTACTGACCTCGTGCGTGGTTACGCCGGTTCTGACCGGCGTAACCACGCACGAGCCCCGCGGAGGCCCCAGTGCACCTTTCCTGGCTCGACGGCAGCCCCGACGCCTTGGCCTCCCTCGACGCGGCCCTGGCGGCTGCCCTCGACGGCGGTCCGGCGGTGCTGCCGCTGAACTCGGCGGACCCGTCGGCACCGGCGCTGCTCGAAGCGATGGCCCCGGAGCAGCCGGTCGAGCCGGACACCGCCGTGGTGATCGCCACGTCCGGCTCCACCGGAGCGCCGAAGGGAGTGCTGCTGTCGCCGCGCGCGCTCACCGCGTCCGCGACGGCCACGCACGCCCGGCTCGGCGGCCCTGGACACTGGCTGCTCGCCACGCCCGCGCACTACATCGGCGGCCTGCAGGTGCTGATCCGGGCGCGGTTGGCGGGCACGAAACCGGCCTTCCTGACCGGCACCGGCTTCCGACCGGACGAGTTCGCCGCCGCGGCCGCGCCCGTGCTCGCGGAGAACGGGCCGCGCTACACCGCGCTCGTGCCGACCCAGCTGGTCCGGCTGCTCGACGACGGTGGCGCGGGCCTGGCCGCAGCGAAGGCGTTCGACGGCATCATCCTGGGCGCTGCTGCTACCTCGCCGAAGCTGCGCGCGCAAGCCGCTGAGGAAGGCGTGCGGATCGTTCCCTCGTACGGGATGAGCGAGACCGCCAGTGGCTGCGTTTACGACGGCGTCCCGCTCGACGGCGTGCACGTGGAGCCCGATGCCGACGAACGGCTGTGGATCTCCGGCCCGGTGCTGTCGCACGGCTACCGTCTCGCCCCGGAGCTGACCGAGGAGTCGTTCCGCGACGGCTCTTTCCGCACCTCCGACCGCGGCCGGTTGCTGCCGGACGGCCGCGTCGAGGTGCTCGGACGCGCGGACGACGTGATCAACACCGGCGGGGTCAAGGTGTCCGCCGCCTCGATCGAACGGCTGCTCGGCGCGCAGCCCGGGGTGCGGGACGCGTGCGTCGTCGGCATTCCCGATCCGCAGTGGGGCGAGGCGGTGGTGGCCATGGTGGTGGCCTCCGCGGACGAAGCGTCGCTGCGAGCCGCCGTCCGCGCTGAGCTGGGTGCCGCCGCCGCGCCGAAACGCATCGAGTTCGTCGACGCGCTCCCGTTGCGCGGCCCGGGAAAGATCGATCGGCAAGCAGTGGTCGCCGCCCTCCGAACGCACTGAGCGGGTTCACCGAACGGGTGAAGATCGCATGGCGTTGAATGGACTCCATGGCGACAGTCAGTGAGTGGATCGAAGGCGCTCGGCCGAGGACGCTGCCGAACGCGATCGCGCCGGTCGTAGCGGGCGTCGGAGCGACGATCGCGCTCGACGCGTTCTCCTGGTGGCGTTCGCTGCTCGCGCTGCTGGTCGCGCTTTCGCTGATCATCGGCGTGAACTTCGCCAACGACTACTCCGACGGCATCCGCGGCACCGACGAACACCGCGTCGGCCCGCTGCGCCTCGTCGGCTCCGGCGCGGCCGACCCCAAGGCCGTGCTGCGCGCCGCGCTGACCTCCCTTGGCTTGGCCGGCGTGCTCGGGCTGACCCTCGTCGCACTGAGCGGATACTGGTGGCTGCTCGCGATGGGCGCGCTCTGCATTCTCGGCGCGTGGTTCTATACCGGCGGCAAAAAGCCTTACGGCTACTACGGTTTGGGCGAGCTCGCGGTCTTCGTGTTCTTCGGCCTGGCCGGCGTCCTCGGCACGGTTTACGTCCAAGCCGGCCGGGTCAGCTGGGACGCGCTGGGCTGCGCGGTCGCGGTCGGCTCGTTCTCGATGGCGGTGCTGGTCGCGAACAACCTGCGCGACATCCCCACCGACCTCGAGTCCGGCAAACGCACCCTCGCGACCCGCATGGGCGACGGTGGCACGCGCAAGCTCTACCTGACCCTCGTGACGGTCCCGTACGCGCTGACCGTGCTGATGGGCGTCTGGCATCCGTTGCTGTTCATCGCCTTCGTCACCGCACCGCTGCTGCTGAAGCCGATCAAGGCGGTCGGTGGCGGCGGCAAGGGCCGGGAACTGATTCCGGCCCTGCGCGACACCGGCCTGGCGATGCTGGCGTGGGCGGTGCTGAGCGCGGTGGCCCTCGCGCTCTAGCGGCCGCTTCGGTAGCGCCCTGGCGTGGTTCCGATGACGGCGGTGAACGCTGCGATGAAGCCGCTGGGATTGGCCCAGCCACAGGCGTAAGCGGTGCGCACGGTGTCGTGACCGTCGGCGAGAAGCACCAGCGCGTGGTAGATGCGGAGCTGGGTGCGCCACTCGTAGAAGGTCATGCCGAGTTCGTTGTGGAACAACCGGCTGAGGGTGCGCGCGCTGGCTCCGACCGTTTTCCCGAGTTCGGCCAGGGTGGCGTTGTCCGCCGGGTTCTCGTGCAGCCGCTCCGCGATCGCCCGCAGCCGGTCGTCTCGCGGCGCGGGCAGTTGCAGCGGCGGATCGGGCGCTTCGCGGAGTTCGTCGACGAGGACCCGGTGGAGGCGAGCGAGCGCGGACCCGCGATAGCCGCCGCCCTCGTAATTGCGGGGGCCGGTCAGCGCGAGCAGGACCTCGCGGGCAAGACCGGACGTCCGGTACACCGCTGGCCGGTCCGAGACCAGCCGGGCCAGCGCGGGCTCGAGAAACACGATCCGGATGTCGGTTTCGCCGTGGGCGCGGTGGAAATGCGGGAACCCGGCGGGTGTCCAGGCGACCCGGTTGGCGGGCGCGAGCGAGGTTCCGTACTCGGTCTGCACGACCAGAACGCCGCGAGCCGCGTAGACCAGGTGTCCCTGCTCGTGCGTCTGCAGCTCGCTGGTTTCGCCGGACGGCCAGAGATGCCTGCCGCCGGAGGGCCACAGGTAGGACTCCGGACGGGCTTGGCGGGACCGGGCATCACTTGGCATTTTAGCGTTAACCAGCCACCAGCCGTTCTTGAAAGGCTTTTCTCTCGACGAGGCGCTGTTGCAGTTTGAGGGAGAAATCGCATGTCGACGTTCGTTCTGGTGCCCGGTGCCTGGCACGGCGGCTGGGTGTTCGACCCGGTGACACCGTTTCTGGAGAGCTCCGGGCACACGGTGCACGCCTTGACCCTGACCGGTCTGCGGCCGGACGACGACGCCGCGACAGTCGCGAGCGCCAACCTCGACACCCACGCCGACGACGTCCTGGCGCTGCTCGACCGCACCGGCATCACCGACGCGACACTCGTCGGCCACAGCTACGGCGGGCTGGTGATCGCCGCCGCTGCCGACCGAGCCGGCGGCCGGGTTTCCCGGGTCGTGCATCTCGACGCCTACGTCCCCGACGACGGCGATTCGTGCTGGTCCTCGACCAGCGAGGCGTACCGGCAGGCGTTCGTAGCCGGCGCCGTGGACACCGGCTACTCCGTCCGCCCGCCCGAACGCGACGGCCGGGACGCCCGCCGCCGGCCCCATCCGCTCGCCTCGCTGCTCCAGACGGTCCGGCTCACCGGCGAGTTCGCCAAGGTCCCCCGCCGCGAGTTCGTCTACTGCTCAGGCTGGGAAGGCACGCCGTTCACCGACCTCCGCAACCGGCTCGAAGCCGACCCGGAATGGCAGGTTCACGTCCTCCCGACCGGCCACAACGCGATGTATGAAGACCCGAAAGCCGCCGCGAAACTGCTGAACGACTAACCGTCGAACCGGCGCAGGGCCGGGCGCTGATCCCGGCCCTGCGCGCAGTCGCTCTAGCGGCCCACCGCGATCGCCTGCCACTCCACGAACTCCGCCAGGCCGTGCGAGCCGTACTCGCGACCGACCCCGCTCGCCTTGAACCCGCCGAAGGGCGCGTTCCCGTGCCGTGGCGCGCCGTTGACGTGGAACGTCCCCGTGCGCACCGCGCGCCCGACCTCGACGCCGTGCTCCGCGTCGGCCGTCCACACGCCGCCGCTGAGGCCGTAGTCGGAGTCGTTCGCCAGCCGGATCGCCTCGTCCTCGGTGTCGAACGGGATCACCACGAGCACCGGCCCGAAGATCTCCTCGCGGGCGATCCGCATGTCGTTCGTGACGTCGGCGAACACCGTCGGGCGCACGTAAAACCCATCCGCCAGCTCGGGGTCCGCGAGCGGCTCGGGCCCGCCCGCCGCGATCCGCGCCCCCTCCTCGACGCCTATCCGCAGGTACGACCGCACCCGCTCGTACTGGTCCTGCCGCACGATCGGCCCGACGAACGTGTCCGGCTTCGCCGGGTCGCCGACCACGATCGCGTCGGCCATTTCCGCGAGCGCGGCCACGATCTCGGCGTACCGCTCGCGCGCCGCGAGAATCCGCGTGTGCGCCACGCACATCTCGCCGTTGTTGGCGAACGTCGCGCTCCGGATCCCCTCGGCGACGGTTTTCGGATCCGCGTCCGCGAGCACGATCGCCGCGGACTTGCCGCCGAGTTCCAGCCCGACCCGCTTGAATTGCTGCCCGGCGAGCGACGCGATCCGCCGCCCGGCCGCCGTCGAACCAGTGAACGAAATCTTGTCCACGCCGGGGTGCGTCACCAGGTACTCGCTCACGTCGCGATCCGCCGCGAACACGCTCACCACGCCCTCGGGGAACCCGGCCTCAGCGAAGATCTCCGCCAGGACCATCGCGTCGAGCGCGGTTTCCGGCGCGGCCTTCAGCAGCACCGGGTTGCCCGCCAGCAGCGCCGGGATCAGCTTCACCAGCGCCGCCGAATGCGGCGAGTTCCACGGGATCACCGCCGCCACGACGCCGACCGGCGCGGCCCGCACGATCGTCCGGTTGCCCGCGTCGTCGGTCAGGGTCTCCTCCCAGGCGAACTCGCGCGCGAGCTTGAGCCACGCGGCCGTGCGCTCCGGGAGGTTGTGCTGCGTCCAGCCGGTGAACCAGCTCGGCGAGCCGTTCTCCGCGGTGATCAGCTCGGCGATTTCGTCGGCCCGGGTGGCGTGCAGCGCGTTGAACCGCTCGACCAGGCGCACCCGCTCGGCTAAGGGAGTTCTGCCCCACGGTTCGACCGCCTGGCGAGCCGCCGCCACCGCGCGATCGACGTCCGCGGGCGCGGCCTTCGGTGCGGTTCCCACCAGCCTCCGGTCGTGCGGGGAACGGATTTCGAAGACGCCGGCCGTGGCGGGCTCGGTCCAGCGGCCGCCGAGGAAAAGCTGGTCGCAAGTGCGCATCGGGATCTCCTGTGCGAGTTAACGGGACACTGTTCTCTTGCTCTTCCGAAGCTAACAGGACACTGTCCTCTTATCAAGAGAGCAGTGTCCTGTTATGCTTCCGGACGTGTCCGACTTCCAGCGCGCCCGCAGTCCCGAGCAAGTGGAAGCCCGCCGCGAGGAGATCCTCGACGTAGCCGAACAGCTGCTCACGGAGTCGTCCGTCGGCGAGATCAGCATGCGCGAACTGGCCCGCCGGGTGGGCTTGTCGGCGTCGAACGTCGCGCGCTACTTCCCCACCCGAGAGGCCGTCTACCTGGAGGTGCTCGACCGGGCCCGCGGCGCGTGGCTCGATTCGCTCGCCTTGGACGGCGATCTGCCGGAAGTCGCCGCGACTCTCGCCTCGTCGCTGGCCGCACGGCCGGTGCTGTGCGAACTGATCAGCGTGCTGGCGAATGTGCTGGAGCGCAACGTCTCAACGGAGATCGCACGGGAGTACAAGCTGCGGTCCGCGAAGCACAACGCCCGCACCGCGGACTTGTTGCGCACCGCGCTGCCGGATCTCACTCCGGAAACCGCGCAAGAACTATCAGCGGCGATCTTCGTGTTCACTGCCGGGATGTGGCCGCTGGCGCACCCGAACGAAGCCGTGCAGGAGGCCATCAAAGACCCGCGCCTGTCCGGCTCCCGCATCGACTTCGAAGACCGGCTAACCCGGCTGATCGTCGTGCTGACGCTGGGGTACCAGGCAGCTAGCCCTCGAACCGGCCGGTGAGCAGGAACTCGTCGAACCGGGCCCGATACGGCGCGAGGTCGATCCCCTGCTCGCCGAGCCATTCGTCCGAGTAGTACGTGTTCGCGTACCGCTCGCCGCCGTCGCACAGCAACGTCACCACCGAACCCGCCTGGCCTTCCGCCAGCATTCGCGAAATCAGCAGGAACGCGCCGTACAGGTTGGTCCCGGTGGAGCCGCCCGCCCAGTGTCCGGTGCGGTCCCGCAGCAGCCGGATCGCGGCCAGCGAACCAGCGTCGGGCACCTGGAACATCTCGTCGATCACGCCGGGCACGAACGACGGTTCGCAGCGCGGCCGCCCGATGCCCTCGATCCGCGACGGCATGCCGGTCGCGTAGTCCAGCGCGCCGGTTTCCCAGGCACCGTAGAACGACGAGTTTTCCGGGTCCACCACGCAAATCTTCGTGGTGTGCCGCTTGTACCGGACGTACCGGCCGAACGTCGCGCTCGTCCCGCCGGTGCCCGCGCCGACGACGATCCACGACGGCACCGGGTGGCGTTCGGCACGCATCTGCGCGAACACCGATTCGGCGATGTTGTTGTTGCCGCGCCAGTCCGTCGCGCGCTCGGCGTAGGTGAACTGGTCGAGGTAATGCCCGTTGCATTCGGCGGCCAGCCGCTCGGCCTCCGGGTACATCGCGGGTGCCTCGTCGACGTAGTGGCACTCGCCGCCGTAGAACTCGATGAGCGCGATCTTTTCCTTGCTGGTGCGCCGCGGCACGACGGTCACGAACCGCAGGCCGAGCATCCGCGCGAAGTACGCCTCGGACACCGCCGTCGAGCCGCTGGAAGCCTCGACCAGCACGGTGTCCGGTCCAATGTGGCCGTTGACCAGGCCGTACAGGATCAGCGAGCGAGCCAGCCGGTGCTTGAGCGAGCCGGTCGGATGCACCGACTCGTCCTTCAGGTAAAGGTCGATGCCCCATTCCGGCGGCAGCGGGAAAACGTGCAGGTGGGTGTCGGCGCTGCGGTTGGCGTCGGCCTCGATGATCCGGACGGCCTCCCGGACCCAGGCGCGGCTGTGCGGTTTGCTCATGCCGCGGAGTCGTCGGCCGAGGTCTCGCCGCGCAGCTGCGAGCGCAGCTGGGCGCGAGCACGCGCGCGGGATTCGTTGCGCTTGGCCAGGCCAGCCGTCACGCGCTGGTTCAGGCCGCGCAGGAGCAGCAGGCCGAGCGGAAGGCCGACGACGAGCCCGATCAGCAGCGCGACCAGCAGCGGCACGCCGACCAGCGAAAGCACGGCCGCGACCACCGCGACGAGCGCGAACCGCGCGATCAAGTACACCGTCAGGTCACGGGCCAGGTGGTCAGGTGTCTCGCTCACACCGAAACAGGCTACGCCCCGCTGCCCGGCTCTTCGTCCAGGCCCGCGTTGTTGGGGCGGCCCTCGAACCGGGTGGAGAGCACCACCGTCGTGTTGGTGCGGCCGACGCCCGGGATGCGGCGCAGCCTGCCCAGGGTCAGCTCCAGCTCGTCGACCGTCGCGACCCGCACCTTCACTACGAAGGCCTCGTCGCCGGCGACCGCGTAACAGCTTTCCACCTCGGGCAGTTCGGCGAGAGAAGCCGCGACGTCCTCGTCGGTGGCGGTGTCAGTGGGATGGATGCCGACCAGCGCGGTGACGCCGAGGCCGACGGTGTTCGGGTCGACCATCGCGTGGTACCCGGTGATCACGCCCGCCGCCTCGAGCTTCCCGACGCGTTCGTGCACCGACGACGCGGAGAGCCCCACCGTCCGGCCGAGGTCGGCGTAGGTGGCCCGGCCGTTGGCCCGCAGCTCGGCGATGATCTTCCGGTCCAGCTGATCCACCGGCTCATTATGCGGCGCGCCCGCGCGCGAGGCGCAGCCCGGTCGGCCCCGGATTGTCTCCTGCGTCACAGCAACCTCAGCGCCGGAAGCCGCTCAGACCCGGCCTTTGCTCGGTCTTTACCCGAATCTCGCCGCGGTCAGTCGGAAAATGCCTGGTCAACGGGCCGCCAACCGGCGCTGAGCGATCCTGAGAATCTGCTGAGTTATGTCCCTTTTGCACTTTAAGGGCTCTTTACCCAAGGACAACCGTTCGAGTACCCGACGGGTGAAGTGCCACGATTGCCGCGTTGGCCACCCGGGCGCGACGGGCGAAATCGCCCGATGCCCCCGGTATAGCAAGTTGGGCGTTAAGGAGGCGGAAAATGACCGCAACCATGGGCGGACGGTTGCTCACCCCGGGTGAGGTGGCCGCTCTGTTCCGGGTGGACCCGAAGACCGTGACCCGCTGGGCCACCGCGGGCCGCATCGGCTCGATCCGGACGCCGGGCGGACACCGCAGGTTCCGCGAGTCCGAGGTGAACGAGCTTCTGGCCGAACTCACCACGGACGCGAGCGAGCCGACCCGCAAGATCTGATCCGCGGGTCTCGCAACGCCGAAGGGTCGTGACTGGCAAGGGGTGCCTCCCGCATCGCTTGCCGGTCACGACCCTTCGCCGCGTTCCGGCAAAGCTCCGCAAAGTTCTCCGCGACACGCCGCTCCACCGCGCCTTTCGGCGACCACACCTCCCGAGATCGCGCCGGTTTCTGGACTGAGCGATTCGACCGGCCCCCAGGCCGGGCGAATCGGGAGGGAAGAAACCGGCTCCCCGGCGATCTCGGCGCCCCGGCGAAGCCGGGGCAGTCAAACAGAGCCGGGGCAGTCAAATACGGCTAATCTGGGGGCCAGCACGACGGAAGGACCCGGGCATGATTCCTTTGCTCGCAGCGGTGGGCGCGATCACCATCGCCGTTCTGTTGTGGCGGGCACTCGGCGCGCAGCGGATCAGCGTCCCGCAGCGCCGTCCGGCCGTCGCCCCTGACGACGATCCCGAATTCCTGCGCAAGCTCTCCGAACAGCAGCGCAACCGCCGCCCGGACGACACCGACTCCTGATGGAGACCCGCACCGCGCGGCCACTTCCCCCGGGGGACGCGTCCGACCAGCGCCCCCTCGTCGAACCCGCGCTGGTCTAGCAAGCACCACCCCGAACCCTCGCCGGTCTAGCAACCACCACCCGAGATCGCGCCGGTTTCTGGACTGAGCGATTCGCCCGGCCCCCAGGCCGGGCGAATCGGGAGGGAAGAAACCGGCTCCCCGGCGATCTCGGCGCCCCGGCGAAGCCGGGGCAATTAGACACGTGTGTTGAACCCGTCCGCCACCGTCGCGGCCAGTTCCAGCAGCGCGAGCCGGGTGTCTCCGCCGAGGCGTTCCAGTTCGATCTCCGCGCCTTCTTCCAGGTGCGCGTCGAACGGGATCCGGCACACCGCTCGCACCTTGGCGCCGAAGTGCGCGGCCAGCTTGTCGAGGTCGACGGAACTGCCCTTCGGGCGCACCGAGTTGATCACCACGACCGAGCGTTTCACCAGGTCGCCGTAGCCGTGCGCCTCCAGCCAGTCCAGCGTCGCCGAGGCACTGCGGGCCCCGTCGACCGAACCGGAGGACACCACCACGAGCGAGTCGGCGACGTCGAGGACGCCCTTCATCGCCGAGTGCATCAAACCGGTGCCGCAGTCGGTGAGCACGATGTTGTAGAAGTGCTCGAGCAGGTTCACCGTGCGCCGGTAGTCGTTCTCGGAGAACGCCTCCGACACCGCCGGATCCTGTTCGCTGGCCAGGATTTCCAGCCGGCTCGATCCCTGTGACGTGTACGACCGGACGTCGCTGTAGCGCGTGATCTTGTCCGCGTCCCGCAGCAGGTGCCGCACGGTCGCGGTGGTCTCGATGGCGATCTTCTGCGACAGCGTCCCGCGGTCCGGGTTCGCGTCCACCGCCACCACGCGGTCGCCGCGCAGGGACGCGAAGGTCGCGCCGAGCGTGGTCGTGGTCGTGGTCTTGCCGACGCCGCCCTTGAGGCTCAGCATCGCGATCTTGTAGCACCCGCGCAGCGGCTGGTTGACCCGCGCGATCAGTTCGCGCCGCCGCGTGTCCGCGGGGCTTTCGCCCGGGTTGATCAGCTTGCCGCTGCCCAGGTACACCGCCTTGCGCCAGCCGGACTGCGGCGTGCGCTTCTGCTGCTTCACCAGGTGCGCGGTGGCCAGCTCGTCCGCGCTGGACGCCGGTTGCGGCAGCCCCTGCGGGGCGCCGGGAACCGGAGCGGCGGGCGGCGGCTGCTGGTACCCGGGCGGGGCGGCGTGCTGCGGCTGCTGCGGCGCAGGAGGCTGCAGGGGCGGCAGATTCTGGTCGTAGTGCGGCTGGTAGCCGCCGGGCTGCGGCAGCGGCTGGTACGCCCCGTGCGGTGGCGGGTCGACGACCTGCGTCGGCTGCGCGTCGTACGGCCCGGCACCGGGGTGCGGCGTCGAATCGGTCCGTTCCTCGGAGAACATGGCAGCCGGTTCCTGGGCCTGCTCGGACTGCTGTTCGCCGGCAGTCTCTTCACTGGGTCCGGTCACCGTTGCCAACCTCCCGGGTACGTCGAAGGGCCCCTGGCGACGACGGTAGTCGCCCGAGGCCCAGTCCGGGTGGCGGACCCCCGGCTAGCTCACCCCTGCGTAGGAATGCAGTCCGGCGGTCACCAGGTTGACGAAGAACAGGTTGAAGATCGTCACCGAGAACCCGACGATGTTGATCACCGCCGCACGCGTGCCTCGCCAGCCCGCGGTGGCGCGGGAGTGCAGGTACGCCGCGTAGATGACCCACGCGATGAAGGCGACGGTCTCCTTCGGGTCCCAGCCCCAGAACCGGCCCCAGGCGGCCTCGGCCCACACCGCGCCGCACAGCACGCCGAAGGTGAAGATCGGGAACGCCACGATGGTGGCGCGGTAGGCGATCCGGTCGAGCACGTCGGCGGCGGGCAGCTTCGGGCCGAACCCGGCGAACTTGGCCGGGTTGCGGTCGTGCGCGGTGCGGAAGAGGTACAGCACGCTCGCCACGCCCGGCACCAGGAACACGCCGGAGCCGATGATCGCCGCGGACACGTGGATGTAGAGCCAGTAGGACTGCAGCGCGGGCACGACCGGCGCGGCCACCGTGTACAGCAGCGTCCCGTTGATGAACATCAGGATCACGACCGGCAGCAGCAGGAAGCCGGTGAGGTGGCGGACCGGGAACTTCTTGATCACCACGAGCCACGCGACGACGGTGATGAAGGTGACCGCCATGCCGTACTCGTACATGTTGCCCCACGGCGCGCGGTGCACCGCGAGTCCGCGCAGCACGATCGCCGACAGCTGCAGCAGCGCGCCCAGCACGAGCAGTGCCGCGCCCATCCGGCCGATCCGCTCGGCGCGGCCGATCGCGCGCGGGGCCTCCGGCTCGACCGGGGCGTCGCCGTCCTCGATCGCGGCGGAGTCGTCGGAGTCCGGTCCGCCCGCGCCGACCAGCACGCGCTTGCGGCTGCGCTCGGCGGCGAGACGGCCCTTGGCCCCGAATGCCTGCTCGAAGAGGGTGAACAGCAGCGCCAGCACGTAAATCGCCACTGTCGTCGTGTACAGCAGGTCGCTGTACTGCGAGAAAGTCTCGTTGATTTCCATGCCTCAGCTGCCCTTCCGGCCCGTGACCAGCCGTTCGCTGATCCGCTGGAATTCCTCGCCGTATCCGGCTTGATCCGTGCGCGCGAGCCCCGCGACCTCGATCACGGTACTCGCGCCCCCGTCCTTGCCCGGCCGCACCCGCACCCAGACGCGACGCCGCTTGACCAGCAGCGATGCCCCGAGTCCGGCGAACATCACGATCGCGAAGCCGAGCACGTAGCCCTGCGTCGGATCGTGGGAGACCTGCAGGTTGACCCACTTGTTGACGCCGTCGAACCGCACCTTGGTGCCGTCGTCGAGCGTCAGTTCCTGGCCGACCGCGAGGTTCTTGCGCGCCACCCGCTTGAGCCGGCCGTCCTGGACGCGGGACTGGTCGACCGAGAACACCGACTGGCCGCGTCCCGCGTCGAGACCGAGGTCGCCGCGCAGCACGTCGACCGCGACCATCGGGTTGTTCAGCTGCGGCCCGGTCGAGGTGAGCACGCCGCCGTGGATGAACGACGACGGCGCGAACAGGCCGGTGATCGCGAGCTGCTTGGTGCGCCGCTGGATCTCGTCGGTGATGCCGGGCTGGTCGAACTTCGTCGCGCCCTCGGACAGCATCGTCGCCGGGTCGCTGTACATCCACTGGGTGTTCTGGGTGCGCTTCTCGCCGTTCGGGAAGGTCACCGTGAACTGCGGCGAATACCCGTTGCCCAGCAGGTAAACCCGGTCGCCCGCGGTGCGCAGCGGCTCGTTGACCTCGAGGTCGTAGGGCTTCCACGTGCCGGTCTGCAGGTCCTCGCCGGACTGGTACTCGATGTGCGAGTGGTAGTAGTCGGCCTGGTTGGTGGCGGTGTAGCGGGCGGTGAAGTCGTTGACCTTCACGCAGAACGGGTCGAGGTCGGTGCCGTCGACGCGCAGCCCGGCCTCGAACGAGTCGTAGTTGTAGATGCCCGAGTTGCAGAACTGGCCGCCGTTGGCCTGCACGATGACCTGGCCCTCGTAGCTGTAGAGCTTGCCGAGGGCGAAGAAAATGATCAGGCCGAGCATGCCGAAGTGGAAGAGCAGGTTGCCGGTCTCGCGCAGGTAGCCGCGTTCGGCCGAGACGCTGAACCCGCCGCCGTCTTCCTCGCGCTCGATGCGCCGCCAGCCGGACAGCTGCTTGCGCACGTCCTCGCGGATCGTCTCCGGCGTGCGCGCGGTGCGGGCGATCCGGTGGTGCGGCATGCGCGCGAGATTGCGCGGCGTCAGCACCGGCTTGGCCCGCATCTGCTTGAGGTACTCGAAGCTGCGCGGCGTAAGGCAGCCGACCAGCGAGATCATCAGCAGCAGGTAGATCGCGGAGAACCAGACGCTGGAGTAGACGTCGTAGAACTCCAGCTTGTCGAGCAGCGAACCCCACCAGCCGTGCGAGCTGATGTACTGGTCGACCTTCGGCGCGTTCAGCCGCCGCTGCGGCAGCAACGCGCCGGGCAGCGCGGCCAGCGCCAGCAGGAACAGCAGCACCAGCGCGGTGCGCATCGAGGTCAGGCCGCGCCAGGTGTTGCGCAGGAACGCCAGGACCTGCTTGGCCGCGGACGGCCGGTACGGCTGCGGGCTCTTCGGGGGCGCTTCGGTAGTGGTCACAACGGCAGCTCGAGATCGGAGGCGACGGAGTTGCGGAGCCAGCCCATGACGTCTCCCCACAGCCCGGTGACCAGCAGAATGCCGACCACCATCAGCAGCGCGCCGCCGAAGATCTGCACGCGGCGGCCGTTGCGGCGGAGCCAGTCGGTGGCGCGCACAGCCCAGCGGGCGCCGAGCGCGATCAGCAGGAACGGGACGCCGAGCCCGAGGCAGTAGACGAGCACCAGCAGGTACCCGCGGACCGCGGCCCCGCCGGTGGCGCTGGCGAGACTGGTGACGGCCGAGAGCGTCGGCCCGATGCACGGCGTCCAGCCGAGCCCGAACACCGCGCCGAGCACCGGCGCGCCCCACAGCCCGCCGCCGGGCACGTGGTGCGAGCGGACCTCGCGCTGCAGCCCCGGGATCCAGCCGAGGAAGACCAGGCTCATCAGGATGGTGAGGATGCCGCCGACGCGCTGCAGCAGATCCTCGTTGACCAGCAAGGTGTTCGCGAGCCAGACCAGCGTGCCCATGGTCGCGACGAACACCACGGTGAACCCGAGCACGAACAGCGCCGCCGCGCCGAGGACGGCGTAGCGGCCCTTCTTGCGTTCCTCGCCGTCGCGCACCGCCGGGGCGTCTGCGCCGACGAGAGCCGCGAGGTAGGCGAGGTACCCGGGCACGAGCGGCACCACGCACGGCGACGCGAACGAGATGGCCCCGGCCACCAGCGCGACACCCGCGGCGAGCAGCAGCGGCCCGGAAAGCGCCAGCTCGGACACGGAGTTCACGCACTTGAGAGTAGGCAGTGAGCTGGACGTGAGGCGGGCGGGGCCCGCTCACAGGACCTACGCCACAGCGAGCCCGGGACCTTGGTCCCGGTGCCCCGACGCCACGTCAAGGTCTCGCGGCAGCGGGTACCGAAGTCCGCGGGGGTGGATCGGCTACTTTTCCGCGCTGAGCCGCTGCACCACCGGGACCAGGTCGGAAGCCAGCACCTGCCGCAGGAACACCGCCGCCACCCGGTGCTGCTTGTCGAGCACCAGCGTCGACGGGATGATGTTGCGCGGGTATCCGGCCAGCTGCAGCAGCACGCGTCCGGACGGGTCCCAGATCGACGGGTACGTCAGGCCGCGGTCGCGGACGAAGTCCTGTGCCACGTTGCGTGCCGGATCGCGTACGTCGAGGCCGACCACCTGGCCGCCGAGCGGGGCGATCTGCTTGCTCACGGCTTCCAGCTCGGGCGCTTCGGCGCGGCACGGGCCGCACCACTGGCCCCACAGGTTGATCACCAGGGCCTTGCCGGGGAAGTCCGCGATCGAAAGCTGTTTGCCCTCGTGCATCAGGTCGTCGCCGGACAGGTTCGGGGCCTGCTGGCGTTCGTTCACCGGATAGCTGATGTCGACCTTGCCGCCGGGCGAGACGAAGGTGAAGGTGCCGCCCGAGACGACCGCGTCCTTGCCGGTGGAGCAGCCCGTCACGACCAGCGCGGCGGCCAGCAGCACCCCGAGCAGCCGCCGTTTCATGCGCCCGTCACCTTGGGGTCCGTGGTGCCCGCCGGCTCGCTGTAGACGATCTCCAGCAGCTGTTCGCCGTCGAACACCAGGCTGGTGAGCGATGCGAGCGAGCACTGCCGCTGACGTGGGTCGTGCCACAGCCGCTTCGCTTCGAGGAACCGGCGAAGCGTCCAGATCGGCAGCTGGTGCGACACGCAGAGCGCTTCGCGTCCTTCGGCCTGTACGCGAGCACGGTGCGCCGCGCCGAGCATGCGGTGCGCGATCTCGACGTACGGCTCACCCCATGACGGCTTGAACGGATTCACCAGGTGCGGCCACGCTTTCGGCTGCCGCAGCGCGCCATCGCCCACTGCCACGCGCTGCCCCTCGAAGACGTTCGCCGCCTCGATGAGACCTTCGTCCGTCGCGATGTCGAGCCGGTGCGCGCCCGCGATGGGTGCCGCAGTCTCCTGCGCGCGCTGAAGCGGCGAAGCGACGACGTACGCGAGGTCGTGTCCGGCAAGCGCCTCGGCGACCGTGAGCGCCTGACGCTGCCCGCGCTCCGACAGCCGGTAGTTCGGCAGCCGCCCGTAGAGAAC
This sequence comes from Amycolatopsis orientalis DSM 43388, assembly GCF_000411975.1. Classification (GTDB taxonomy): domain Bacteria; phylum Actinomycetota; class Actinomycetes; order Mycobacteriales; family Pseudonocardiaceae; genus Amycolatopsis; species Amycolatopsis orientalis_D. The sequence goes on from NZ_ASXG01000134.1 coordinate 27,169, forward strand.
CTTCTCCGGGTTGTGGACTTCACCGTGCCGCAGCATGTGCACGACGGTGGTCATGGGCGAACCGCCTCGGCCGCCGCGCGCGCCGCCGCAGGCAACGCAGCCTCGATGAAACCGAACGCTTCGTCGTCCATCGCGGCGTTCACGAACCACGCCTCGTACGCGCTCGGCGGCGGGTACACGCCCGCTTCGAGCAGCGCGTGGAAGAACGCTGGGAAGCGCCACGTCTCAGTGGCCTGCGCGTCCGCGTAGTTGCGTACCGGCTTGTCAGTGAAGAAGACACTCACCAGGTTGCCCGCGTACTGCACCGTGTGTGTGACGCCCGCTTCGCTGAGCGCCTGGTCGAAAAGCCCGCCGAGACGCTTCGCGTTGGCGTCGAGCTTCGCGTACACCGCGTCGTCGGCCTCGCGCAGCGCGGTGAGTCCGGCGGCGACCGCGACCGGGTTACCGGACAGCGTGCCCGCCTGATAGACGGGACCGCCGGGCGCGAGCTTCGCCATGATGTCCGCGCGGCCGCCGAACGCCGCGGCGGGCAGCCCGCCCGACATCACCTTGCCGAAGGTGTAGAGGTCGCCGGCCACGCCTTCGAGGCCGAACCAACCCGCGCGCGAAACGCGGAAGCCGGTCATCACCTCGTCCATGATCAGCAGCGCGCCGTTTTCGTGCGCGAGGTCGCGCAGCGCGGCGTTGAAGCCGGGATCCGGCGGCACCGCGCCCATGTTGCCCGCGGCGGCTTCGGTGATCACCGCGGCGATCTGGCCCTCATTCTCCGCGAAGGAGTTCCGGACCGCGGCAAGATCGTTGTACGGCAAGACAATGGTGTCCGCGGCCTGCGCGCCGGTGACGCCCGGCGAAGTCGGCAGGCCGAGCGTCGCGACCCCGGAACCGGCTTCGGCGAGCAGCGCGTCGACGTGGCCGTGGTAGCAGCCGGCGAACTTGATGATCTTGGCCCGGCCGGTGAAACCGCGCGCCAGCCGGATGGCGCTCATCGTGGCCTCGGTGCCGGAGTTGACGAGCCGGACCTGCTCGACCGGGCCGACCCGGCCGATGATCTCCTCGGCCAGTTCGACCTCGCCGATCGTCGGCGTGCCGAAGGAAAGCCCGTGCTCCGCGGCCGCGCGGGCGACGGCCACCACCTTCGGGTGCGCGTGCCCGAGGATCATCGGGCCCCACGAGGAGACGAGGTCGACGTAGCGGTTGCCGTCGGCGTCCCACAGATACGGCCCCTCGCCGCGGACCATGAACCGCGGCGTGCCGCCGACCGAGTTGAAGGCGCGCACCGGCGAGTTCACCCCGCCCGGAACGGCCGCCTTGGCGCGTGCGAACCATGCTTTGGACTGCTCGGTGCCAGTGCTCACCGTCCCAGTCTTGCAAATCCTCCATCCGGGTGTCGGCGGCGCCCAAGCTGCCACCCGATTGCCACCCGGCGCACCGGCCCGACCGCTCTTAAGATGAGCCGGCATGGACGGGGCGAGCCATGGAGGAAACGTGACGGCGCCCACACATCGCCGGAATCCGTGGCTGATGCTCGCGGTGTTCGTCGGGCTGGTCGGCGTTGTCGCACTGGTCGGCGCGCTGGCCGCGACCAGCGCGCCGGACGCCTACAACCGGTACGTGCTGCCCGGGTGGGCACCGCCGTCGTCCTTGTTCAGTCCGGTGTGGACGGTGCTGTACCTCGTGCTCGCCATTGCCGGCTGGGCTTATTGGCGCACCGACGGCGAGAACCAGGGCTTCGCCGCGTACGGCATCGGCCTGCTGTTCAACCTGATGTGGATTTCGCTGTTCTTCGCCGGCGGCTCCACGCAAATCGCGTGCGTGGACATCGTGCTGCTCGACTTCACCGTGATGGTGACGATCGCGCTGTTCTACCGCCGTTCCCGCGTCGCCGCGCTGCTGCTCGTGCCGTATCTGGCGTGGCTGCTCTACACGACCGCGCTGAACGTCGCGATCATCGCGCTCAACGACGTTCCCTAACGGCTCGGCTGCGCCACGATCGCCTGCGCGGTCACCGAACCGTCCGATCCGGTGCGCCCCTGAACGGTCACCGTCTGTCCCGGTTTGAGGTCGCTGAGCTTGCCCGGCTGGGTCACGCCGACCGTCGTGCTGTCCGAAGTGGACACAGTGACTTCGCTGCCCTGCGGGGTCTTCACCGTGACCGTGCTGCCGTCGACCTTCTCGACGGTGCCGACCGTGCCACGCCCGCCTGCCGTGCGCCCGCCGAAGCCGGTGCCTTGTTGTCCGTCCGCCGGAGCAGTGCGGGCGCTGGAAGTACCGCTCGAAGGACCGAACGCCGCGTGCGTCCACGCGCCGCCGGCGAAGGCGAGCGCCAGCACGAGCAACCCGGCGAGCACCAGCGTCGGCTTGCCGAACGGCCGCGCGACCTGCTTCAACTCGGCGGTGAGGTCGCCTTGGACGGCAGGTTCGGAGATGAGGTCTTCCGGACGCGCGGGCTCCTCCGGCGGGGTCGGAATGGGCTGGGTGGTCGACGCGGACATGACGCTCCTACTCGTGCCGAAGGGCGTCGATCGGCCGCAGCCGCGAAGCCCGGTTCGCCGGGAAACTGCCGAAGAAAAGCCCGATCAGGGCCGAGACCGCGAACGCCAGCGCGATCGACGACGGCACCACGACCGGCTGGATGCCCGCGATCGAGAACCGGCTGCCGACCACGCCGATCAGCACGCCGAGCAGTCCGCCGAAGAGGCTCAGCATGGTCGCCTCGGCGAGGAACTGACCGAGGATCGCCGAACGCGGCGCGCCGATCGCCTTGCGGATGCCGATCTCGCGGATCCGCTCGGTGACCGTGACGAGCATGATGTTCGTGACGCCGATGCCGCCGACCAGCAGCGAGATCGCCGCGACCGCGCCGAGCAGCACGGTGAACGTCTGGATCGCCGACGTGCGCGTCTGCAGCAGCTGCGCGGAGTTCTGGATCTGGAAGTCCGGATTCGCCGAGGCCTGGATGCCGTGCCGGGCGTCGAGAATCGCGGTGACCTCGGCTTGGGCCAGGCCGATCGAATCGGCGTTCGTCGCCTGCACGGCGATCTGGTTCAGCCCGCCGTACCCGGCGAGCGAGTTCTGCACCGCGCTGATCGGGGCGATCGCGACGTCGTCGGCGTTCTGCAGGCCGGTGCTGCCCTTCGTCTGCAGCACCCCGATCACGGTGAACTGGATGCTGTTGATCAGCACGTTCTTGCCGACCGGCTCGCCGGTGCCGAAGATCGACTGCGCGGTCGTCGGCCCGAGCACGACGACCTTGCGCGCCTGCGTCACGTCCTCGGCGCTGAACAGCTGACCGTCGGCGATCTGGCGATTCGTGGTGGTGAAGTAGCTGGGTTCGGTGCCGACGACGCTCGACACGTCGTAGGAAGTCTGCCCGTACGTCGCGGTCGCGCTGGTGTTCACCACCGGAGCCGCCGCCTTCACGTCCGGCGCGCCCACCGGGTCGACCAGCGCGTGCGCGTCCTGCACGGTGAGCGGACGGACCTGAGTGGTCTGGCCGCCACCGCGGAGCGGCGACACGTTGACCACGTCGGTGCCAAGTCCCTGAATGCTCGCGGTGATCGCCGCCGACGCGCCGTTGCCCACTGCTACCAACAAGATCACCGAGGCGACGCCGATGGTGATGCCGAGCGTGGTGAGCACCGAACGGAGTTTGTTCGACGCGAGGCCGCGCACCGCGAACCGCATGATCTCGACGAAGTTCACGCGACCACCCCGGTGCGCACCTCGTCCGAAATGATCCGCCCGTCGCTGACTCGCACGACGCGGTGCGCGTGCTGCGCGACTTCGTCTTCGTGCGTGATCACCACGACCGTGCGGCCGAGTGCGTTGAGCCGGTCGAAGACGCCCAGAACGTCGACCGTGCTTGCGTGGTCGAGGTTTCCGGTTGGTTCGTCGGCGAGCAGCAACGCCGGTCCGCCGACGAGTGCCCGGGCGACCGCGACGCGCTGCTGCTGGCCGCCGGAGAGCTCATTCGGCAGATGCTTGGCCCGATCGGTCAGCCCGACCATCTCCAGCGCGGCAAGCGCCCGACGCCGCCGCTCCCCGCGTTTGAGTCCGCTGTAGACCAACGGCAGCTCCACATTGGACAACGCACTGGTACGCGGCACGAGGTTGAAGGACTGGAAGATGAAGCCGATCTTTCGGTTGCGCAGCAAGGCAAGCTGGCGTTCGTTCAGATCGGCGACCGAGAACCCGTCCAGCAGGTACCGGCCCGAGGTGGGCGTGTCGAGACAGCCGAGCATGTTGAGCAGCGTCGACTTCCCGGAGCCGGACGCGCCCATGATCGCCACGTACTCGCCCGGCCACACCCGCAGATCGACCCCGCGCAGCGCGTGCACCGCGGTTTCCCCGCTGCCGTAAGTCTTGCGCAGTCCGGAGACCGCGATCACCGGCTTCATCCCCGGCCCCCGCCGCCGACGCCGGTCTGGCGTCCGCCGCCGAAGCCGCCCTGCTGGCCGCCGAACCCGCCGAATCCACCGGTGCCGCCAGTGCCGCCGGTTCGCTGCTGGCCATTGCCGCCGGTCGAGGTCGTCGGCGACGCGGCGGTGAGCACCACGCTGTCGCCTTCGTTGAGCCCGGACTTGATCTCCACAGTGGACTCTCCGCGGACGCCGACCTCGACTTGGCGCGAGACCGGCTGCCCGTTCTGCTCCACGGTGACCACGTTCGTCGTCCCGTTCGTCCGTACCGCCGCGGCCGGAACACTCAGCACGCCATCGGCTTCCGCCACCGTGATCACGACGCTCGCCGACTGTCCGGGCCGCAACCCGGACGGCGGATTCGTCAACGTCAGCTTCGCGCCGTAACTGACGACGTTGCTGCTCGTGGTCGGCGTGAGATCAATGCTGGAAACGGTCGCCGGCAACGGCTGATCCGGCGTCGCGTTCAGGGTCACGGTGGCTTTCTGACCGGTCTTCACCTTGCTCACGTCAATTTCCGGCACCGAAGTATTGACGACAAGATTGCCCATGTCGGTGATGTCGATAAAGCCAGAACTGCTACTACTGCTGCTGCTCGACGACGACTGCTGCTGCCCGGATTGCCCGCCGGAGCCGGAACCGGAACTCGACGAAGCCGCCGCCGAACTGTTGCTGGAATTGCCCCCGCTGCCCGTTTGCTGTCCGACCGTCCCGTTGATCGCGGTGACCGTCCCGGCGCCCGGCGCGGTCAACGTCGTCGCGGCCAGCGCGGATTCCGCGTTGTCGACGTCCAGCTGCGCTTGATCCACTTTGGCCTGAAGCGACTCGGTGTTGCTCTGCGCCTGGGCCGCGGTCTGGTTCGCGGGCGGGTTGTCCTCGGCGTTGGTGAGATTGTCCTCGGCGACCGCGAGGTTGGCCTTGGCGACCTGAAGTTGTTTGCTCGCCTGGGAAGAGTCGATCGTGGCGAGCTTCTGCCCGGCGCTGACCACGTCGCCGACCTTCACGTCGATGCTCGTGACCTTGCCGGACGTCGTGAAGTTCGCGACGCCGGTGTAGGTGCTCGCGATCGTGCCCGCCGCCGACACGGTCTGGGAAACGTTCGCGCGGCGGACCGGCGTCGTCCGGGTTTGCGCCTGCGCCGTCGAACTAGCCGGCGAAAAGGCCTGATAAATCCCGAAAGCCGCGCCGCCGAGCAGCACGACAAGGACTCCGTTGATCACCCAGGTTCGTGTGCGCAGCCGCGTCATGGCCGCAAGACTGCGGGGCCTGGTTAGCAGTCAGCTGTTGGTTTCCTGTGGGCCAGCTGTGTAATCAGTCCTTCTTCTTTTTGTGCCGCGCCCGCACCGCGAGAAGCAATTGCCGGACCGCGTCCACCACCAGCACCGCCGACAGCGTGCCGAGGCCGAGCGCCCCGGCGATGTGCCCGCCGAAGTACCGCTGCGACGTCAACGGCGTGCCGTCGCCCGCCTTGGTGACGACCGTGACGACCCCGGCGTCCCACAGCGCGAACGCCGCCCAGAGCACCAATCCGGCCACCACGACCTCGCCGAGCGCGACGAGCGCGCGCCACGGCTGGTTGAGCTTCGTCTGCGGCTGGGTTTCCTCCGGCGGCCAAAGCCCGGCTCCGGTCGGCTGGGGCAGGTCGATCACGGGGTCCAGCCTTTCAGGTTCGGCGTCGTTCCGCGTCCCTCGCGCGGGTTCAGTTCCGGGAGTCATCGGCCTGCTCCTCGGGTCGGTTCTTCGCGGCCAGCTCGGCGAGCGCGGTCTTCAGCGCCTCGACGTCGCGAGCCCACGCGAGCACCACCGTGCCGTCCGTCAGCTCGACCGGCAACTCGTCGTACTTCCGCGGCACCGACCAGCCGCCGCCGAGCACCCGCGTCCCGACCGGCGCGCCGACGTCGGTCACCGAAGCGATCCGCTCGGCGGCCACCGTTTCCCGCCCTTGCCGCAGCCCCTCGGTGGTGACCTCGAGCGAAAGGAACCGCCGCCGCGCGTAAACCCACGGCAGCGTCAGCCCGCACAGCGCGAGACCGATCAGCACCCAGCCGACGACGTGCGTCGGCCCGCCGGTGGCGAGTTCGGCGAGCGCGCCCAGCAGCGCGAACAGCGGGCCCCAGACCAGTGCCGACCAGCCGACACCGGCCTCGGAGTACAGCGTCCTGGCCGCCATTACAGCTTCTTGCCGACTTTCGGGAAGTAGTCCCTGACCTTAGGCAGGTACAGCAGGATCAGCATGGCCACCAGCGCCAGCGACGAAGCGAGTGCGTAGATATTCCGGGGTATTCCCAGTTCGAACACGATGCCGAGCACTGCCAGCAGCGTCGCGATAGTGCGCGCCGAGCGCGTGCCTTCCCGGGCCTTCCAGGCGAACAGCACGAGCAGCCCGCCGAAGCACAGCGCGCCGATCAGCATGGCCCACACGAAGAAGTTCGCGGTGGACTGAGCCTGCTCGAGGGTGATCGAGTGGCCAGGCTGCTGCTGCTTCATTATCGCGTCGGCGAACTGCTGCTTGACCGCGACGAGGACAACTTGGCCGACCACAATGATGACCGTCGCCAAGATCGCGAGCGCGAACGCGGCGTGCACCTCCAGCGGCGGCGTGGCCTTCGGCGCGTCCTGCCCCGGCAGCACCGGATCCGGCGCGCGCCCGCGCTTGCGGCGTTCGTCGTCGGTGAGCCCGGTGAACTCGTCCGGATTCACCTCGGCAGGCTTCGGGGTGTTGTCGTCCTTCTCGGCCACCCGAAAGACCCTACCTGGGCTCAGTCCAGCCAGGCCGCGGCCTCGGCCGCCCAGTAGGTCAAGATCATGTCCGCACCCGCGCGGCGGATCGAGGTGAGCACCTCGAGCACGGTCCGCTCGCGCTCGATCCAGCCGTTCGCCGCGGCCGCCTCGACCATCGCGTACTCGCCGGAGATGTTGTACGCCGCGACGGGAACCGGGGAAAGGTCAGCCGCCGCCTTGATGATGTCCAAATAGGACAGCGCGGGCTTGACCATGACCATGTCCGCGCCCTCGGCCAGGTCGAGCTCCAGCTCACGCATCGCCTCGCGCGCGTTGCCGAGATCCTGCTGGTACGTCTTGCGGTCGCCCTTGAGCTGCGAGTCGACGGCCTCGCGGAAAGGCCCGTAGAACGCGCTGGCGTACTTGATCGAATAGGCGAGAATCGCGGTCTCGCTGTGCCCGACCTCGTCGAGCGCCCGGCGGATCACGCCGACCTGCCCGTCCATCATCCCGCTCGGCCCGAGCACGTGCGCCCCGGCTTCCGCCTGCGCGACAGCCATGTCGGCGTACAACCGGAGCGTGGCGTCGTTGTCGACCACGCCGTCCGCGTCGAGCACGCCGCAGTGCCCGTGGTCGGTGAACTCGTCCAGGCAGGTGTCGGCCATCAGCACGGTCGAGTCGCCGAGTTCGCTGCGCAGATCCCGCAGCGCGACGTTGAGGATGCCGTTCTCGTCGACCGCGCCGGACCCTTGCGCGTCCCGCTTCTCCGGAACACCGAAGAGCATCAACCCGCCGACCCCGGCATTGACCGCCTCGACCGCGGCCTTGCGAAGAGTGTCCCGAGTGTGCTGAACGACGCCCGGCATGCTGGCAATCGGCCGCGGCGCGTCAAGACCCTCCGCCACGAACATCGGCAGGATCAGCTGCCGTGGCCGCAACGTGGTCTCGCTGACCAACCTGCGCATTGCCGGAGTAGTACGAAGCCTGCGGGGTCGCTGCTCAGGAAACACACATCCAAGGTACTCCCGCACTCAGACATTCTCTGCGGCGAGGCACTCGCGAAGCACCGAGGCACCCGCACCTCCGCACTCCCCAGGCCCCCCAGCCGCAGCCGATGCACCCACCAAACCCAGGTACCCACCCCTCCGCCGCAGCCGATGCACCCACTAAAACCAGGCACCCACCCCTCCCCCGCCCCCGATACACAGCCAAAAACACGGCGCGGGGGTGCTTGTCAAGGCATCTTTCCCGCCTTGACAAGCACCCCCG
>NZ_ASXG01000135.1 GCF_000411975.1 Amycolatopsis orientalis DSM 43388
GCGCGCGGTGGACGGCGTGAAGACGCCGAAGCTGACCAGTGACGCGATCGTGTCCGCGCTGGGTTCGCTGGGCATCGGCGAGCTGAACAAGGCGCTCGCGAAGAAGCCGGACGCGATCGGGTTTCCCAACCCGATCCAGCGCGACGGCGACGGCTGGCGCGCCGACATCGACCTGCCGTTGGGCGTCACCGCAGGGGACATCATCGCCAAGCGCCAAGAGCTGTCCTCGGGCCTGCGCCGCCAGATCGGGTGCGTGTGGCCGGAAGGGGACGCGAAAATCCACGAAGGACGTCTCGTGCTGTGGGTCGGGGACCGCGACATGTCCAAGGCCAAGCAGAAGCCGTGGCCGCTGGCCAAGCCCGGCGCGACGGTGGACCTGTTCAAGGCCCAGCCGTTCGGCACCGACCAGCGCGGGCGCTGGGTGGAGATCACCCTGATGTTCGCCAGCATGATCATCGGTGCGGTCCCGCGGATGGGCAAGACGGTGTCGCTGCGGGAACTGCTGGTCATCGCGGCGCTCGACCCGCGCGCCGTGCTGTACGCGTTCGACCTCAAGGGCACCGGTGATTTCGCGGCCGTCGCGCCGTGCGCGCACGCTTACGGCGTCGGCGACGAGCCCGAGGACATCGAACGCATGGTGGCGGAGATGCGGGAGCTGCGC
>NZ_ASXG01000136.1 GCF_000411975.1 Amycolatopsis orientalis DSM 43388
TTCTCAAACACCACACCAGAAACAACGTGTGTTGCCTCAGGACCCAACAGTGCGCAGCGAACATGACCACCGCCCAGCCCCGCACACCAGGCTTTCCACGATCGCAAGCGATCAGTACTAACCGGCGGCAGCGCCACCACGAGGTCACATAAACCAGTAGTTCCACAATTCCTTGAGCAAGCCCGGCAACACCACATTCGGGTGTTAAACCGTGCCCACTCCCGGCCGTGGCCGGGATGTGTTGTGCTCCTTAGAAAGGAGGTGATCCAGCCGCACCTTCCGGTACGGCTAC
>NZ_ASXG01000137.1 GCF_000411975.1 Amycolatopsis orientalis DSM 43388
ACCGCGACACGAGCAGCAGCATCCCAATAATCAACCGGGATATTTGTCAGACACGCCCTAGCCCCGCCCCGCCCGTGCGGACCACCTTCAACCGCCCCGGGTTCCCTCATGCTCGCTCCGGCACCGCGCGTCGGTGAGGGGTGCCTTCACGCACCGGGATTCCCTCAAGGAGCCCTTCACGCCCACCCCGAACAAACCGCAGCCCGCGCACCCAACCCACCAGTGCAGCCACACTCCCCCGCACCCCGATACGAAGCCAAAACACGGCGCGGAGGTGCTTGTCAAGGCACGCTTTCCC
>NZ_ASXG01000138.1 GCF_000411975.1 Amycolatopsis orientalis DSM 43388
CGAGATCAGCAAGCGCTTCGACAACGCCGTCGCCGGCGGCAACGGCCTCCTGCTCAGCTGAGCGCGACGCACTGAAGGCACCGGAAACGGGGTCTGGCCCACGCGGCCGGGCCCCGTTTCGCTTTTCGGGGAGTGCGGTCGCCCGGGTGGGGGAAATCGCTGCGGCACAGGTCGGGAACTGCCCGTCCGCCCGCGCCCGTCCGCCCGAAAACCTGGCCGCGCCGCCTGGATCCGGGGTGGATGGCGCACAGCCGCCGAATGCGCACGCCGATTTGTCGTTCGCGAAAGGGCACCCGATTCAGCGAGATTCGGCGGCATTCGGTGGGTTCTTTCCCCGAACGGAAAAAGCGCCTGGACAGAGACCGGCCGGCCCGGCACCCTGGTAGCGCGACCATGCCGGGGGCAGGGGGAGCCACATGGCGTTGCGCGTTCATTTCACCGACGACGATTTCGGCCGGACGAGGCGGCGCACCGGCCCCGATCCGCTGTGGGAACTGGTGCTGAGCCTCACGGCGCTGCAGAGCCGTCGCCCGGCGGGCGGGCCGCGGGTCTGGTCCGCGCGGGTCCGCAAGCAGCTTCGCCGGGAGGGCTTGTTTCCGCGGCCGCGTCCCGCGCTGGAGTTCCGCAACCGGGCGGTGAATGCGCTGCCGTCCGGCCCGGGACTGCTGAGAACGGCGGAGCGGAGGCGCGAGATCGGTCCGGTCGCAGGGGACGGCGTGGTGCGCGTGGAGAAAACCAGGCTGCGCGCCGGTCCTCGGACGTTCTCCGTGCACGGGGCCACTCGCGAGCTGCTCGAATCGGCGTTCACCGCGGCGCGAGAGGCCCCGATCCGGCCGCCCGCCGTCGACCGGCAGAGCGCGCCGATGCGCTGGGAGAGGCCGGAATTGTCCGGCGCACCTCCCGCGGACCGCAGTGTCTACTTCGGAGGGTTGCTCGTGATCCCGGCCTCTTTCCGGCTCGTGGAACCGGCGACCGGGCCGGAGCCGCCGGTGGTACTGGACCGGGCCGCGGAACGTGCGCTCGAAGCCGCCCCGGACCCGTTGCCGGACCTGCTCGGCCCGACCCGGGCCCGCGCGCTCCACGCCCTGGCGGTCCCGCGGTCCACCGCCGAACTGGCCGGGGAGATCGGCGTGACCCCGGTCGCGGCGAGCAAGCACGCGGTCGTCCTGCGTCGCGCGGGACTGGTCGAGACCCAGCAGGACGGGAGTACCGTCCGGCATGCGGTGACGGCTGTCGGACAGGCGTTGCTGAGTGCGTCCTTCGGGTGACAAGGAATGATTGTGCGGGCGGGAAGAATTCCACGTACTAGCGGAGTAGCGCGGCAATTGACGACATGCCCGGAATCCGGTGTGTCCCTTCCGTTCGGAATGGAACACGGTGCCGTGGAAGCGAATCGGCCCTGGCCACCAGGTGGCCTCGGGGTGGCGTTACCCACGAATGAGTGAAAAGAACGGGTGAAATCGGCCGGCCGGGTCGGTGCCGAGTGCCCGCCGCGGGCGCTTTTCCGCGCGACTTGGGCACATTTGTCGGCAACCCCTGCCGCGGCCCTGGTTTTCCGGGCATTCTCGGAGCATGGCTTCTGGTGGTTTCCGCGCGTCCGCGGCGCGCGGGCGCGTGTTCCTCGTGCCGGTGCTGGCCGCGGCGGTCGCGGTCTCGGCGCTGGCCGGGGTCTGGCTGGGGCTGTGGATCCACCGGCAGGGCTCGGCGGCGATCGACCGCGCGCCCGGGAGGTCTGTCGTCGCCGCTGTCCAGCCGGGATCGGGCGCGCTGCGCGGAACCGAGGGTGCCGCGATCCCCGATCCGCGGCGCGTGCGGTGGACCGCCCCGGACGGCGGCGTCGAGGAAGCGACCATCCCGCTGCGCTCCGACCCGGCGGCGCGCAGCCGGACCCGCATCCGCGTGGACGCGCGGGGCCAGCTCCGGTCGTCCTCCCCGGACCGCCTCGACGTGCTGTCGGTGTCGGTGATCACGACGGTCGCCTGGGAACTGGTCACCGCGATCGCGGGATTCGCGCTGTACCGCCGTTTCACGCGGGGCGCACCGCTGCCTGAGGGGCGCGCGGGTTCGCTGCGGTGAGGTCGCGCTTGCGGCGATTGGCGGGTGGGCCTGACCGCGAGGCGGCCGTGGTGAATTGCCGGGTGCGACGTTGTCTTCCGCGGCGAGGCGGCGGGGATGGGCATCGCGGTGGTCAGCGGCGCGGGGCCTGGTCGCGCGGGCGGTGTGCCTGTGGCTGCGGTGAGTCGGCGGGCGCACGGGGCGAGGCTCGCGGTTGCCGGGCCTGGCCGCGCGGATTGCGAGGAGAGCCTCGCATTTGCGGTGACTGGCGGTGCGGAGCCCGGTCGCGGGCGGCGTGCCGCAGTCGCGGTGAGTCGGTGGACGGGGCGGGGCGGCGGGGGTGTGTCTCGCGCTCGCGGTGGTCAGCGGCGCGGGGCCTGGTCGCGCGGGCGGTGTGCCTGTGGCTGCGGTGAGTCGGCGGGCGCACGGGGCGAGGCTCGCGGTTGCCGGGCCTGGCCGCGCGGATTGCGAGGAGAGCCTCGCATTTGCGATAAGGGCCGGTCGCGCGGGCGGCGTGCCTGAAGCTGCGGTGAATCGGCGGGCGCGCGGGGCGCGGGCAACCTCGCGCTTGCGGCAGTCAGAAGTGCGAGGGCTTGCCCGCCGGAGCGATGTGGCGGCGGCCGAGGCGAACCGCCGGGCGAAGCGCGGGACTTCCTGGGCTAGCCATGAGCGATCAAGCGGGGCGGAGCCCGGTCATGCGAGTGCCCCGGCCGAAGCACGCCACCCGGCCCCGGCCAAGCGCGGCCTCAACGCCAGTGACAGCGGTAAAACCAGACGATCGCGAGCGGAACGGCCGTCGTGAGCACCGCGCCGACCGCGATCGGCGGGGCGGAACCCATGCCGAATCCGACCACCAGGGTGACCAGCCCGACGAGGAACACGCTGAGCACCCCGAGGGTGGCCGCGGCGAAGGTGATCACCGGGGTCGGACGGAACTTCTCGAATTTGCGGGCCAGGCGCGGGTTTTCCTGGGCGAGGCGGCGTTCGATCTCGTCCAGCTGGTGTTGTTCGTGGTCGCGCAGCGCCATGGTCCGCTCCGCCCGTCGACCTTGCCGGGAGTTCTCCGCTGATTCTGCCACGAAACGCGGCCGGAATCCGGGGCCGATTCCGATTCGGCGCCCCGGGCGGGGGAGCGGGCGGCCCGCCGCCTGGCAGCGGGCCGCCCGGTCCGGGTCAGTCGCGGCGGCGGCCGCCCACGATGAGCCGGTAGCCGGTCAGGATGACCAGCGCGCCCAGCACCGCGAGACCCCACGTGCGCAGGTCGAAGAACGTCCCGAGCTGGGTGTGGAACAGCGTTTTGCCGATCCACCCGCCCACGAACGCGCCTCCGATCCCGAGCAGGATGGTGATGATGCAGCCGCCCGGGTCCTTGCCCGGCATGAGGGCCTTCGCGATCAATCCGGCGATCAGGCCCAGCACGATCCAGCTGACAACGCCCACGTCGGTCCTCTCCTCGGTACGGCGGCGGCCCGCTGCGGGCCGCCCCTGGCCGGACCAGGATGGCATGGTCCGACCGGGTGGCGCGCGCCAGATGCGGGGCTACTTTCCGTAGTACCGCCCGGAGTCAGCGGCGCAGGGCGGTTTCAGTGTCCATATGCGACAGTTTCGCCGGATTGCGCACCGCGTACAGGCCGGTGATCTTGCCCTCGTCGACGCGCAGGGTGAGGACGGTGTCGACCTCGCCTTCGAGTTCCAGCACCAGCGCCGGGTGCCCATTGACCACCGCCGGGCGCAGCGGCGCGGGGAGCCGGGTGCTTCCGGCGGCCAGCAGCCGCGCGACCTTGTCCGCGCCGACGACCGGCCGCGGCACCGCCTGCTTCACGCCGCCGCCGTCGCCGAGGAAGACGACGTCCGGGGCGAGCAGGTCGAGCAGTCCCTGCAGGTCGCCGGTCTCGACGGCCTTCTGGAACGCGTCGAGCGCGCCGCGGGTTTCGGCGGGCGTGACGTCGCCGCGCGGACGGCGGGCGGAGACGTGCGACCGCGCCCGGTGCCCGATCTGGCGCACCGCGGCCGGGGTTTTGCCGACGGCTTCGGCGATTTCGTCGTAGGGCAGGTCGAAAACCTCGCGCAGCACGAACACCGCGCGCTCGGTCGGCCGCAGCGTTTCGAGCACCAGGAGCATCGCCATCGAGACGCTGTCGGCGAGTTCCGCGTCCTCGGCCACGTCCGGCGCGGTGAGCAGCGGCTCGGGCAGCCAGGTGCCGACGTAGGACTCCTTGCGCCGGTCGAGCGCGCGCAGCCGGGTCAGCGCCTGGCGCGTGGTGATCCGGACGAGGTAGGCGCGGTGCTCGCGGATCTGGGCGAGGTCGACTCCGGCCCACTTCAGCCAGGTTTCCTGCAGCACGTCCTCGGCGTCGGCGGCCGAGCCGAGCATCTCGTAGGCCACGGTGAACAGCAGGTTCCGGTGGGCGAGGAAGGTCTCGGTGGCGAGGTCCGGGCTCGCTTCGCCGGGCGCTGGCATGGGTGGCTCCTTCGCGTTCTGGGGTCGATCGCCCATAGGACGCCGGCCGCCGGGAGTTTGTGACAGCCCCGCCGGGGAGACTCCTCGCACGGACTCCCCGCGGGATGCGAGGGTAGCCGGAAAGGACCTCGGCGGAGAGGAGTTCGCGACGATGGCGGAGCGGGGACCGGACTGGCTGCGGCGGACCTGGGACAAGGCTGCGCCGCGATACGACCGCGACATCGCCTGGCTCGAACGGGCCCTGCTCGCCGACGGCCGCCAATGGGTGTGCGGGCAGGCGGAGGGGGATGTGCTGGAGGTCGCCGTCGGGACCGGCCGGAATCTGCCGTGGTACCCGCCGGACGTGCGCTTGACCGGGATCGACCTCAGCCCCTCGATGCTGGACCTGGCCCGCCGCCGGGCCGCCGAGACCGGCCGCGAGGCGACGCTGACCGAGGCCGACGCGCAGTCCCTTCCGTTCCCGGACCGCACGTTCGACACGGTCGTCTGCACGCTGGGCCTGTGCGGCGTCCCGGACGAACGCGGCGCGATCGCCGAGATGCACCGGGTGCTGCGGCCGGGCGGGCGGTTGCTGCTGCTGGACCACGTCGGCAGCCACCGCCGGTTCGTGCTCGCCGCGCAGCGGCTGCTGGAGAAGCTGACCGTGTGGCAGCTGGGGGACTACCTGACCCGCCGTCCGCTTCCGTTGCTCGCCTCGGCCGGGTTCGAGGTGGAGCGGGCGGAGCGGAGCAAGGCCGGCATCGTCGAGCGGTTGGCCGCACGGAAGTTCGCCTGATCCTGTACAGTCGTATTGTACGTTCGTATGGGAGGGTGCGATGAAGGGGAAACAGGTCCTGGTCGGCGTGCTGATGGTGGTCGCCGGTGCAGTGCTGTACTTCGTGTTCCGCGACGTCGAGACGCCGGTGGTCGGGCTGCGGCAGGTCGGCGTGGTCGTGGGGGTGCTCGGGGTGCTGGAACTCGTCGCGGTCGCATGGCAGGCGCGCACGGGGGCGTCCCGGGAGTGAATCGAGCCACCCACCTGCTCGACGCGGTGCTGAATGTCTTGGCGGAGCACGGAATTGGCGCGCTGAGTGTCCGGACGGTCGCTGCGGCGGCAGGGGTTTCCCCGGCTCAAGTGCAGTACTACTACCGGACGAAGAACGACCTCGTGCGCGCCGGTTTCGAGTACGCGGGCGAGCAATTCCTGGCCGAAATCGAAGCGGCGCAACCGAAATCGATCGCCGGATTCGTCGAACTGTGGCTGCCGCTGGACGAAGCTCGCGCTCGACGGGCTCGGGTGTGGCTCGCGTACGCGGCGGCAGCCGTGGTGGATCCGGTGCTGCGGAAGGAAAACGCGAACCTCGATCGCGAGCTGCGGCAGTGGTGTGTCGAAGCCGGGTTGTCCGAGGACCTGGCGGCGCAGGTGCTCGCGATGATCGACGGCGTGACGCTGCAGTGCCTGTCGTTGCCGATGGCGGACCGGCAGGCGCTGGCGGACCGGACGATCGGCGCGTTCCTGGCTGCGCTACCTGGCCAGATGTAACACGTGCTACATTCAACGCCGTGGCAGAGGACAAGTGGCTCGTGCTGGTCGTGCGGGTGCCGTCCGCGCCGTCGCGGCATCGGGTCGCCGTCTGGCGCGAGCTGCGCCGGGTCGGTGCGTTGTCGCTCGGGCAGGGCGCCTGGGCGGTGCCGGACGTGCCCGGGTTCGCCGGCGGGGTCGCCCGCGTCGCGGAGCTGGCCGAACGCGGCGAGGGCGAGGTCATCGCGCTCGACGCCGCCGAACGCGGCGGTTCGCGCCTGGTCGAGCTGTTCACCGCCGAGCGGGAAGAGGAGTGGACGGAGTTCGTCGCCGACTGCGGGAAGTTCGACGCCGAGATCGCCAAGGAAATCCGGATCGGCAAGTTCACCATGGCCGAACTGGAGGAGGAAGAGCAGAGCCTCGAGCGGTTGCGGCGCTGGCATCGGGAGCTGAAGGCCCGGGACGTGTTCGGCGCGCCCTCGGCGGCGGAGGCCGAGCAGCGGCTGAAGCAGTGCGCGGAGCGGCTGGCAGACTACACCGAGCGGGTTTTCCAAGCCCTGCACCAGATGTGAGGGCGGTGCCGGTGTTGTCTCGTGTCGCGGGTTTCGCCGCGGAGGTAAGGGCGGCGGAGGCGACAGCGGTGCGGGTGGTGTGTCGTGTCGCGGGCTTCGCGGCGGGGGCGGCGCCGGTGTTGTGTCGAGTCGCGGGTATCGCCGCGGAGGCAAGGGTTTCCGATGCGTTCCGCTGAGCTGCGTCCGCTGTACGCTGCCGGGTTCGTCACCGCGTTCGGGGCGCACAGCATCGCCGCCAGTCTCGGTGCGTACACCCACGGCGATTCCTTGCTGACGCTGGGATTGCTGCTCGCGGTCTACGACGGGGCCGAGGTCGTGCTCAAGCCGGTGTTCGGTTCGCTGGCCGACCGGATCGGGCCGCGGCCGGTGCTGCTCGGCGGGTTGCTGGCGTTCGCGGTCGCGTCGGCGGCGTTCGTCGTGGCGGGAAACCCGGCGGCGGTCGGGTTGGCGCGGTTCGGGCAGGGTGCGGCCGCGGCGGCCTTCTCGCCCGCGGCGGGGGCGTTGGTCGCGCGGTTGTCGCCGGCGAAACGGCAGGGCCGGGCGTTCGGCGGCTACGGCGCGTGGAAGAGCGTCGGGTACACAGCCGGCCCGTTGCTCGGCGGCGTGCTGATCACGCTGGGCGGGTTTTCCTTGCTGTTCGGCACGCTTGCGGTGCTGGCCTTCGTGGTCGCCGCGTGGGCGGCGTTGGCGGTGCCCGCGCCGGAGCCCTTGCCGCGGCAGCGCCAGACCGTTCTCGATCTGGCCCGCCGGCTCGTCGAGCCCGGGTTCGTGCGGCCGACCGCGGTGCTGGCCGGGACGACCGGCGCGCTCGCGGTCGGGATCGGGTTCCTGCCGGTGCTCGGGGCGGCGAGCGGGCTGAGCACGGTGGCGACCGGCGCGGTGGTGTCGGTGCTGGCGTTGTGTTCCGCGCTGGTGCAGCCGTGGGCCGGACGGCTGCGGGACGCCGGGCGGATCCCCGACGGATGGGGGATGGCCGGCGGGCTGCTGCTGACCGCGGCGGGATTGGCATTGGGCGCGGTGGTGCCGGGGGTCGTGGGCGTGGTGGTCGCGGCGGTGGCGATCGGCGCCGGAGTCGGGGTGGCGACGCCGATCGGGTTCGCGCATCTGGCGGCTTCCGCGCCGAAGGAACGGCTCGGGCAGACGATGGGGGCGGCCGAGGTCGGCCGGGAACTGGGCGACGCTGGCGGTCCGCTGCTGGTCGGCGCGCTCGCGTCGGCGGCGACGCTGGGTGCGGGGTTCGGCGGGCTGGCGGTGGTGCTGGTGGCGGTCGGACTGCTCGTGGCTGGCTTCCGGAAGCCGTGAGGGGAATAAAAGCGCAGGGTTCCCCGCACGGACGGTCAGGCAGTCGCGATGGCCGGGTCGCTGGTGGACGCTCGGCCGGTTTCCGCGTGGCCCGCGAAGCGACGGATGTACTGGCTGTCGTGGTCGGCTTTCACCGTGATGTCGTACCAGCCATGCGCCACGCCCCACTTCGGCACCGTGCGGGAAGCGCCCGGGGCGAGCAAGTAGCGGTAAGCCTTGTCCGGCGCGTATGCGTCAACGGCGGTGAAGGTGACCGTCCGGCTGGTCGGGTTCGTGAACGTCACGGTCACGTGGCCGGCGTCGTGCCGCGCGGTGACCTCCGGACCCAGCCCGCCGATCGTCCCGGCCTGTTCGCGGAGCCAGCCGTTCGGGCCGAAAACCGAGTACTGGTAACGATCTCCCGCGCCGCTGGGCAGCTGCCAGCTGTCGGTGACCGACTTGTGGCCCTCCACGGTGTAGGGCCACGGGCCGTCGGACCGCATCCGGGACGTCACGTGGAATCCGGCTCCGGCGTCGCCGAAGTTGGCGAAGGTGAAATGCATCCGGCCGCCGCGGGCTTCGGTGTCGGCTGCGAGGTCGTACGGCAGCGGGCGTGCTTTGCGGGTGCCGCGTTCCTGTTTGGGCAGCGAGCCGTTCGACGGGGGAACCGGATGGTAGGTCGGCGGGGTGTGGTGGTCGGCGGGCGGCCGGTACTCGTCGGTACTGGGCAGGGAAGGGATGCCGTGGTGCGCCCCGGTGAAGTCGAATGCCGAGGTGAGGTCTCCGCACACCGCGCGGCGCCACGGCGAGATGTTCGGGTTGTGCACGCCGAACCGCTTTTCCACGAACTGGATCAGCGAGGTGTGGTCGAACGTCTGCGAACAGACCCAGCCGCCGGTGCTCCACGGCGAGACGGCCAGCAGCGGCACGCGCGGGCCGAGTCCGTAAGGCATTCCGGTGGTGTACGACGCGGCCGCGCCGCCTTCGTACCATTCCCCGGCGACGCTCGCCGTCGATTTGCCCCACTTCGCGTCGCGCGGCGGATACGGCGGCACGACGTGGTCGAAGAAACCGTCGTTCTCGTCGTAAGTGATGAGCAGGACGGTTTTGCTCCACACTTCCGGATCGGCCGTGAGCGCGTCCAGCACGCCGGAGACATACCAGGCGCCGTAATTGGCCGGCCAGGCCGGATGTTCGCAGTACGCCTCCGGGGCGACGATCCAGGAAACCTGCGGCAGCCGGTTCGCCTTGACGTCCGCGGCGAGGTGGTCGAAGAAGCCGTCGCCGGCGGTGGCGCGGGTGCCGGTGCGCGCCTTGTCGTAGAGCGGCGTGCCCGGGGCCGATTTCTGGTACTGGGTCAGGTAAAGGAGCGAGTTGTCGCCGTAGTTGCCGATATACGGGTCTTTCGTCCAGCCCCAGCCGTGGTCCTTGTCGAGACCGTCGCCGACGTCCTGGTAGATTTTCCACGAAACCCCGGCCTTTTCCAGGATTTCCGGGAAACTGGTCCAGCCGTAGCCGGATTCTTCGTTGCCCAGCACCGGCCCGTTCCCGGAACCGTCGTTTCCGGTCCAGCCGGTGTACAGGTAGTACCGGTTCGGGTCGGTCGAGGACAGCATCGAGCAATGGTAGGCGTCGCACACGGTGAACGCGTCGGCGAGCGCGTAGTGGAACGGGATGTCCTTGCGCGTCAGATACGCCATCGTGGTGCGGGTTTTCGCCGGGATCCACCTGTCCCACCGGCCGGTGTTCCACGCGGCGTGCGTGCCGTTCCAGTCGTGGTTGAGGTCCTCGATGAAGGTCAGGCCCAGATTGTCCTCGGCGGGCCGGAACGGCAGCGTCTCGGCGCCGCCGGAGTCGGCCTGGTGCCACGCGGGTTTCCCGCTCGGCAGCGAAACCGGGCGCGGGTCGCCGAAGCCGCGGACGCCGTTGAGGGTGCCGAAATAATGGTCGAACGACCGGTTTTCCTGCATCAGCACAACGACGTGCTCGACGTCCGCGATGGTGCCGGTGCGCACGGCGGCGGGCACCGACGCCGCCCGTGCGATGCTCGCGGGCAGGGCGGTGCCGGCCGCGGTGGCCGCGGCCAGGTGCATGAATCTGCGACGGCTGACCGAGGACATCGGTGTCTCCTGGAAAAGTCGGGGACAGTGCGCGGACGCGTTCGGGAATTTCCCACCGGGAAAGCCGGATGAATCATCGACGGATGATCGGCGCGCTGTCAACCGCCGGCCCGGATGGCGCCCGTTCGTACTGCGTCACAGCCGGTTCGCTGCCTGTTTCACCGTTTTGATCACCGGTGCCGTTTCCACGTGGGTGACCGCGGGGAGCGCGGCGACGCTGGTGGTGAGGTAGCGGTAGAGCTCTTGGTGGCTGGCGCACACCACGGTCGCGTACAGGTTGGTCGGGCCGGTGGTCGCGGCGGCGTAGGCGACCTCCGGGTGCGCGGCCAGCGCGAGGCCGGTTTCTTCCATCGCCGCCGGCGCGACCGAAAGCCACAGCAGAGTCCGGATTCCCTTGCCGTACAACCGCCAGTCGAGGTCGAGGTCGAAGTACAGCACGTCCCGTTCGCGCAGTTCCGCCATGCGGCGGCGGACGGTGGTCGGGGACCAGCCGGTCGCGGCGGCGAGCTGTTCGAACCCGGCGCGGCCGTCCTCGGCGAGCGCGGCGAGGAGCTTGCGGTCGCCGTCGTCGAGCGTCGCCGGTCCAGGTCGGAGGGGAAGCGGCGGCGGGCGCAGCCGGGCCACGGCGGCCTCGTCCAGCGTGCCGATTTTGGCGACCACGCTGTCGGAGCCGCCGTAGAAGGCGTGCAGCACCGAATGTGCGGTGACGCCTTCGACCCGTGGCGTGCGGGGGAGTTTGGCCAGCAGCAACGCTTCGCTGTCCGCGGCGTTTTCGAGGCGGACGGTGCAGGTGATCTCGGTGCCGCCGGACGTCAGGCTCACCCAAGCGGTGTCCGGCCGCCGCGCGAGCGCCTCGGCGACCGCTCCCGCGGCGGCAGGCGCGCACCGGATCCGCAGGAACCATTGCACCGCACCCAAAGCGGCCTCGTTGACCGCGCCGATGACCCGGACCGCTCCAGTCGACCGGAGCCGGGCGTAGCGGCGGGCGGCGGTGCGATCCGACACGCCGAGCGCTTCGGTGATCGCGCTGAACGAAGCCCGGGGGTCGATTTGCAGGGCGTGCACGAGCTGGCGGTCGAGATGATCGTAGTCGGAATCCACCTTCCCGAGGGTACAGCTGTCGGAATCCGCCGAAGTCGAGTCGCTTTCTGGTTCGCGACCACTGCCGGACGGAGAGTCGGTTCCGAACTTGCCGACCCAGGAGGGGGAGATCATGACTGCAGAGGTGCTCGTCGTCGGTGCCGGTCCGACCGGGATGACGACGGCGAACGAACTCCGGCTCGCCGGAGTGTCCTGCGTGCTGGCGGACCGGCTGCCGCGGGCCAGCGAACTGTCCAAGGCCGGCGGGCTGCAGTCCCGCACGCAGGAGGCGCTCGATCAGCGCGGGCTGCTCGAACCGTTGCTGGCCACCGGCGATTATCCGGTCACCACCGCGCATTTCGCGGGCACTCCGCTGCCGCTGGTCCGCGGCCGGCACCGGTTCCCGTGGCGGTCGCTGCCCCAGGTGATGCTCGAAGGGTTCCTGGAGAAACACCTTGCCGCCCAAGGAGTCCACGTCCGCCGGAACCACGAACTGGTCGGGCTGGAACAGGACGAGGACGGCGTCACCGGGAACTTCGCCGACGGCACCGCGATCCGGGCACAGTACCTGGTTGCCGCCGACGGCGGGCGGAGCACGGTCCGGAAGCTGCTGGGCGCGGAGTTCTCCGGCCGTCCCGGGACGGCGACCACGGTGGCCGCCGATGTCCGGTTGAGCGCCGAGGTCCCGATGCACACCATCACGCCGGAGGGCTACCGCGCGCAGGTGTTCCCGCTCGGCGTCGACGCCGAAGGGCGGCCGCTGCGCCGTCTCGTGCTCGGCGGGCCTGGCTGGTCGCTGGAACGGGAGGTCCCGGTCACCGAGGACGAGATCCGCGCCGGGCTGAAGACGGTCTTCGGCGACCGCGTCGAACTGATCGAACTCCGTTACGCGCGCCGGATCACGAACGCCGCGTTGCAAGCCGCGCAGTACCGGCACGGCCGGGTATTCCTCGCCGGCGACGCCGCGCACGTGCACCTTCCCCTTGGCGCGCAAGGCATGAACGCCGGCATCCAGGACGCGATGAACCTCGGCTGGAAGCTCGCTGCCGCGGTGCGCGGCACCGCGCCCGAGGGGCTGCTCGACAGCTATCACGCGGAACGGCATCCCGTCGGCGCGGCGGTGCTGCGCAATGTCCAAGCGCAGTCGCTGCTTCTCGACGACGGCCCTGATTCGGCCGCGGCGCGATCGTTGTTCGCCGAACTGGTGCGCTTGCCCGAAGTCCAGTACTTGCTGGACGACATGCTGTCCGGCATGGGTTTCCGCTACGCCATGCCCGGCAGCGAGGGCCATCCGCTGGTAGGGCTGCCCGCGCGCGATCTCGGTTCGCGGCTGCGGGCCGGACGCGGTGTTCTCGTGGATCCCGAACGGCGCTTCGGACCTCTCGCCGCGCGGTGGGCGGACCGGATCGACCGCGTTGAGACAGGTGCCGAGGCGATGCTCGTCCGTCCGGACGGATACGTCGCGTGGGCCGGCGCTCCGGACGGGCTGGAGCCAGCGATTCGCCAGTGGTTCGGCGCGCCGGTGGGCTAGCGTGGCCGTTGTGCAGACCTGGCTGACCGATACCCGCACTTCGTACGACACCGTCGCCGCCAGCTACGCCGACCGATTGCGCGATTCGATCGCCGAAAGCCCGTCTCTGCGGATGACCTTGGGGTTGTTCGCCTCGCTGGTGCGCGAACCCGGCCCGGTCGCCGATGTCGGCTGCGGCACCGGGCACGTCACCGCGCACCTGAACGGCCTTGGCCTGGACGCGTTCGGCCTCGATCTCTCGCCGGGCATGATCGAGGTGGCGCGGCGCGACCACCCGGGGACGCGGTTCGCGGTCGGCTCGATGACCGCGCTCCCGCTGCCCGACGCTTCGGTGGCCGGGCTGCTGTCCTGGTGGTCGCTGATCCACGTCCCGGACGAGGAGGTGCCGACCGCGCTCGGCCAGTTCCATCGCGTGCTGCGGCCGGGAGCGCCGGTCGCGATCGGGTTTCACGTCGGCGACGTGGCCCGGGTGAAAACGCGGGGCTACGGCGGGCATCCGATGCGGGTGCACGTCCACCGCCGCCGTCCCGCGCAGGTGTCGGAGTGGTTGCGCGAGGCGGGATTCACCGTCGAGGCGGAGTGGGTGGAGAGGCTGGACAGCGAGGTGCCGCAAGCGGTGGTCTACGCCCGCCGCCCGGCCGGACCGGTCAGCTGAAGTCCAGCTTCGCCAGCCGCGGCAGCACCACGTCCCGCCAGCCCGGGCCCATCCGCTCGCACGCGCCGGCCTGGCGTTTGTCGTCGAGGTCGAAGCCGGAGTGGTTCAGCAGGAGCCGGGTACCCTGGCCCTCGGCGACGAGCGTCCAGGTGAGGGTCCAGTCGCCGTTGAAGGTGTAGACGAACTTCGACGGCGGCTCGGATTCGACGACACGGCACGGGATCGAGCCGAATCCGGGCATTTCCAGGCGGAACTCGTGTCCGACGTCCGGGCCGATGTCGCCGGGCGCCCACCACTTCGCGTGCAGTTCGGGATCGGTGAGCGCGCGCCAGACCTTTTCCGGCGCGGCGGCGATGAACTGGTCGACCGAGACACTGCCGGTCCGGGCGTACGTCACGGGGTTTCCTCCTCGTTTTCCAGCAGGTCGGCCATGCTGCGCAGGCGGCCGCGCCAGAACCGCTCGAACGGGTGCAGCCATTCGCCGACCTGCTCCAGCGGGTCGCCGCACAGATGGTAAAAGCGTTGCCGCCCCACGGGTTCGTCGCGGACCAGCGCGGCGTCCCGCAGCACCTTGAGATGCTCGGCGACCGCCGGGCGGCTCAGCTCGAACCGCGCCGCGAGGTCGCCCGCCGTGCACGGGCCGTCCGCCAGGATCTCGAGCAGCCGCCGCCGGACGGGACTGGCGAGAGCGAGGAAGACGTCGTCGGGCATGACGCTACGTTACGTCGGAAGTTTCCGACATGTCAACCGGCCCGGTCTTCGTGAGCGGCGATGCCGGTTTTTCTCGGAGCAGCCGCTCCCGGCACGCAACCGCCCGGTGCCGAATTCGGCCAGCGGTCAGGAAAACCGTCAGCTGACCGTCAGGACCGCGCTCCGCAGGGCGCGCACGGCATCGGCGCGCGCCCCGGTCAGTTCGGGGGAGTCGGTCGCGTGCGGGGCACGCAAGGGGACGTTGCGCGGCATTCGCGCGAAATGGTCGGACACCACCTCGAGCACGGCGGGACCCCAGGGGCCGCCCAGTACGACGAGTTCCGGATCGGACACGGTGACCAAGGCCAGGAGCACGCCGCAGATCGCTTCGGCGAGCGTGTCGAGGACGTCGTCGGACGCGAGCGCGGTGCGGAGGGCGGCCACGTCGATCGTGGTCGAGTCCGGTTGGCGTACCCCGAGCTCAGCGAAGACGTCGATGAACGCCATTGCCCGGCCGCCTGGGCCACGGGTGAGGACGTGCGCGATTTCCCCGGCGAAACCGGCGTGTCCCCGCCGCACCTCGCCGTCGGAGACGACCGCGCAGCCGAGTCCTTCGCCGAGGAAGAGGTAGGCGAAATCGTCGGCGGCCTGTTCGGTGCGGGCGGCCCAGTTCACGTCATTGTCCACTGTGACCGGTCCCGCGACGTGCGGAGCCAGCACGTCGGCGGGGGAGAGTTCCCCGAGCAGGAACGGGGAATCGGGCAGGTGGACCAGTTTCCCGGTAGCCCGGTCGACCGGATCGGCGGCGCTCACGACCGCGAGCCGGAGCGGTCCCGCGTCCGCCGCGGCCCGGGCGGCGGCCTTGCGCAGCGCCTGCGCGACTTTCCGCGGACGCACCGGGCGGCCGAGGTCTTCGACGTGCCGGGCGCGCACCTCGCCGAAGACGTCGACGGCTTCGGCGACCGCGCCGTCGTGGCCGATGCTCACCACCAGCGCCGTGCCGAGGTTGTCGGCCAGTGCGTAATACGTGCCGACGCGGCCGCGGCCGGTGGTGCGTCTGCCGGTGTCGCGCAGCAGGCCGGCCTCGGCGAGCCGGGCCACGCTGTCGCCGACCGCGGGCTTGGAAATGCCGGTGCGGGCGGCGATTTGCGCGCGCGTCAGCTGCCGTTCGGCCAGCAGCGCCCGCAGCACGTGCTCGTCGGTCAGCGACCGGAGCAGGTCGAGGGAGGGCTTGGCCGGGGTCACCGGCGCGAGTCTAGCCGATTTAGTCAGGAGTGTTGCCTGAATCGGCTACGGCGCCTTACCGTCGATTCAGTAAGGAGCCCTTCCTGAAGGAGCGAACGCCATGGACCTGCCCGCGTTGCCGCACTGGGAGACCACGCCGGAGGACCTGCCGGCCGCGATCCGGGAGACCAAAGCCGCGCTGCGCGCGCGGATCGCGGCGTCCGGGCGCACCGTGGAAGAGGTGTTCGCGGTCGTCGAGGCCCGGGTCGCCGCCGCGGTCGAGGAGATCGAGTCGGCGAAAGCGCGCGGCGAGGAGATCTGGCCGGAGCTGGACTACGCCGACCTCGAGGCGGGCCGGGTCTCCGAAGAAGACCTCGCCCGGCTCCGCAAGCACGGCTGCCTGGTCGTGCGCGGGCACTTCCCGCACGAGCAAGCGCTGGCTTGGGACCAGGGGATCGTCGACTACGTCGAGGGCAACCGGTTCTTCGAGCACTACCGCGGCCCTGGCGACGATTTCTTCGGCGCCGTCGGTTCGCGGCCGGAGATCTATCCGATCTACTGGTCGCCGCCGCAGATGGAAGCGCGGCAGAGCGACCGGATGGCGCGCGTGCAGGCGTTCTTGAACGCACAGTGGAAGTCCGAATCGGACGGCGTCCGGTGGTTCGACCCCGGCCGGGATTCGCTGTACCCGGACCGGATCCGCCGCCGTCCGCCGGGCGCCGATTCCGGCGGCCTCGGCGCTCATCTCGACCCCGGCACGCTCGACCTCTGGATGACCGAGGCGTACCAGCGGGCGTTCCGGCATCTGTTCGACGGCACCGTCGAGTCTTACGACCCGTGGGACGCCGCGCACCGTACCGCCGGGCCGCAGTTCGAGGGCTCGACGATGTGCTCGGTGTTCCGCACTTTCCAGGGCTGGACCGCGCTGTCGGACATGCGGCACGACCAGGGCGTGCTGCACACGGTGCCGATTCCGGAGGCGATGGGCTACCTGATGCTGCGGCCGCTGCTGTCCGACGTGCCGGAGGACGACATGTGCGGGGTGACGGTGAACCAGGTGTTCCCGGCCAGCGAGAAATGGCACTCGTTGCTGCTGCGGGCTTCCAGCGGCATTCCGGACGTGCGGGCCGGGGATTCCGTGTGGTGGCACTGCGATCTCGTCCACAGCGTCGCGCCGGTGCGGGACCAGCAGGGCTGGGGCAACGTCATGTACATCCCGGCCGCGCCGTGGTGCCCGCGCAACGAGGCGTACGCCGGAGCGGTGCGGGAAGCGTTCGAATCCGGCTCCAGTCCGTCCGACTTCCCGCCCGAGCATTACGAGCGGTCCTGGCCGGACCGGTTCGCCCCCGAGCGATTGAACGCGACCGGACGGCGCGGGCTCGGCATCGGATGACTGCGGTCCGCGCAGCGGCGGTCGGACCGGGCCTGGACCGCTACCCGCCGGCGGCGAGGGTGATGTCCACGAACGCCTGAGTTGCCGCGGTGATCGGCCCGGACCGGTAGATCAGCCACTGCGGAAGCGTCTCCGGCGGCGAAAACCGCAGCACCTCCGCCCCGGCGCGGCGGGCCAGCTCCGCCCAGCCGTCCGGCATCAGGCTCGCGCCGATCCCGCGCAGCACCATCGGCAGCACGACACTCCGGTCGCCCGCCTCGGCAGCGATCGACAAGTCCGGCACGCTCGCGGCGAGCCGGTCGAAGAATCCGCGCACCGCGGTCGCCGGCGTAGTGACGACGAACCGCATGCCGCTGAGTTCGCTCCGCTCCACGGCGCCGTCCGAGCCGATTCCCGTACCCGGCGGGGCGACCAGCAGCAGCTCTTCGTCCCGCAGGTGATGCGCGACCAGGCCCGGCCCGGCCGGGCGTTCCGCGCTCCCGCACACCCCGGCTTCGCACCGGCCCTGCACCACCATCGCGACCACCTCGGCCGCCGACAACGCCGCCGAGGTGCTGACCAAGACGCCCGGATGGCGCGTGCGCATCTCGGCGATGCTGCTGATCACCGGCTCCAGCGCGGACGACGACGTGGCCGCGACGTCGATCCGCCCGGCCGGTCCGTCGCCCGCCATCCGCGCGGCGGCGCGCAAGGCGTCGAGGTCGCGCAGCACCAGCCGGGCGCGCTCGGCCAGCAGCTCGCCGGCGTTCGACAGCACCGCGTTGCGCCCGACCCGGTGGAACAACTCGACGCCCAGGTCCTGCTCCAGCTTCGCGATCGCCCGCGACAGCGACGGCTGCGCCACCCGCAACGCCCGCGCCGCGTGCGTGAACCCGCCGTGCTCGGCGATCGCGACGAAGTACTCCAGCTGGCGGCGTTCCATAGCGATACGCTATCGGATTGGTGCCTCAGATGTCTTTGACGTACCGCCAGCTCACGCGCGACGATAGGGCCCATGGTCCAGACGCGCCCGACGTTGCAGGGCACCTTCGGCATGGTGTCGTCCACCCACTGGCTCGCCTCGGCGGCCGCGATGGCGGTGCTCGAGGACGGCGGCAACGCCTACGACGCCGCGGTCGCCGGCGCGTTCGTGCTGCACGTCGTCGAACCGCACCTCAACGGGCCCGGCGGCGAGGTGCCGATGATCCTCGCCCCGGCGGGCGGCGCGCCGAAGGTGTTGTGCGGGCAGGGCCCCGCACCGGCCGGCGCGACCATCGAGCACTACACCTCGCTCGGACTGGACCTCGTCCCCGGCACCGGCCCGCTCGCCGCCGCGGTGCCCGGTGCGGTCGAGGCGTGGCTGCTCCTGCTGCACGACCACGGCACGAAGTCGCTGCGCGAGGTCCTCAAGTACGCCATCCACTACGCGGCGGACGGCCATCCGGCAGTCGAGCGCGTCGGCGCGACGGTGGAGACCGTCCGCGCGCTGTTCGAGACCGAGTGGACGACGTCGGCCGAGCTGTACCTGCCCGGCGGAGTCGCGCCGAAACCCGGTGCGCTGCTGAAAAATCCGGCGCTTGCCGAGACTTGGCGCCGGCTGATCGCGGAAGCGGAGGCGGCCGGAAGCGATCGGGAAGCGCAGATCGAGGCGGCGCGGAAGGCGTGGCGCGAGGGCTTTGTCGCCGAAGCACTCGCCGCCTTCGCCGCGAAACCGGCGATGGATTCTTCCGGCGAACGGCACGCGGGCACCCTCACCGCCGACGACATCGCCGCGTTCCGCCCGGCCTACGAGGACCCGGTCACCTATTCCTGGAACGGCTGGACGGTCGCGAAAGCCGGGCTGTGGAGCCAAGGTCCGGCGTTCCTGCAACAGCTCGCGCTCCTGCCGGACGAGCTGGAGTACGCGACGCCGGACTACTACCACCGGCTCATCGAGGGCACGAAGCTCGCGATGGCCGACCGCGAAGCCTGGTACGGCGACAGCGCGGAAGTCTCCGTCGAAGCGTTGCTTTCCCCCGAGTACACCGAGACCCGGCGCCGGCTGATCGGCGAGCGCGCGTCGTTCGACCTGCGTCCGGGCAGCCCGGAAGGCCGCACACCGCGCTTGAGCCGGCACGTGCACTACGTCGCGGGCGGCGGGGTCACCGCGTCGGCGATCGGGGCGGGGGAGCCGACCGTCGCGAAGGACGGCCTGACCCGCGGCGACACGTGCCATCTGGACGTGGTCGACCGGTGGGGCAACATGATCGCGGCGACCCCGAGCGGCGGCTGGCTGCAGTCCAACCCGGTGGTGCCGGAGCTGGGCTTCCCGCTGGGCACCCGGCTGCAGATGGCGTGGCTCGACCCGGGTCTGCCCAACTCGCTCGCCCCGGGCAAACGGCCGCGCACCACGCTGTCGCCGTCGCTCGCGCTGCGCGACGGCGTGCCGGTGATGGCGTTCGGCACCCCCGGCGGCGACCAGCAGGACCAGTGGAACTTCCACTTCTTCCTCGGCGTCGCACTGCGCGGAAAGGTCCGCGGCGGGCTCGACCTGCAAGGTGCGATCGACGCCCCGAACTGGCACACCGACAGCTTCCCGAGTTCGTTCTACCCGCGCGGAATGGCGGCGGGCAGCGTGACGGTGGAATCGCGGATCGGCGCGGAAGTCATTGCCGCGCTGGAAAATCGGGGCCACGACGTGACGGTCGGCGAGCCGTGGTCGGAGGGGCGGCTGTGCGCGGTGGCGAAGGATCCGGAGACCGGAGTGCTGTCGGCGGCGGCGAATTCGCGTGGCGCGCAGGGGTACGCGGCGGGGCGGTGACCGGGGGACGTGCCGTGCGGGGAACCCGCGCTTCCCCACGGCCTACCGGGAGACCGCGGCGGCGGAACCCGTGTACCGGGCGCGAAGTTCGCGTTTGAGCAGCTTCCCGGTGGCGTTGCGCGGAAGCTCGTCCACCACCTCGACCCGGCGGGGACACTTGAACGCGGCGATCCGCTCCCGGCAATAGGAGATCACCGCCTCCTCGTCGAGCGCATCATTGGCCGGAACGACCACCGCGACCACCGTTTCGCCCCACTGCGGGTCCGGCACGCCGATCACCGCGACGTCGGCGATGTCCGGATGCCGGTGCAGCACCTGTTCGACCTCGATCGGATAAACGTTCTCGCCGCCGGAAATGATCATGTCTTTCTTGCGGTCGACCAAGGTGACGAACCCGTCGGCGTCGCAGCGGGCGAGGTCGCCGGAGTGGAACCAGCCGCCGCGCAGGGCTTCGGCGCTCGCTTCGGGCAGGCCCCAGTAACCGGCGAAAACGTTGGGGCCGCGCAACACCAGCTCGCCGACCGTCCCGGTGGGTACGTCGTCGTCGCGTTCGTCCACGATCCGGGCCTCGACGTGCAGGAAGGGCCGTCCGACGGACCCGGCGTGCGAGCGCACGAACGCCGATTCCAGCACCAGCGCGGCGGGGGAGAGTTCGGTCATCCCGAAACCCTCCACGAAGGTCAGTCCCTTGCCCTCGTAGAACTCGATCACCGGCAGCGGGCACGGCGCGCCGCCGCACAACAGGTACCGGAGCCGGGACAGGTCGTAGGAATCGAAATCCGGGACCTGTGTCATCGCCGCCCACATCGCGGGCACCATGAAGTGGACGGTGACCTTCTCCCGCTGCAGCAGCGCGAGGGTTTCTCGGGGCTCGAACTTGCCCGCGACCACCACCGTTCCGCCCGCGTACAGCAACGGCAGGGTGAACAGCGCCAGCCCGCCGATGTGGAAAAGGGGAGCCACGGTGAGCGTGATGTCCGACGGGAGGATTCCTTCCCCGGAGGTGAGCACGTTGATCGCGTTCGCCTCGAGGTTGCCGTGCGTGAGCATGGCTCCTTTGGGCCGGCCGGTGGTGCCGGAGGTGTACATCAGCACCGCGACGTCGTCCGGCCCGGTCGGTTCGGGTTCGACGCGGCCCGCTCGCGCGAGTTCGCTGTTGTTGACCAGAGTCCGAGCGCCGGAAGCCTCCTTCGCGAGCGCGGCGAACGTGTCGTCGTGCACCACCACGACCGGCCGGGCGTCGTCGAGGAGGTACTCGATTTCGGCCGCCGCGAGCCGGAAATTGATCGGCAGTGTGATCGCGCCGAGCCAGGCGACCGCGAAGAGCGTTTCGAGGTAGTCCGTGGAGTTCAGGCCGAGCAAGGCCACCCGGTCGCCCTTGCGCACGCCCAGCTCGCGCAGCGCCGCCGCCCGCCCCGCGACCCGGCGTTCGAGGTCGGCGTACGTGATCCGTTCGCCGGTCTCCGCGGCCACGAGCGCAACGGATTCGGGGGTGACGGTGCTGCGCCGGGCAACCCACTGCGCCAAGCTCGATGCCATGCCGAGACTCCTTCGTCGCCGGGGACCACGACGAAGGTAACCGTACGGACGGTCAGTGGTCAAACTTCGGCTACAGTGGGCCGATGCCACCCAAAGGCCGCGCCGGGGACATCCTCGCGACGTTCACCCGCTACGTCGCCGAACGCGGCTACGACGCCACGAACTTCTCCGACATCGCCGGCGAGCTGGGACTGTCGAAGGGCACCATCGTGCACCACTTCGGCACGAAGGACCGGCTGCTCGCCGCGCTGCACGAGTCGTACATGCGCCGCAGGCTCGCCGAGGCCGCGCTGATCCGCGACCGCCTCGCGATGCCGACGCAGCGCCTGGCCGGGCTGCTGTACGCGTTCGTGCTGTACCAGGTGGTGGACCGGGAGGCGACCGTCGCGTTCCAGCGCGAGGTCGTCCGCCTCGCCGACCACGAGGCGATGGCCGAGGGCCGCCGGATGCGCGCGGAATACCTCGGACTGGTGCGCGCGACCTTGTCCGAAGGGATCGCGTCGGGGGAGTTCCGCCCGTGCGACGTCGAGGTGCAGAGCCTGCTGATCTTCGGCTCGGCCCAATGGGCGTGGACGTGGTTCGACCCGGCCGGCACGGTGTCCGCGGAGCAGGTCGGAGCGCAGCTGGTCGAACTGGTCCTCGGCGGACTGCTGACGCGCCGGACGCGGCTCAAGGGGTTGACCGAGGCGGGCGGGAAGGTGGTTCGGGTGGTGCGTCAGTCCATTTCGGACGTCACCGGATCCTGAGCCGCCGCATCATCTTCAGCCCGGACAGCATTCCTTCCACGTACTTTTCGTACTTCTGCCCCGGACGTGGGCTCATCACCGGCTTCTTCAGCACCGCCAGGTTCTGCACGTCGGTGTACTTCAGCAGCCCCTGGTCCCCGTGCCGGGCACCCACGCCGGAGGTCTTCACGCCGCCGGACGGGGTTCCCTTGGCCGCGTACGCGGTCGCCAGGCTGTCGTTCACGTTGACGTTGCCCGTTTCCAACCGCGCAGCCACCGCGGCAGCCGCGCGAAGCTCCTTGCCCCATACCGAAGCATTCAGCCCGTAGTCGGTGTCGTTGGCCAATTCGACTGCCTCGTCTACAGTCCGGTAGCGGTGCAATGCCACGACAGGGCCGAACGTTTCGGTGACCCCGCACAGCATGTCCTTCGTGACGCCTTCCAAAATGGTCGGCTCGAAGAACGCCGGGCCGAGGTCCGGCCGGGGACGGCCGCCGCACAGGACGGTGGCTCCTTTTTCCACCGCGTCGTCCACATGGGACTTGACTCGCTTCATGTGGTCCGCCGAAACCAGCGAGCCCATTTCCGGCCCGAAATCGTAGGCCGCTCGCACGTCCAGCGAGGAAGCCTTGGCCACAAAGGCTTCCTTGAATTCCTCGTACCGCGACTCGGGCAGGTAGATCCGCTCGATGTGCATACAGATCTGCCCGGTGTTGCCGAACGCGCCGAACACCGCGCCCGGGACCGCGTCGGCGAAATCGGCGTCGGGAAGCACGATCATCGGGTTCTTGCCGCCGAGTTCGAGGCAGCAGCCGATCAGGTTCCGGCCCGCTCGCTCGCCGATCACCTTCCCGGTGGCGGTGGAGCCGGTGAACATCACGTAGTCGGCCTGGTCGATCAGCGTGGGACCGACGTCCGGACCCTCGCCGCACACCACTTGGAACAGGCCGCGAGGCAGGCCGGCTTCTTCGAGCAACTGCACGCCGTACAGCGGCGACAGCGCGGTTTTGTTGTCGGGCTTCAACACCACTGCGTTGCCCGCCATCAACGCCGGGACAGCGTCGGAAATGCCGGTGGCGAACGGAAAATTCCACGGCGCGATGATCCCGACCACGCCTTTGGGCACCCGGATCTCGGTCGACGACGACACGAGCGGAACCGGTCCGCCGCGCCGCGTCGGGGCCAGCAGTTTTCGGGCGCGCTTCAGGTAGTGGCTCATGATCATCGGCGGATCGCACGTTTCCTCGATCGCCATCCGCCGGTTCTTGCCGCTTTCCACCTGGATCAGATCGGCGATCGTGCGCGCGCGGTCGATGAACAGCGAATGCGCCCGCCGAAACACCGCTAACCGCTGTTTGAGCGGCGTCGCGGCCCATTTCGCCTGTGCCGCCCGCGCGGTCGCGAAAGCCTGCTCGATGTCGGACGGCGTCGATTGCGGCAGCTCCACCAGGACGTCGCCGGTGTAGACCTCGGTGAGCGGCCACGCCGCGCCGCCCGATCCGGGGACCCGGGCGACGAGCCCGCGTAGGAAGTCTTCGGCCGCCGTAGCCGGGCGGGTGGGCCGGACCGGGGTGAGGGTCATGGTCTTCCGCTCCTTCTCAGTTGCCGGAAAGGACCAGCTGCGCACCCATTTCGCCGATCATGATGCAGGGCGCGTTGGTGTTGCCGCCGGTGATCGACGGCATGATCGAGGCGTCGCAGACCCGCAGGCCGTCGATCCCGCGGACCTTGAGATCCGGGCCGACGACGGCCAGGTCGTCCACGCCCATCCGGCAGGTGCCGACGCCGTGGTACACCGACGTCGCGCGGTTGAGGATCGCGTCGCGCAGCTCCTGGCCGCGCAGGTGCGTGCCCGGGTGGATTTCCTCGTTGACCGAGCCCTTGAACGCCTTCGACGCGAAGATCTCGCGCACCATCTCGGATCCCTCGCCGAGCACTTCGAGGTCGGACGGGTCGGAGAGGTACTGCGGGTCGATGAGCGGCGCCGCGGCCGGATCGGCGGAGGCGAGCCGGATCGTGCCGCGGCTCTTCGGGTAGATCAGCGTGGTGAGCACGGTCAGCGCCGGCCGCTTGTCGACCGGATGCCGGATCGGCGCGTCCTGGTTCGGCGAAACGTACGCCCACGGCAGCAGGTGCAGCTGCAGGTCCGGCACGTCCCCGGCCTGCGACGTCTTGAGGAACGCGAGCGCCTCGAACACCGAGTTCGCCAGGAATGTCGAACCCGGCTTGAGCAGCTCCCGGGCCATCCCGCGCGCGAAATACGGCGCGGTGCCCTTGTTCTTGCACGACGACACCTGGAACGTCAGCGCGTGGAACATGTGGTCGTGCAGGTTGTCGCCGACCGGCAGATCGGCGAGCACCTCGATGCCGTGTTCCTTGAGGTGCTCGGCGTGCCCGATCCCGGACAGCATCAGCAGCTGCGGCGACCCGACGAACCCGGCGGAGAGGATGACCTCCTTGCCCGCCCGGACCGTGCGGCGCCTGCCGTTGGCGTCGGTCACCTCGACGCCGGTCGCGCGGCCGTGCTCGATCACCACCTTCCGCACGAACACGCGGGACTGGATCTCGAGCGTCCGGGGCGCGAGGTGGTGCAGGTAGCCGCGCGAAGCGCTGTAGCGGAGGCCGTCGGCAGCGTTCTGCTGCATCCGGCTGACGCCCTCCTGCGACTCGCCGTTGTAGTCGTCGATGATCTCGCAGCCGATCGCGTCGGCCGTCGCGTCGAGGAACTGGAGCGTGCCTTCCTGCGGCATCTTGTTGCGGGTGATCTTGATCGGCCCGCCCGCGCCGCGGAAGGCGTTCTCGCCGTCCTCGAAGTCCTCCATGCGCTTGTACGCGGCGTTGACGCTGTCGGCGTCCCAGCCGGTGTTGCCCTCCGCCGCCCAGGAGTCGAAATTCGCCCGGTTGCCGCGGACGTAGACCATCCCGTTGACCGAACTGGAGCCGCCGAGCACCTTCCCGCGCGGCACCGGCATGCGCCGATCGAGAACATGTTTCTGCGGGACCGAGTAGAACCCCCAGTCGCTCATTTTCTTCAGCTGGGGCACCGCGTGCAACGGGGCAACCAACCCCGGCTTGCGCAACAGCAGCTGCTCGTCGCTCTTGCCCGCCTCGAGCACGATCACGCTGGCCCCGGACTCCGCGAGCCGCCCCGCGACGGCAGCCCCCGAGCTGCCCGACCCGACGACCACGTAGTCGGCTTCGCTCTTTCGGGCCACCCTCGCCGCCATGTCCGCTCCTCGTCCCGCGCGCCACCGAAACTATAACCTGTTCTAGTTCAGGCACGGTATAGCTTTCCCGCCGGGTGCGCAACGCTTCGCGCGCGGACCCGATCGGCTTGCCCGCAGGGGGATCGGCCGCATCGACCCCGCGTGAGCGGCCTTGCTCCGTTCGGTGCGACCCTCGCCACGCCGAGTACGCAAACGAGGCGATAGCGGACACATCGGACGCACGTGCGATTGACGGCCGGCCGGACACCGCCGTACCGTGCTGCTCGCGCGACGGCTTCCCGAAGCCGGTGAGAATCCGGCACGGTCGCGCCACTGTGTGCCCATCCCGGGCGAGTCAGGTCGAGGAGCCGTCGTCAGGTCCACCCGCAAGGGACGCGTCATCCCGAAGGAGAGCCATGGCCACCATTCCGGCCGACCGGTCCACCCCGGTCGTTCTGCCCGTCTCGAAAGCCGCTTTGCTGCTCGGCGCGACCATCGCCGGCGCGCTGCTGCTGTACTACTTCGTCGGCGTCGACCAGGGCGCGGTCTCGATCTTCGGCAGCGACACCCACGTGCACGAGTTCGTCCACGACGCGCGGCACTTCCTCGGCTTCCCCTGCCACTGACGCGCCCGGAACGGACAACCGAACAATGCAGAACAAACTGATTCTGCGCGGCCTCCTCGCCGGAGCGCTGGGCGGACTGCTGGCGTTCGTCTTCGCCCGGATCTTCGCCGAACCGCTGACCCAGGCGGCGATCGACTACGAAACCGGCCGCGACGAGGCGCAGGCTGCGCTCGACCAGGCCGCCGGGATGGCGAGCGACCACGAGGGCCACGAGGTTTTCAGCCGGGCCGTGCAGGGCAACCTCGGCCTCGGGATCGGCATGGTGCTCTTCGGGGTCGCGATGGGCCTGCTGTTCGCGGTGACCTACACCGTGCTGCTGGGTCGCGTCGGCCGGATCCGCGCGCGGGTGCTGGCGGTGCTCGTCGCCGGGGCCGGATTCCTGACGCTGTATCTCGTGCCGTTCCTGAAATACCCGGCCAACCCGCCGGCGATCGGGCACGAAGCCACCATCGGCGCGCGCACCGGGCTGTACCTGACGATGGTCGTCGCTTCGGTGGTGTTCCTGGTCGCGGCGGTCGTGGCGGGCAAACGGCTCGCTCCGCGGCTGGGCAACTGGAACGCGACGCTCGTCGCGGGCGCCGGGTTCGTGGTGCTGTCCGCGTTGCTGATGGCGCTGTTGCCGTCGCTCGGTTCGCTGGCGTCCAACGTCGCCGAGTACGGTCCGCAGGCCAGCGAAACCCCGTTGCCGCTCAAGGGTCCGGACGGCCGGATCGCGTACCCCGGATTCCCCGCCGACACCCTCTTCGGCTTCCGGCTTTACTCGGTGCTGGCGCAGGCCATCCTGTGGACGACCATCGCGCTCGTGTTCGGCCCGCTCGCCGAACGCGTGCTGGACCGCGGGCGCGCGGTTACCGTCGAGGCGTGAACCCGCTGACCGGACTGGGCCCGTTCTTCGC
The DNA here is from genome assembly GCF_000411975.1 of Amycolatopsis orientalis DSM 43388. Taxonomy (GTDB): domain Bacteria; phylum Actinomycetota; class Actinomycetes; order Mycobacteriales; family Pseudonocardiaceae; genus Amycolatopsis; species Amycolatopsis orientalis_D. The sequence continues at coordinate 26,335 of NZ_ASXG01000138.1, forward strand.
CGTCGACACGCATCCGGCCGGGGAGCCAGCCGAGCCGTGGCGTCCGCTCGCCGAGGTTTTGGACGACGGCCCGGTGCTGCGCGAACGCGTCGCGCGGAACCGGGCCGTGCTCGGCGGCGATTTCGTGGAACCGCGGGTCGCGGCGTCGATCGCGCATCTCGGGCTGGCGGCGCGGATCATCTCGCCCGCATTGGGGCTCGCGGTCGGTTCGGCCGCGGTGCCGGACTATTCGACGGCGTGGTGGCAGCCGAAGCTCGGCGGTGCGTTTCCGTTGTCGCTGGCGGAAAACCCGCCGGTCGAGTCCGAGGTGGTCGGTGCGTTCGCGGAACGGGTGTTGCGCGGGCCGTTGGCGCGGCTGGACCAGGCGATGGCGGAGTTCTCGCTGGCGCGGAATGTCCGGCGAGGGAATGTGGCGTCGGCGCTGAACGGGGCGGTGACGGTGCTGCGGGCGGAGCGTCCGGAGTGGACTGACCGGGTCGCGGGCATTGTCGCCGAGCTGGAAGAATTGCCGGAATTGGCCGGTGCCGCGACTCGCGAGAACGGCCGGTTCCGCCGTCGCAGCTGCTGCCTGTTTTACCGGGCGACGCCGGATCGCGACGGCCCGAAATGCGGGGATTGCGTGCTGGCCTGACCGGTCAGGGCGCCCGGTTGGCTTGATAGGCGATCATGATTCCGGCGAACCGGTCGGCCTCGTAACAGGGATCGTTGTAGGCGTCCAGTTTGGGGTCTGTCGCGGTGACGGTGACCGTGAGCAGAGTGTCGTCGGCGACGCCGGTTTCCACCGTGCACTGGCCGTCGCGAGTGTCCCGATGGATGCCGGGATAGCTGTGCACGAAGACCGGGGCGAAGCCGGGAATCGAAGCCCGGCGGCGGTAGCGGGCTTCCAAGCCGCCTGAGGTCGTGTCGACGGAAGCGGTGTAAGCGAGCGCCTTTGTGTCGTGGGGAATCCAGGTGCAGGCGGTCTTCCCGGCGACCGGGGCGGTCGTTCCGGGGCTGCTGACGAAGAACATGACCAGTTGGTCGTGGGCCATCAGGTCGCAGGGTTTCGTCGTGAACTGCGCGAGGTCGAGCGGGGCGTCGGGCAGCGGCGGCGACAGACGCGGCGGAGGCGGCGGCGCGGACGAGCAGCCCGCTGCGCCGAGGAGGAACGCGAGCAGCAGGCCCGCACGACGACGGCGGTGCGGAGGCACGATTTTCTTCGGCGCCACGGATTCGAGCATAGCCGCATTCCAGCGCTTTCGGTTTACCGCGGAAAAGCGGCAGAAGCCTGTTTTGTGCGGTCGAATGCCAAAAGATTCGCAATGAACCTGCGATCGAGATCTGCGTGCGCGACACTCGGGAAGAAGAGCACCGGGAGGCGGCCATGCGCAGGTATCGCAACTACTGGACCTACAGCGCCGGGCTGCTCGTCGCGTGGGCGCTGGTCTTCCTGCTCGTCGGCCTGCTTCGCGGCGGGCACGAGGTGCAGGTCGTGCTGCCGGTGTTCGGCGGCTTCTGCATCGGCTGGGTGAGCACGACGATCGCGCGATACGTGTACCCGCCGCCGAAGCAGTGGCTGGGCTGAGCCCGGTCCCGCGATCCCGTCTCCGGCAGCGACCCCGTGCAGTCACCCGAACGGGCGGACCCGCCGGGGGTGGCGCCGCGCCGGGTTTGCCCGGAAACTGCGTATGGTCGAACCCATGCCAGGGGACGACGGCCTGCTCACGCAGGACAGCACGCGCGGGCTCACCGCGGCCGAGGTGGCCGAGCGGGTCGCCGCGGGACGGACCAACGACGTGCCTTCGCGCACGAGCCGCAGCGCGTGGGAGATCGTCCGGTCGAATGTCTTCACCCGGATCAACGCGATCTTCGCGGTGCTCGCGGTCATCATCTTCTCCACCGGCTACCTGCTGGACGGCCTGTTCGCCGGGGTGATCGTCGCGAACAGCGTCGTCGGCATCGTGCAGGAGCTGCGCGCCAAGCGGACGCTGGACCGGCTCGCGATCGTCGGCCAGGTGCGCCCGCGCGTGCGCCGCGACGGGAGCAGCGGCGAACTGGCCCCGGAAGAGGTCGTGGCCGACGACGTGATCGAGGTCGGCGCGGGCGACCAGGTCGTGGTCGACGGCGAGGTGCTGTCCGCGGACGCCCTCGAGGTCGACGAATCGCTGCTCACCGGCGAGTCCGACCCGGTGGTGAAGCGCGCGGGCGACGCGATCATGTCCGGCAGTTTCGTGGTGGCCGGGAACGGCGCGTACCGGGCGACGAAGGTCGGCGCGGAGGCGTACGCGGCCAAGCTCGCCGAGGAGGCGGGCCGGTTCACGCTGGTCGATTCGGAGCTGCGGAACGGGATCAACAAGATCCTGAAGGTCATCACCTACCTGCTGATCCCGGCCGGCGCGCTGTCGATCTACAACCAGCTGTCCGGGGCGCAGGAACTGCCCGCCGCGCTGCGCGGGATGGTCGCGGCGCTGGTCCCGATGGTGCCGGAGGGGCTGATCCTGCTGACGTCGGTCGCGTTCGCGGTCGGCGTGATCCGGCTGGGGCGGCGGCAGTGCCTGGTCAACGAGCTGCCCGCGATCGAGGGACTGGCCCGCGTGGACGTCGTCTGCGCGGACAAGACCGGCACGCTCACCGAGAACACCATGCGGCTGTCCGAACTGCGGCGGCTGCACGACGCGGGCGAGGAGCCGGAGACGGTGCTGGCCGCGCTCGCCGCCGCCGAGCCGCGCCCGAACGCCAGCCTGGTCGCCATCGCGCAGGGCTGCCCGGCCGCACCGGACTGGACGCCGACCGCCGTGGTGCCGTTCTCCTCCGCGCGGAAGTGGAGCGGTGCGGCGTTCGCCGAGCACGGCGACTGGGTGCTCGGCGCGCCGGACGTGCTGCTGCCCGCCGAGTCGGAGGAACGCGCGGAAGCGGAACGGATCGGCGCGCAGGGCCTGCGGGTGTTGCTGCTCGGCCGGGCCGCTAACCCCGTCGACGCGCCGGACGGGCCGGGCACGGTCACGCCGGTGGCGCTGGCCGTGCTGGAACAGAAGATCCGCGGCGACGCCCGCGAGACGCTGGACTACTTCGCCGCCCAAGGCGTTGCGGTGAAACTGATTTCGGGCGACAACGCGGTGTCGGTCGGCGGCGTGGCCCGCGCGCTGGCGCTGCCTGGCGGCGAGGCCCCGGTCGACGCGCGGACGCTGTCCGAAGACCCCGGCGAGCTGGCCGATCAGCTGGAAGGCACCGCCGTGTTCGGCCGCGCGACACCGGCGCAGAAGCGGGCGATGGTCGCGGCGCTGCAGGCGCGCGGGCACACCGTCGCGATGACCGGCGACGGCGTCAACGACGTCCTCGCGCTGAAGGACGCCGACGTCGGCGTCGCGATGGGCGCGGGCAGCCCGGCGACTCGGTCCGTCGCGCAGATCGTCCTGCTGGACAACGCTTTCGCTACTCTGCCGCACGTCGTCGGCGAGGGCCGGCGGGTGATCGGCAACATCGAACGCGTCGCGAACCTGTTCCTCACCAAGACCGTTTACTCGGTGCTGCTGGCGCTGATCGTGGGCGTGCCCGGGCTGATCGGCCTGGACGCGATGCCGTACCCGTTCCTGCCGAGGCACGTCACGATCGTCGGCTGGTTCACCATCGGCCTGCCCGCGTTCGTGCTCTCGCTGGCCCCGAACAACGACCGCGCGCGCTCCGGATTCGTCGGCCGCGTGCTGCGGACGGCGGTCCCGGCCGGGGTGGTGATCGGGGCCGCGTCGTTCGTCTCGTACGTCCTGGTCCATCCCGGCAACGCGACCACCGAAGCCGCGCAGGTCCAGGCGAGCACCACGGCGCTGATGACGCTGATGGCGCTGGCGCTGTGGGTGCTGGCGGTCGTCGCGCGGCCCTACACCTGGTGGAAGGCCGCGCTGGTCGCGACGATGGCGGTGGTGTCGGCGCTGATGTTCCTGCTGCCGTGGACGCGCGAGATCTTCCAGCTGGACCCGGGCAACGCGAGCTACACGCTGACAGCGGTGTGCTGCGCGGCGGCGGGAGTGGTGCTGATCGAGATCGGGCGCTGGATCGGGAACCGGATCGGGAAAGCGGGTTCGTGAGGGGAGACCCGTGACGTAATGCGGGTTCCCCTCGCGAACAGTTCGCGAAGGATCAGGCGCCGCTCGGCAGGTGCTGCTGCAGCGCGCCCAGCCCCTCGACCCGCTCCCGGAGCCGTTCGTCCTGGGCGGCCAGCTCCGCGTCGGTCAGCACGATCGCGTCCGGACCCGGGAAGACCGTCGAGTCGTGGTCCGCGCCCTGCCAGCGGACGGTGAACGGCGGTCCTCCGTCCGGTGAACCCACCGCCACGATGCGGCCCCGGTGCTCCGGCATGTCGACGTGGCTTCCCTTCACGACCAGCCAGTCTCCACGCTGTGCGTGCATGGTTCCTCCTCTCGCGAGTTGCGACGCATCCAGCGATACCCCTGTCGCGCCGGTTGCGAAACCCCGAGGTAGTCCGTTCCGGGGACGCATGCGGCCAACCCGGATACGCCGCGTTCCGGCTGTCCCGGCGACGACACCGGTTCCGGCTCTCGGACGTGTCGCCCCTGGGGCGGAGCTCGGCGAGCGCGAGGAGCGCCGCGGAGAGCGGGCCGCCCCGTCTCGCGAGCGGCAAGGTCGCTGAGCCCCGGCGTGCCCAACCCGCTGACCTGCGGCGAAGAACTACTCTATGGAGGTATACACGGCGCGTATACCTCTGCTGTATAGTGATCTTCACCCCCGGATTCCGGGGTCAAGGGAGGAACAGGGGAATGTCGGTTTCACACACCTTGCTCGCGTTGCTCGAGTCGGGTCCGAGACACGGGTACGACCTGAAACGGGCGTACGACGAGCAGTTCGGGCAGGACCGCCCGCTCGCGTACGGCCAGGTCTACTCGACGCTGTCGCGCTTGCTGCGCAACGGCATGGTCGAGGTCGCGGGGGTCGAGAGCGGCGAAGGGCCGGAACGGAAGCGCTACACGATCACCGACGCCGGGATCACCGACGTCGAGCAATGGCTGAACACTCCGGAAAGCCCGGAGCCGTACCTGCAGAACACGCTGTACACGAAGGTGGTGCTGGCGCTGCTGTCCGGGCGCGACGCCACCGACGTGCTGGACGTCCAGCGCAGCGAGCACCTGAAGGTGATGCGCTCGCTCACCAAGCGGAAGTCCCAGGGCGACCTCGCCGATCAGCTGATCTGCGACCACGCGCTCTTCCATCTCGAGGCGGATCTGCGGTGGCTCGAGCTCACCGCCGCCCGGCTCGGCGAACTCGAGAAGGCGGTGCGCTGATGACCAGGCCGGGGACTCCGCTGCTCGCGGGCAACGGGCTGCACAAAACGTTCGGCCGGACGCGGGCGCTCGACGGGGCGGCGCTGACCGTCTCGGCGGGGGAAGTGCTCGCGATCATGGGCGCGTCCGGTTCGGGGAAATCGACGCTGCTGCACTGTCTCGCCGGGATCGTCCGGCCGGACTCGGGGACCATCCACTACGCCGGCCAGGACCTGGTCGCGATGGACGACAAGGGCCGGAGCGCGTTGCGGCGCACCGAATTCGGCTTCGTGTTCCAGTTCGGCCAGCTCGTTCCCGAGCTGACCTGCCTGGAGAACGTCGCGCTCCCGCTGCGGCTGACCGGGGCGAAGCGGAGGCCGGCCGAGGCCAAGGCGAAGGAATGGCTGGCCCGGCTGGAGGTCGACAACCTGGCGAAGCGGCGTCCGGGCGACGTCTCGGGCGGGCAGGCGCAGCGGGTCGCGGTGGCGCGGGCGCTGGTGACCGGGCCGAAGGTCGTTTTCGCCGACGAGCCGACCGGCGCGCTCGACTCGCTCAACGGCGAGAAGGTCATGCAGATGCTCACCCAGGCGGCGCGGGAAACGCACGCCGCGGTGGTGCTGGTGACCCACGAACCGCGGGTCGCGGCGTACTCCGACCGCGAGATCGTGGTGCGGGACGGGCGCACGGTCGACCGGGAGCTGGTCGCATGACGCGGGATCTGCTGCTGGGGCTCCGGCTGGCCGTCGGGGGCGGCCGGATGTCCGGCTCGGCGCTCCTGCGGCTCGCGATGACCGCGTTCGGGATCGCGCTCGCGGTCGCCGTGCTCCTGCCCGCCGCCTCGGTGAGCCACCTGGTGGACGCGCGGGCGGAGCGCGCGGCGGCGATCAAACAGGACACGACGCCGCGCGAGGGGATCGCGCCGCTGGCGACCTACCGCTGGTACCCGTCGGTCGGCGAGGACTTCGTCCAGCTGACCGCGGTCGCGCCGACCGGGCCGAACTCGCCTGTGCCGCCGGGGCTTTCCCGGCTGCCCGCGCCGGGCGAGGTCGTCGTGTCGCCCGCGCTGGCGGAGAAGCTGAACTCGGCCGAGGGCGCGTCGCTCAAGGCGCGGCTGCCGGGCGCCGTGGTCGGCCAGATCGCCGAGCCGGGCGTGAGCGACGCGGCCGACCTCACGGCGTACTACGGGTCGACCGCCGCGGAGATCAAGGCCGAGGGGGAGAACGCCAGCAGCGTTTACGCCTACGGCAAGCCAGTGGAAGGGTTCGCGCTGTCGGCGATCATGTGGATGGTCGTCGCGCCGATCGCCGCGGTGCTGCTGCTGCCGTTGCTGATCTTCGTGACCACCGCGTCGCGGATGGGCGCGGCGCAACGGGAACGGCGGCTCGCCGCGCTGCGGCTGATCGGGGTGGACGCCCGGCAGATCAAGCGGGTCGCGGCGGCGGAATCGCTGGTCGGCGCGGTGATCGGGCTGGTGGCCGGCGGTGCGCTGTTCTCCGCGCTGCGTCCGTTCATCGGGGACTGGCTCCCGTTCGGCCTCCGGGTGTTCGCGGACGACTTCACGCCGTCATGGGTGTCGCTGCTGGTGATCGTGCTGCTCGTGCCCGGCCTGGCGGTCGGCTCGGCGCTGTTCGGCCTGCGCCGCACGATCGTCGAACCGCTCGGCGTGGTCCGGCAGGGCAAACCGGTGCGGCGGCGGATGTGGTGGCGCTGGACGATCACCGCGATCGGCGTAGTGTTCCTGCTCGGCACGCTCGTCGTCTCGCCGGGTTCGGGGGACCAGGCCGCCGCGCTGGCGCTCACGGTGGGAAGCGTGTTCCTGCTGATGGGCGTCGCGGCGCTGCTGCCGTGGCTGGTGGAGCGGATCGTGGAACGGCTGCGGGGCGGTCCGCCGTCCTGGCAGCTCGCGGTGCGCCGGCTGCAGCTCGACAGCGGCACCGCCAGCCGGGTGGTGTCCGGGCTGGTCGTCGTGCTGGCCGGGACGATCCTGATCCAGGGCGTGCTGACGTCGATGACCAACCGCACCTCCCGGTCCTACGAGACGCCGGCCGGGGTCGCGGCCGCGCCGGTGCGGGTGGACACCACGAGCTCGCACGAGGCCGAGGTCCGGCAGCGGCTGTCCGGCGCGGCCGGGGTGACCGGCGTGCACAGCGCCCAATCCCTGCAGCTCAGCGCTGGCGAACGGGACATCTACGGCACGGTCGGGGACTGCGTGGCGCTGAAGACGGAGGCGAACATCGGCGACTGCGCCGACGGCGACGTCTTCTACGTGACGGGCTCGTCGGCGCAGGCCGTGCCGAAGGGCGAGTACCAGCTGTCCGGCTACCGCAACGGCAAGACGGTTCAAGGTCCTAAGTGGACAGTTCCGGACCGTGTCCGGGTCGTGCCGTCGAGCAACACCGCGAAGGCCGCGGCCAGCATCCTGCTTGTCACGCCCAGCGCGCTCGGCGACGTCAAGCCGCCGATCGAGCGGACGCAGCTGCTGGTGGAAGGCCCCGGAAGCGTCGACGAGCTGGTCGACCGGGTCGCGACCGTGCTGCGCCCGCTGGCGTGGAAGGCCGAGGTCGGCAAGACGGACTACCTGTCCGACTACGCCGGCCGCGACGACCGGATGGTGGCGAGCTTCCGCGCGGTGCTGCTGACTGCGTCGCTGTTCGTGCTGGCGGTGGCCGCGATGAGCCTGCTGATGCTGTCGATCGAGCAGATCAGCGAACGCCGCCGCCCGCTCGCGGCGCTGTCCGCGGCGGGCGTGCCGATCGGCGTGCTGGCCAGGGGATCCCTGTGGCAGACCGCGGTTCCAGTGCTCGTCGGGGTGGTGCTGGCGGTCGGCGCCGGGCTCGGCCTGACCGCGCCGATCCTGCGGCTGGCCAAACTGCCGATGATGGTGGACGGCGGGGTGCTGGCCGGACTCGCCGGGGCCGCGGTGGCCGCGGTGCTGCTGGTGACGGCCTTGACGCTCCCGCTGCTGCGCCAGGTGACGAGGCTGGACACACTGCGCTCGGAGTGAGCCGGGGGTGGTCCGTGAAGGGCTCCTTGAGGGAATCAGATTCCCTCAAGGAGCCCTTCACGGCTTTCGAGGGGGGTTACGGATTCTTCTGTTGCACCAGGCCGAGTTCCGCGCACCCGTCGCGAAGCGCGTCCAGGCCGAACGCGTCGACCGGACCCACCACGCCCGGGGTCGCCGGACCGTCGGTGCTCAACCGGATCGCGGCCCAAGCCAGCAGATCCCCGGTGAGCGTGTACGCGTTCGGCCCGGCAAGCCGCACCTCGACCCGCGAATCGGCGACTGCCACGACCTCCGCCCCGGTTTTCGCGCGGGCGGCCGCGTCCGGTCCGCCGGGCGGACCCACCATCGGCCCGCTCAGCGCGTGCACCACCGGTCCGGCCACCGCGGCCAGCGCGGACACCACGGGCATCGCCCGGCTCAAGGCGGGGAACCAGCCATTGTAGACAGTCACTTCGTCGAGCGACGGGAAGTTTCCCGGCAGGAAAAGCACTTCGGTTCCGGACACCAGGAAAGCCGGTTTGGACCGGCCTCGAACGGGGAACGAGCGAACCCGGCTCCCGGTCCGCTCCTCGATCAGCCGCCGTCCCCGCCAGCGCAGCGAAGGCAAGGTCAGCCCGTCCCGCATGGTCGCCCGGGTGCCTTGGCTCAGCCCCCGGGCGAACGGCCCGGTGGCGAAGTACCCGATCTCCAGCGAGCGCACCGCGTCCCCGGCCTCCCGCGCGGCCAGGGCGCCGGCGAGAATTCCGGGAACGTAGTCGTAGCCGAACGCCGGGACCATCGCCGCACCGGTTTCGACGGCTCGCTCGTGGTGCCGCTCCCGCACCGTGCGGACGAAACCGACCTCGCCGGTCGAATCCAGATAGTGCGCCCCGGAATCGGCGGCGGCCCGCGCGGCGGCGTGCCCGATCCGGTCGAACGGGCCGACGGTGGCGATCAGCACGTCGCCGGGCCCGGCCAGCGAGCGAAGACTCGCCGGATCGCCGACATCGGCGACCGCGGTCTCCAGGCCGCCGTGGTTCGCCGCCAAGGAATCCAGCGCGGACCGGCTGCGTCCGGCCAGAACCGGCCGCACCCCGCGCCGCACCAGCGACTCCAGGACCAGGCCGCCGGTGTAGCCGGTCGCCCCGAAGACCACGATCCGCCCGGTCATGCCGCCACCGGGACGTGCCGGCCGAGGAAGGCGATTTGGTCGGCGACCACTCGTTCGAACGGATCTCCTCGGTAGATCGCGAAATGCCCGTCCGGGTAAGTCCGGATCTCGCCGCGCGGCGCGCGGGCGGCGTAGCGCAGCGTCGGTCCGGAAGGAGCGACGGAATCCTTCTCGCAGACGGCGAACAACGCGGGCACCTCGATCCGTCCGGTCCGGCGGCCCGGCCGGTACCGCAGAATGTCGAACACGACCCGGGCCGCGACCTCGTTGCGGAAATCGCTGCCCGGCGGCACCAGCGCAAGATACCCCGGTTCGGCGTCCGGCGCGGTCATCAGCGCGGTGCCCCGCTCCGGACCGGCCGTGGCGATGAGATGCGGCGGCCGGCCGAGCCAGTGCCCGACCACGTCCCGGGCGGCCGCGGCGGTCGCCTTCGCCGAACTGGCCGGGTGCATGGCCAGCGCGGACGCGATGCCGTCGGTGAACGGGCACTGCGCGATCGCGGCGACGAGCCCGGCCGGACGGTCGGCCGCGGTCGCGAGGACGTGCCCGCCGCCGAAGGACGTGCCCCAGGCGACGACCCGGTCGCCGTCGACCTGGGGGAGTGTGCGCGCGTAGGCGATCGCGGCGGCCCAATCAGCGAGCTGTTTCCGCGGGGACAGCAGATGGCGCGGAGTGCCTTCGCTGTCGCCGAAGTGCCGGTAGTCGAAGACGAGACACGCGTAACCAGCGGCGGTGAAACGTTCGGCGTACGCGGCGAGGCCCATTTCGCGGACCGCACCGAGGCCGTGCGCCATGACGATCACCGGCGGGTTTTCGTACGCGGGCAAGTACAGCGTCGCCGCGCACTGGTCGCCGTCGACCGGGAAAGACACGTTCACGCGGGGAGCCCCTCTCGGGCGGCGGCGCTGGCGACCGGACGATCGGCGGGAGTGCGGCCCGCCGGGCGGCGCGCGCCGCGTCGCCGTTCGAGCCGGAGGTCGCGCATGTAGTCGTCGTAGTCGACTTGGATAGTGTGCCGCTTGGACGCGACATAACGCCGCGCGATCCGCCGCCGGTGCGTGTCGATTTCGCGCTCCATCTCGGCCGCGCCGGGCAAGTGGTAACGCCCTTGCAGATGGTCCGCGATCAGCAGTGCCTGCCGTTCCGCGATCGGCATGATCGCGCCGAGCGGCTGCACCAGCCCGACGAAATACAGTCCGGGCACGCCCGGGTGGAAAACCCGCCGGTACAACCGGATCTCGTTGTCGCCGGAGGGATCGAGGAAATCCCGGTCGAAGAACGGGAAACTGATCTTGTACCCGGTGCAGAACACCACCAGGTCCGCGGCGACCCGGCGGCCGTCGGCGAACACGACGTCGTCGCCGTCGAACCGGTCGATGTTCGGCACCGGCGTGATCGCCCCGTGCGCGAGCCGGTCGAGGATGCGGCTGGACATCGTCGGATGCGCCTGCGCGAACTTGTGGTCCGGCTCGGGCAGCCCGTAGCGCGTCATCGGCCCGGTCGCCGCCGCCATCAGCTTGCGCGCGACCGGCCAGCGCAGCGCCGAGGGCAGCCATTCCTTGCCGGCGATCTGGTCGTACGGCCTGCCCCAGACGTATTTCGGGATCACGTGCACCCCGCGCCGCGCGGAAAGATACGTTTCCGCGGCGTGATAGGAGGCGTCCACGGCGATGTCCATCGCGGAATTGCCCATGCCGACCACCACGACGCGGCGTCCGGCCAGTTGCTCTTCCTCGGTGTAGGAATGCGAATGCATGATCTCGCCGCGGAACCCTTCGGCGCCGGGGAACATCGGTTCCGGCATTCGCGGATCCCAATGGTGGCCGTTCGCGACGAGCACCGCGTCGTAGCGTTCAGTGTCCCCGGTGGACAGAGTGACGGCGAAGCTGCCGTCCGGTTCCGGCTTGACGTGCGCGACCCCGGTGCCGAACCGGATGCGGTCGCCGAATCCGAAATGGTCGACATACGCCGCGAAATAGTCGGCGATCTGGTCGTGCCGGGCGAAATCGGGCAGGTGCCGCGGCATCGGGAAGTCGCTGAACTCCATCCGCTGCCGCGAGGTGTTGATGTGCAGGGACCGATAGGCGGCGGAGACCCCGTTGCGGTTGCCCCACACCCAGTTCCCGCCGACCCGGTCGGACAGTTCGTAGCAGTCGACGTCGATGCCGCGTTCGGCGAGCACCTTGACGGCGGCGATCCCGGACGAGCCCGCGCCGACGACGCAGACTCGGAAGCTGTTCGCGGACATGCGCACTCCTCCTTGTGACCAGTGGTCATATGACCAGTGGTCATAGAGTACGATCGCAGGCAGGGGAGAGTCAAGAAGAGGAGGTCGGCGGTGCCGACGGGAACGTGGGAGCGGCTGCCGGAAAAGCGCCGGGCGGCGGTGCTGGCGGCGGCCGAGGCGGAGTTCGCGGCACGCGGTTTCAGCGGCGGCAGCCTCAACACGATCTGCCGCGAGGCCGGGGTGTCGAAGGGCAGCCTTTTCCAGTACTTCACCGACAAAGCCGACATGTACGTCCACCTGGCCGAGCTGGCGAGCGTGCGGATCCGGGCGGCCATGGAGGCCGAGATCGCGAAGCTCCCGTGGGACACGGATTTCGCCGGTGCGCTCGACCGGCTGCTCGACGCGTGGGTGCGGTATTTCTACGACCATCCGCTCGAACGCGCGATGACCGCCGCGGCCAACCTCGAACCCGATCCGACCGCCCGCACGCCGGTGCGCGCGGCGGTCAACAGCCACTATCTGGCGGTGCTGCGGCCGCTGGTCGAGCGCGCGGTGGCGGCGGGGCAGCTGCGCCCGGACACCGATGTCGAGATCGTGTTGTCCTTGCTGCTGCTGGTCTTGCCGCACCTGGCGCTGGCCCCGCACGTCGCGGGGCTGGACCCGCTGCTCGGTCTGGTCGACGGCGACGCCGCGCACGCGGCGGCGACCGCGCGCCGGCTGACCGGTGCGTTGCTGGCGCCGTATCTCCAGTGAGGGGTCAGTTCAGGACCCGCACCTCGTGCAGGTAAGCCGACAGCCGGATCCGCAATCCGCGCAAATCCCGCAACGCGAGCGGGAGGTGATAAGCCGGGCGGTACCCCACCGCGGTTCCGGGCTCGCCGCACGGCCCGGCGAAGTACACGAACCCGTCGTCGTGGTCGCGGCGGGCGGGGGACCACGGCTGCTCCTGCCAGGCGCGTGCCGCCGCGTGGCAGGCGATCCAGTAGTTGGGCGCCTTCATCGTCTCGGCGATCGCGGCGGCGAAACCGGCGACGTCGGTGTCGCTGACTCCCAGGCCGCGACCCGGCCACAGGCGCGGCAGCACCCGGTCCGCGGTGTGGTCCTCGAGCCACGGCGCGCACGCGAAGATCGCCTGCGCGCCGTCGACGGAGACCGACCAGCGTTGCATGGCCGCCGTGGGCGGGATTTCGTACATGGCGACCACCTGGTGCGGAGACGAAGGTTTGGCGAAGCATAAATGAACTTCACCCCGGTCTGCCGAGGGCGGCGGAAATCCGGTCGGCGACAGAACGGGCGAACCGGCCGGCGGCCGGAAGGCGTCCGCCGAGGCGCGATTTCGGGGCGGACACGTTGACTGCCGCGACAATGTCGCCCCGGAAGCCGTACACCGGCGCGGACACGCCGACCAAGCCCGGTTCGAACTCCTCGTCCACGGTTTCGTAGCCGCGTTTCCGGATTGCCGCCAGCTTCTCGATCAGCTGGTCGAGCGGGATCGGCGGCGGCGCCTCGCCGGCGCCGGGGAGGTCGGGAAGCGGGTGCGCGGCGGCGCCGCCGAAGGTCCGCCACCACTGCCCGACGGTTTCCTCGTCCCATTCGCTCAATAACACCCGTCCGGGGGAGGTCGTGAACGGATCGACGCCGACGCCTTCCCAGCCGAGCCCGCGAAAGGCGTGGGACGCGAGTTCGCTCCGGACGGTGAAGACCTGTCCGGCGCGCAGAACGCACAAATGCGTCGTTTCGTTCAACCGAGCCACGATCGTGCGGAGAAATGGCGCGGCGAGGTGCGCGAGATGCGTTTCGGTGGCGTGCGTGGCCAAGGCGAACAGCCGCCAGCCTGGCCGATAAGCGCGGGTGTGCTCGTCGCGCGACACCAGGCCGGCGTCGGCGAGGGTCGCGAGGGCGCGCGAGACCTGTGCCTTGTCCCGGCCGGAAAGTTCGGCGACGCGGGAGACACCGAGTCCGTCGCGCGCTTCCGGCAGCGCCAGGACTTCGAGCAGGTCGACGTCGCGGACCAGGCCCGAGCCGTAGGTGCGCTGGTTCGGCATGTTGAGGACTGTGCAACAACGATTGGGCACCGGTCAAACCGCGGCTACCGTCCGGAGGGTGAAGATCGCCGACATCCAGCTGCTGAACGGGACGCTGCCGCTCGATCCGCCGTTCGACGCCGCGTGGGACCCGGTTCCGCGCACGCGGTTCGACGCGACGGTGGTCAAGGTCGTGACCGACGAGGGCGTGGTCGGCTACGGCTCCGGCGACACGATGGCGGGCTTCGAGCCCCATGCGGAGTTGTTCCTCGGCCAGGATCCGCTGGCGATCAGCCGGCACGTGCGCGCGCTGGAGACGATCGCGTTCCACGCCGGGCGGTATTGGCCGCTGGAGATCGCGCTGTGGGACGTCATCGGGAAGGTGCTGGGCGTCCCGGTCGCGACGTTGTTCGGGGGCGCGGCGGACGCGCTCCCGGCCTACGCGTCCACCGGCCGGATCCTGCCCGCCGGACAGCGGGCCGAGGTGATGGCCGGAATCCGCGAGCGCGGTTTCGCGGCGGCGAAGATCCGGCTGGCCGCGGACGATTTCGCCGGGGGAATCCGCACCATGCGGGCGGTCCGGGAGGCGGTCGGGCCGGAGATGACGCTGATGGCCGACCTGAACCAGGCGTGGCGGATGCCCGGCGACGTGCGACCGTCGCTCGATCCTGCGGCGGTCCGGCGCTTCGCGGAAGCACTGCGCGAACTGGACGTGTTCTGGCTCGAGGAACCGCTGCCGCTGGACGACCGGCCCGGCCTGCGCGCGGTGCGGGACACCGGGGTCCGCGTCGCCGGGGGAGAAATGGTCCGGACCTTCAGCGAGCTGCTGGACCTGGTCGAATCCGACGCCCTCGACGTCTACCAGCCGGACGTCGCGCTCGCCGCCGGGATGCTGCGCGCCCGCACGCTCGCCGAGCTGGTGCTGGCGCGCAACCGGCTCTTCACGCCGCACACCTGGTCCAACGGCCTGGGCCTGGTCGCGAACCTGCACGTGACCGCGGGCGTCGGCGGGGGACCGTACCTCGAATTCCCCTACGACCCGCCGGTCTGGACGCCGCGGCGGCGGGATTTCCTGCTCTCCGCCCCGCTGGACATCGACGCGGACGGCTTGCTGCACGTGCCGTCCGCGCCCGGGCTGGGCGTCGCGGTCGACGAGGAGCGGTTCGGGAGGAAACCATGACGGACACTCGCATCCCGGCCATCGACATCGGCCCCTATCCGGCGGCCGCCTTCGCCGTCGGCGCGGTTGAACGGTTGCCGCGACTGGTCCGGACGACGGGCGCGCGGAAGGTCGTGCTGGTCAGCGATCGCGGCCTGAGGGCAACGGCATTGCCGGAGCAGGCAACGGATTTGCTGCGGCAAGACGGTCTCGCGGTCGAGGTTTTCGCTGAAGTGCATCCCAACCCGACCACCGACGACGTCGATGCGGGCGGTGCCTTTGTGCGCGCTGCTGGCGCGCAAGCGGTGCTCTCGCTGGGCGGCGGCTCCGCTTTGGACGCTGCGAAGGCGATCGCGCTGGCCGCCGTCAACGACTGCCCGGCCGCTGAGCTGACTTGGAGCACCGAAGCTTCGGCGGAGCTAGCGCCCGCGTTGCCGATCATCGCGATCCCGACGACCTCCGGCACCGGCTCGGAATGCAACGACCTCGGGGTCATCACCGACCCGCGCCGACAACGCAAATGCTATCTGGGCGGCCCGACTTGCCTTGCCCGGTATGCCCTTCTCGACCCGGCACTCACCCGGAGCCTGCCGCCGCGCGCGACGGCCGCGGCCGGAATCGACTGCCTGACCCACGCCGTGGAGTCCTTCCTTTCCGCCCGGCCGAATCCGTGGGCGGATGGTCTGGACCTGCAAGCCTTCCGGCTGGTCGCGGTGAACCTGCGTCGCGCGGTGGCCGCCGGCGGAGATCTGGAGGCGCGGGCGAACCTGATGCTCGCCGCGCATACCGCGGGCCTGGCGATGCGCACCACCGGACTCGGCGTGGTGCACGGCATCGGGCACTCCCTCGGCGGCCGGTTCGATCTGCCGCACGGCCAGGCGCTGGCCCTGGTGCTCGGCGAATGCCTGCGGTTCAACCGCGCGGTGCGGGAAGGCCGCTTGGCGCGCCTGGCGGAACCGCTGGGCGTCGCGGATGCCCGGGCATCGGCCGCGCACAACGCGGACGCGGCGATCGCGGCGGTCGAACGCCTGGTCGCGGAGGTCGAGCTGACCGGCCGGC
Source organism: Amycolatopsis orientalis DSM 43388 (assembly GCF_000411975.1). Taxonomy (GTDB): domain Bacteria; phylum Actinomycetota; class Actinomycetes; order Mycobacteriales; family Pseudonocardiaceae; genus Amycolatopsis; species Amycolatopsis orientalis_D. Next base: position 42,210 of record NZ_ASXG01000138.1, read on the forward strand.
TGCGCGATTTCGGGGTCGGCGAAGGGGATCTGCCGGATTTGGTGGCTGACACGCTGGCGGACGGGGTGCTGGCGAACACGCCGCGGGAGGTCGCGGCGGGGGACGTGGCTGGGATTCTCCGCTCGGTCTGGTAGTCCGCGGCGGGAACCGGCGAGGTCGAACATGCCTCGCGAATTCCGTTGTGTTGCAACGGTTCGTCGAGCAGGATCGCGGCCGCACATCTCTCGCTGGGGGTGCGGTGGCGCTGCGGAGCGCGGTGCCGGGGAGCGGGTGACGGAGATTCCGGCCGAGCGCGGGGAGGCGGGCGAAGCTCCGGCGTGAGGTGCGGGGATAATCGCTGCGGTGGCGCTGCTGGTGCTGACTGCGGTGGCGCTGCGGAGCGCGGTGCCGGGGAGCGGGTGACGGAGATTCCGGCCGAGCGCGGGGAGGCGGGCGAAGCTCCGGCGTGAGGTGCGGGGATAATCGCTGCGGTGGCCACTCTGCGCTTCGCCTTCCATCCGTCCGCCGAGCTGGACGTCCCGGTCGTAGTGCCCTACGTCGACGACGTCGCGCTCACCGAGCTGATCGACCGGTTCGAACTCGGCGCCGGGATGTCCCCGGCCGGGGAGGCCTATGGCGGCCTCGTCCCGCGCGAGTTCAGCGGCACGATGACGAGCACTTCCACGGTCTCGGCGCGGAGGAAGGCAAGACCGCGCTGCTGGCCTGCGGGTGCGGGCACTCGGGCTGCTGGCCGCTGCTGGCGCGCATCACCGTGACCGAGGACGAGGTCGTCTGGGATTCATTCGGGCAACCGCACCGGCCGGAGCGGGATTACCGCGGGTTCGGGCCGTTCCGGTTCGCCCGGGCCCCGTATGCCGCGGCGGTGCTCCGCTTCGCGTCCGCTCTTGCCCTTTAGTCTGCGCGAAGATAGTCTCTGCGCAGAATAACTGGAGGAGCGATCATGTGGACCACTGACTACCGCGCGGAGACCCCGGCGAGCCCGGAGGCGGTGTGGGCGGCGTTGCGGGACCTGCATAGCGGCACGCCGCTCGGCGAGCGCAGCGACCGGTTCGAACTGCACGGACCGTTCGAGAAGGGCACCGAACTGTCGGTCACGCCGCAGGGGCAGGACACGTTCCGTTCGCGCATCACGGAGTTGCTCGAGAACGAGGTCTACGAGGACGAAACGCGCTTCGGCGAGACAGTGCTGCGGTTCCGGCACACGCTCGTCCCGCTCGCGAACGGCGGCACACGCGTCACGCATCGCCTGGAGATCGAGGGGGAGGCGGGTCCGGAGCTGGGACCGCAGATCAGCGAGGATTTCCCGGCCGCCATGAGCGATTTGCTGGCCAGCGCGGAGCGGTCGGCGCGATGACGCGGTTCGCGGGCCCGGGCGACAGTCCGGGCTTCCTGCTGTGGCACGTGACTCTGGCGTGGCAGCGGCGGATCCGGCAGACGCTCGAACCGCTGGGTCTCACCCACGTCCAGTTCGTGCTGCTCGCGTGCTGCTGGTGGATGGAAACGCACGGCGCTCCGCCGCGGCAGCAGGAGCTGGCGGCGCAGGCGGGCACCGACATCAAGATGACGTCCCAGGTGATCGCCCGGCTGGAGGCGGCCGGGCTGGTGACGCGGACGGTCGACGCGGGGGACACTCGCGCGAAACTGGTGCGGTTGACCGAAAAGGGCCGGGAGCTCGCCGGGCAGGCGGTGACCGCGGTGGAGCGGGTGGACGTGGAGATGTTCGGCGCCGAGGCCGGCCCGTTGCTGCGGACGCTGCGGTCGGTGCTCGACGCGGAGTGATCGCGGCTCGCCGCTGGTGCGGTCGGTTGCCGGGGCAACCGGACTCAGGTTCCCTCGCGGACTTCGGGGCGGGATCGAGGAGGACGACGAATTCGTCACCGCCCATGCGGGCAACCGCGTTCGTGCGCCGGGAACTGACGGGGATTCGGCGGGCAAAGTCCGCCCGAGTCCCTGAGCTGACGATGTGCCCGCTCGCGGTGAGCGACGCGGGGATCACGGGGTCCGGCAGCAGCGGGCCCCGCCTCACGGAAGCGGAGACGGGGCCCGCGTGGCTCAGTGCGCCGCGGCCAGCGCCGCCGTGGCGGGCGGCATCAGCTTCGGGTATTCCTTCTGGAACTTCTCGATCATCTTCGCGGACGGGATGATCCGGTTCGGGTTGTTCTGGCTCACCGCCTGCTTCTCGCCCCACGCGCCGGCGGCCTTGCGCTGGTCGGGAGTGCCGTGGCTGTGGTAACAGTCGCCGATGGAGGCGTCGAGGTAGGTGACCTCCTGCTGGGTGCGGGCGTTCCAGGCCTCGCCCTTCGCGTGCGCGACGAAGTAGCCGCCGTAGGCGTCCGGGCCCATCTCCGCGGACTCATTGCGCGGGTAGTTGTCGTGGGCGAAGTCGACCTGGTGGCCGTACTCGTGGCCGACGACCGCTTCCACCGACACGTCGTCGAAGCCGAGCTGGTTGACCACGTCGAGCAGGCCGTCGCCGAGCATGATGCGCTTGCCGCCGAGGCTGTCGGCCGGGGCGGAGAACGCGTTCAGGGTGAGCAGCGGGTGGCGGCCGCCCTGCAGAGCCGGGACCTCGTACAGCACCTTGGTCGCGAGCGCGCCCGCTTCGGCGGCCCGCTTCGGGTCGAGGCCGAGCTTGAACGTCTGCGTCGTGCGCTCCTGGCTGCCCAGGTCGGTGCCCTTCCAGGCGACCAGCTGGATGTTCCAGCTCTCGATGTCCCAGAACCCGCGCAGCTTGGCGATCGTCGCGCCGGCGCGCGGCGTGTACTGGCCGTCGGTGCCGAAGACCTGCGGGGTCTTGTCGCTGGCGACGGCCTGGGTGTAGAGCTGGCCGATCGCGCTCAGCGCGCTGAGCGCCTTGCCCTCGGTCGGGGTCAGCGCGGAGGCGAGCTTGTTCGCATACGTCAGCAGCGATCCTTCGGTGCAGCCCGGGATCGGGCCCTGCGCGGCGTGCGCCTGCTGGCCGGGCCGCTTGACCGGCGAGTCGAACAGCGGGTCGACGCCGCGCAGCGCGTTCGCCGGCAACCCGTTGTAGAGGTCTTCGACGTCCTGGTAGAGCTGCGCGATGTCCTGGTCGACCGACGTGGGCTCGGCCGCCCGCGGCGCCGCGGTCGCCGGGACGGCCGTGGCCACCGTCAGCGCCGCGAGGGCGCCCGCCGCGGCGAGCGTTCTGCCGAGAATTCTGGTCCGTTTTCGCATGGGCCCCTCATTCCGGTTTCAAGATCACCAAGTACGGCCACCCTAAGACGATCTTGGGCGCGGAAACCGGGCCGGGGAAAAGAACCCCGGGATGGCCCACGCCTTTCGGCGGGTTTTCGCCCGGCGGACATCGGCCGAAAGTACTATCGGGCGACTTCGTCGCCCCTCCGGGAAACGGGACTCGGAAAAACGGCCTGGCTAAGCCCCGATCCGGAACCGCATCCGGCAGACGACGGCGTCGGTCCGGCGGCGCAGCGCCCGCGTCAGCACCGCGCCGCGGCGGTTCTGCAGGACGCGCTGCCAGACGTGCTCCGGCTCGATCTCGGCGACCAGGACGAACACGTGGCATCCGCCGTGCCGGCGAAGGTGTTCCACGATCGGCTCGCCGAGGCGGCGGCGTTCGTCGTGCAGCTGGACCAGCCGGACGTCCGGATGCCACCGTTCCCACGCTTCGACGAATTCGCGCGCGGCGGTCTCTTCTTCGGGATGCGTCACGTGGACGGCCTCGACGCGGTCGCCGAGCGAGAGCGCGGCGGCGAGCGCGTCGCGGGTCAGCCGGGAAACCGTGTGGACCGGGACGACGACCAGTGCCCGGTTGGGACGCGGCGGGGGAGGGATGCGCCCGAGTTCGAGGCGCTCGCCGATCCGGCGGTAGGTGCGGTGGACCCATTCCATCAGCAGCACGAGGACCGGAAGCGAGACGACGATCAGCCAGCCGCCTTCGGCGAATTTCGTCGCGGCGACGACCACCGCGGCGAGCCCGGTCAGCAGCGCGCCGAAACCGTTGAGCGCGGCTTTTCCGCGCCAGCCGCGCGGGCGGGAACGGAACCAGTGCCGCACCATTCCGGTTTGCGACAAGGTGAAACCGACGAACACTCCGATCGCGAACAGCGGAACCAGAGTGTTCATGTCGCCCTTCGCGAGGAGCAGCAGCAACGCCGAGGCGAGAGCGAGGAAACCGACGCCGTAGCGATACACCTGCCGTTCGGCGCGCAGGGCGAAAACGTGCGGCAGGTTGTGGTGTTTCGCGAGCAGTTGCGCCAGCACCGGAAGCCCGCCGAAGGACGTGTTCGCGGCCAGCGCCAGCAGCACCACGGTGGAGAATTGCACCACGTAGTAACCGAAACCGTTCCCGAGCGATGCGGACGTCACTTGCGACAGCACGGTCACGCCGTCGACTGGATGGAGGGAGAACTTGCCGATCAGCACGGCGATTCCGAGCAGCATCACCGCCAGCAGGCCGCCGAGCGCGACCTCGGCTCGCTGCGCCCGGCGGACCCGCGGGGCGCGGAAGGACGGGACGGCGTTGGCGATCGCTTCGACGCCGGTCAAGGCCGCGCAGCCGTTCGCGAAAGCCTTGAGCAGCAACAGGATGCCGACCGGCTGGAGATTCTGCAGCGGTCCATTCGCGACAGTCGCGGCCGGAGCGTCGCGGAAGAGCCCGATCACGACCACTAGGAGAATCGACGCGACGAACACCGCCGTCGGCACGATGAACGCCCGCGCGCTTTCGGCGATGCCGCGGAAGTTGACGGCGGTGAGCAGCGCGAGCACGCCGAGGCAAAGCCACAGCCGGTACGGCAGCAGCGCGGGAAACGCCGAGGTCAACGCGGCGACCCCGGCGGCGACCGACACCGCGACGTTCAGCACGTAGTCGACGATCAGCGAGGCCGCCGCGACGAGCGACGCGCGGCGGCCGAGATGGGCGCGGCTCACCCCGTAGGCCCCGCCGCCGTCCGGGAACGCGGCGATGACCTGCCGGTACGACAGGGTCAGCACGGCCAGCAGGAGGGCGATCGCGAGCGTGACGGGCAGGGTGAAGCCGAGCCCGGCGCCGCCCGCGACGGCCAGGACGAGCACGATCGCCTCGGGGCCGTAGGCGACCGACGCCATCGCGTCGAGGGACAGCGCGGCGAGGCCGCCGACGACGGAGAGCCGGTGCCGGTCGGCGGCTCGCGGCGTTTCCGGGCGGGACAAGGTTGCGGTCACCCGCTCAGGCTGGCCCCCGGAACGCGTGGGACGGGCGGTTGTTGACGCTTTCCTGACAGTGATCTAGCGAACGGCGATCTAGCGAACGGCGGCGATCGAACGCGGCCTCAGCGGGACGGCCCTGCTTTCCAGTGCCGCACCGCGAACGGCCCGCCCAGGAGCAGCGCGAGCCCGACGACCCCGGCCACGATCATGCCCGGCCGCGAGTCGAACGCTCCGGTCGCGACCAGCACCACGCTGGTGACGATCGCCAGGACCTCCAGCGCGGAGCGGCGCCGTGTCCGACGCCCGGATCCGCGGGCCAGCTTGGCGCTGAGCCGCGGATCCGTGGCGGACAAATCGCGTTCGATTTCGTTCAGGGCACGCTGTTCCCGGTCGGTCAGCATGCCTCACCCTGCTTCCGGTGCGAGTGCCGGCGGCGGAGCAGCAAGCGGAGCACGACCACCCCGCCGAGGACCGCCGCGAACAGCGGCAGCGGGTTGTTCCGGACCGCCTGCGCGCCGGTGCGGACCTTCTCCGCGGCCGGGGCCGAGACGGTCTTCTCCACCTGTTTGGCCGCCCGGTCGATGGTTTCGTCGACCTTCTCGCCGGCCCGCGTGCGCACGTCGAGCTTCTGTCCCAGCGCGTCCAGCGTTTCGGCCAATTCCTCGCGGGTGACGTCCCGGTCCGCCCGGGCCTGCTCAACCTTGCGGTCGGTCATGACTGGCCCCCTGTTTCATCGTCTCGACGTCCTCGCGGACCCTTTCCACGGATTCCTCCGGCACCACCGGCCCGGCCCGGCTCGCCTCCTTGCCGCCGACCAGCGCGGCGATCCCCGCGGTCAGCAGCAGCGCGGCCGCGACGATCAGCGCGGACAGCCAGCCGGGGAGCACGAGCGCCAACGCGAGCACGGCGGCGGCGACGAGGGTCGCGCCGCCGAACAGGGCCAGCACGCCGGCGAATCCGACGAGCCCGGCGCCGATGCCGAAGCGCTTCCCCTTGGTCTGCAGTTCCGCCATGGCCAAGCGGAATTCGTCCTGGAGCAGGCGTTTGATCGAAGCGGTCAGATCGGCCGCGAGGTCCGCGGTGGACTTCTCGTGCGCGGGCGTCCGGTTCATTTCCTCCAGCACGGCATCCTCCCTTCGTGTTCGAGGCGTACCCGGCCTGGAGGCGGCGAAACGGGTCAGCGTCCGGCGGATTCCAGGCGGGCGAGGGTTTCGCGGAGCGCGTCGACGACCCAGTCGTGGCCGAGCGGCAGCGGGCTCGGGATCTGGTCGTCCGGGTCGTCGGAGCTGTGCGCGAGCACCTCGACCTCGACGCCGGACTCGCGCAGCGCGGCGATCTCGGCGTCGTGCTGCGCCAGCCAGGCTTCGTCGGCGACGGCGGCGTCGCCGGGGCTGAGCACGCCCTCGGCGGCCGGGTCGACCAGAAGGACGGAACGCACCGACCCGGAGTGCTCGGCGGCGAGCCGCAGGGCGTCGGCGGCGAGCGGGCCGCTCGTGACGAGGTCGCTGCGCTCCGGCGCGGCCAGGGTTTCCCCGGTTCCGGACCACGCGCCCTCCACCGGGATCCGGTACCAGAGGATCTCGTGGTCCTGCTCGAGCGGCCGCCAGGTGGCGGGCAGGCCCTCGTGCTTGGCCAGGCCGGCCGGGTCGAGCACGACCAGCCGGGGCGAGCCGGGCCGGCCCGCGGTGACCAGCGGCGGGCCGTCGGCGCGGACCGGGTCGGACGGTAACGGTTCTGGCATGTCGGCTCCTTCCACGCGCCTCGGTTACCCGGGCCGGGGATGGAGAAACGGCTCGGCACGCGTAACGGAGCCGAACGCGGGTAGCCGGGGAGTGAGCGGAGGAAGGAGACGATCTGATGACCACTGCCCGCGACCTGATGACTCCGCACGCCGTGTGCGTGCGGGAGTCCGAGACCGTGCACGACGCCGCGCAGAAGATGGCGCACGAACAGCTGGGTGCGCTGCCGGTGTGCGGCGAGGACAACCGGCTCAAGGGAATGCTGACCGACCGCGACATCGTGGTGAAGGTGATCGCCGAGGGCAAGGACCCGCGCGCGGTGCACGCAGGCGAGCTGGCGCAAGGCGAAGCGGTGACGATCGGCGCGGACGACGACGTCGCCGAGATCCTGCAGACCATGTCGCAGCACCGGGTCCGCCGGCTGCCGGTGATCGACGGCCACGACCTGGTCGGCGTCGTCGCGCAGGCGGACGTCGCCCGGGCGATGCCGAACCCGGACACCGGCGTGCTGGTGGAGGCCCTGTCGCACGACTACTGATCGTCCCCGCGTTTGCCGGTCGCGGACCCGGGTAATCGCCGGGAATCCGCAGAGCGGGCCAGGGGGCGAGCGGCCGCGCGACCGTCGCGGAGGGACGGTCGCGCGGCCGTCGCGGAGGGACGGTCGCGCGGCCGTTTCCCGGTTGAACCGCGGCGCAGCGGGTAGCCGGAAGGGAGCAGAACCGACTTTCCGGGGAGGATTTCCGTGGCCGACCGCATCCGACCGCCGCAGCAGCAGGACCCGCCCGGCGCCACCGCGGACATGGACCCGCGGCCGCGCGATTCGATGACCGACTACGAGGGCCGCGGCCTTCTCGCCGGGCAGCGCGCGCTGATCACCGGCGGGGATTCCGGCATCGGCCGCGCGGTGGCGATCGCCTTCGCCAAGGAAGGCGCGGACGTCGCGATCTCCTATCTCGACGAGCACGAGGACGCCGAGTACACCGCCGATCGCGTGCGCGCCGAGGGCCGGGAATGCCTGCTGCTCCCCGGCGATCTCGCCGAGCCGCGGCAGTGCCGGGACATCGTCGAACGCACTCTGTCCGATTTGGACGGACTGGACATCCTGGTCAACAACGCGGCGACGCAATGGCCGGTCGACCGTCCGGAGGACCTGACCGAAGAGCAGTGGATGCACACGTTCGACGTGAACCTGCACAGCTACTTCCGGGTCACCGCGGCCGCGCTGCCGCATCTGGGCGACGGGGACGTCATCATCAACACCGGTTCGGTGAACGGCTTGCGCGGCAACAAGAGCCTCATCGACTACTCGGCGACGAAGGGCGCGATCCACGCCTGGACGTATTCGATGGCGCAGGCGCTGGCCGAGCGCGGGATCCGGGTGAACTGCGTCGCGCCGGGTCCGGTGTGGACGCCGCTGATCCCGTCGACGTTCCCGCCGGAGAAGGTGGAGAAGTTCGGCTTGCAGGTGCCGCTGGAACGGGCCGCGCATCCGGACGATCTCGCGCCGTCGTACGTCTTCCTGGCTTCCAACCGGCTTTCGTCGTACTACAGCGGGGAAGTGCTGGCCGCGCTGGGCGGCGAGACCGTGCCCGGCGGATAGTTTCGCCCAGGTCCGGGAAGGGCTCCTTGCGGGAATTTGGTTCCCGCGAGGAGCCCTTCCCGGACTTCAGCGTTCTTGTGCGTCGAGCCCGGCGGCCAGCAGCTCGGCGAGGTGGATGCCCTCCCGGCCGCCGCTGTCCAGTTCGTGCAGCTGGGTGCGGCAGCTGAACCCGTCCGCCAGCACCGCGGTCCGCCGATCTGCTTGGCGGACCCGGGGGAGCAGCACTCGTTCGGCGCACGCTTTGCTGACTTCCAGATGCCCGCGCTCGAAGCCGAAGTTCCCGGCGAGCCCGCAACAGCCGGAATCCAGCCGTTCGACGTCGACCCCGGCGGCCTGCAGCAGTTCCTTGTCCGCGTCCCAGCCGAGCACCGCGTGCTGGTGGCAATGCACCTGCGCGAGCGCGTGTCCGGGAATCCGCGGCGGCCGGTAGCCGGGGGAATGCCGGGTCAGCAGCTCCGCGAGGGTCACGGTCTGGTCCCGCAATCGCCGGACGTCCTGGTCGCCGGGGAACAATTCGGCGACGTCGGAGCGGAAGACCGCGGTGCAGCTGGGTTCGAGGCCGAGGACCAGGCCGCCGTCCCGCAGATGCGGGGCCAGCGTCCGCACGGTGCGGGTCAGGACCCGCTTCGCGACTCCCAGCTGGCCGGTGGAAATCCAGGTCAGGCCGCAGCACGCGGACGGCTCCGGCAGCGTCACCCGCCATCCAGCGTCCTCCAGCACCCGCACGGCCGCCTCGGCGATGTGCGGATGGAAGTAGGACGTGAAGGTGTCCGGCCACAGCAGCACTGTGCCGCGCGCACCGGTCCCGGCGGGTTGGTGCCGGGCGAACCACCGCGGCAGCGGTTTCGGGGCGAAGCGGGGGATTTCCCGTTCTTCGACCCCGGCGGCGCGGGTCGCGAACCTGGTCTTGCCGAGCAGGTTGACCAGCCGGGCCGTACGGGTTTTGCCCACCAGCCGGGCGACGAGCGGCAGCCAGCCCATGCTGAAGTCCGACCGCGGCCGTTTCCAGGGCCGGCCCGCGTAGTGGTGGGCGAGGAATTCCGCCTTGTAGGTGGCCATGTCCACATCGGCCGGGCAGTCGGATTTGCAGCCTTTGCAGGAAAGGCACAGGTCGAGCGCGTCGCGGACCGCAGTGGAGCGCCAGCCGTCGGAGATCGGGCCGTCGTGGTGCCCGTCGAGCATCTCGAACAGCAGGCGCGCCCGGCCGCGCGTGGAGTGTTCCTCCTCGCCGGTCACCTGGTACGACGGGCACATCACGTCGCCGCTTTCCGAAGTGGACTGCCGGCACCGGCCGACGCCGACGCACCGGTTGGCGGCCTGGGAGAACGAGCCGCCGTCGTGCGGGAAGCGGAAGTAGAGGTCCTGCGGCTCGGCGGGGGACCACGAGCCGCCGAGCCGCAGGTGCTGATCCAGCGAATAGGGCGCGACGACCTTGCCCGGGTTCATCCGGTCGGCCGGGTCGAAGATCGCCTTGAGCCGGCCGAACGCGGTGACCAGGTCGTTGCCGAACATGCGCGGCAGCAGTTCGCCGCGGCTCTGCCCGTCGCCGTGTTCGCCGGAGAACGAGCCGCCGAACTCCGCGACCAGGTCGGCGGCCCGTTCCATGAACCGCCGGTAGGTCGCGACGCCGGACGCGGTGTAGAGGTCGAACGGGATCCGCGTGTGCACGCAGCCCTGTCCGAAGTGGCCGTAGAGGCTCGGGCCGGTTTCGTCGGCGTAGCCGAATTCCGCGTACAGCGCGTCCAGCCTGCGGAGGTAGTCGCCCAGTTTTTCCGGCGCCACCGCGGAATCCTCCCAGCCCTCGAAGGTGTCCCGCTCGCCGGGGACGTGCGCGGTCGCGCCGAGCCCGGCCTCGCGGACCTGCCAGAGCTCGGCTTCCTTGGCCGGGTCGTCGAGGAAAGCGACCTCGGCGCCCTCGATCGAGTCGAGCAGCCCGCGGGCCTGTTTGTCGGCTTCCTCGAGCGTCTGCGCGCCGAACTGGACCATCAGGAACGCCCGGCCGCGCGGCAGCTCTTCGCGGGCCTTTTCGTTGAGGTGCTTCAAGCGCTCGTCGTAGAGCAGCCGGTGGTCGACGCCTTCGAGCGCGATCGGTTCGTGCGGAAGGATGTCCGGCACCGCGTCGGCGGCGGTCGCGACGTCCGGATAGCCGAGCACGACCATCGCGCGCTCGGGCAGCACCGGCACCAGCTCCAGTTCCGCGCGCAGCACGGTGACCAGCGTCGATTCGCTGCCGACGAGCAGCCCGGCCACGTCGAAGCCGTGTTCGGGCAGCAGCGAGTCGAGGTTGTAGCCCGACACCCGGCGCGGAATGTCCGGGAAGCGGCGGCGGATCTCGCCGGCGTACTCGTCGCGCAGCCGGCGCAGCTGCCGGTAGACCGCGGCGCGCCGGTCTCCGTGGTGCTCGATCTCGGCGTACTCGTCGTCGCTGGTTTTGCCGCACCAGAACCGGGTTCCGTCCGCCAGCAGCACTTCGAGGCGCACGATATTGTCCACGACCTTGCCGGTGCGCTGGGCGGTCGCGCCGCAGGAGTTGTTGCCGATCATGCCGCCGAGGGTGCAGTTCATGTGCGTGGCGGGCTCCGGGCCGAAGCGGAGCCCGGTGTCGGCGAGCTGCCGGTTGAGGTCGTCCAGCACGATGCCCGGCTGCACGACGCAGGTGCGGTTCTCGGCGTCGACGGATTCCAGCTTCGAGCAGTATTTGGACCAGTCGAGCACGACGGCGGTGTTGGTGCACTGGCCGGCGAGGCTCGTGCCGCCGCCGCGCGAGAGCACCGGCGCGCCGAACTCCCGCGCGACCGCCAGCGCTTCGACGGCGTCGTCGGGGGAGCGCGGCACCACGACGCCGATCGGGACCTGGCGGAAATTGGACGCGTCGGTGGAGTAGGCGGCGCGGCTCCCGTCGTCGAAACGGACCTCGCCCTCGACCCGCTCGCGCAAGGCGGCGGCGAGGGCAGCGGGGTCGAGTTCGGCCGGTTCCGGCACGCGCACAACCGGATTGGGGAGTTCAGCGGTGCTGATAGCGGTACCTTCTTTCATGGCTGGGACCTCCGGGGAACGCTTCTGGTGCTTGT
>NZ_ASXG01000139.1 GCF_000411975.1 Amycolatopsis orientalis DSM 43388
ACCGCAGCAGCGGCCTGAGAAACAGTCAGCTCCGGTGTCAACCGAAGCCTGGGCAGACCCGGGAGCTCAGCTTGGACGAGTTGGGTGCGGTCCGCGGTCCGGTCTGTGGCGGCGGGAGGTGGTTGCCGTCGCTTGTCAGAGGGTTCGTACCGGGGCGCAGCTTGGACGAGTTCGGCGTGGTTCGCGGTCTGGTGTCTGGCGGCGGGAGATGGGAGCCGTCGCTTGTCAGAGGGGCGGTGCGGGGGAGCGCGCCTCGCGCGGGTCCGAGGTGAATCGGGTTCGCGGGTGTCGGCGGAGGACGTGGTAGCGGTTGGTCTCGCGGCTCACCTGAGTCCGGCGTGGGCGGCGATGTCGTCGGCGAAGGACGTCACCCTGGTGTATATCCCTTCGTCGGGCGTGGAACGGGCGAAGAGCAGCCGGTGAGGAGTCTCCAGCGAAATCTTGCACCAAGGAGACTGCCCGCTCGTCGGAGGCGAAGGGGGTGAAGAAAAGTCGGTGGAGAATTCCCCGGCGAGAAGCTGCTCCGCGGAGCCAGCCAGCCCGACCGGAGCGAAGCGGGTGCACAGAAACCGTTGGAAGATCCCCAGCGAGAGCCCGGGAACCAGCTTAATCGAAGGAGAACCGGCCAAGAAGAAAACCGGTGCGGAGCCCGCCCCAGGCCCCGCACCGGCGACCCCCAGGACTTCAGCAGAGCGGCGCCACCGGCCCGTCCGAACCGGTTTTCACGTAGGTGTCCGAGATGTAGTGCCCGGGCCCGATGCGGTCCCAGATCTTGCTCGTCCCGAACTTCCCGGTGACCGTGTCCCCGTTGACGTAGCACTCGATGTTCACCTTGGCGTAGTTGGCCGCCAGGCCCTTCACCGACGCGGACGTGTGCGCGCCCGACCGGACGTTCACCGGGTCGCCCGCTGTCTGCACCAGACCGGTGGCCGCGGCGGAGCCCGTCCACAGGTAGGTGACCTTCACGTTTCCGTTGTCCCCCAAGCCGACGCCCGAGCTGAAGGTGCCGTCGGCCAGGTCGATGCCCGCCGGGTTGCCCACCTTGTACCCGAGGTCGTCGCGGCCGCCGTTGTAATTGTTGTGGTAGGCGGCGTACGCCTCGGGCTGGCCCTGGGGCAGGTCTTTGTACTCCGCGCGCACCGAGGGCGGGTTCCAGTAGTCGTCCTTGGTGTTCCACGGGCCCACATCCCAGACCGGCGCGTATTCGCAACGGCTGTTGTCCGTCTTGCACACTCGCGCGGTGTAGTTGCCGGTTCCCTTGGGCGACAAGGCTTTCCCGGACGGCAGCGCGACGAAGTGGTCGTTGCTCGCGATGACGTGGCCGTTGGCGGTGGTATGGCCGGCGAGGCCTTCGCGGGTGGCGTAAATGGTGTAGGTGAGCGGGGTGGCCGCGGCGATGGCATTCGCCTGCGGGGAAAGGGAACCGGTCAGTTCGATGTCGCGCACGGTGGGGCGGGCGGCGGTGGTGCTGGACAGCGTGATCCTCGTCTGCACGACGCTCACCGCGCGGGGGAGCGCGGTGCCGGCGGGGGTCCATTCCGTCCAGTCGTCGGTGCCGGAGCGGCCGCGGACGTCGACTTCCACCGCCGTTCCCTGCGGGGCGTCGGCGGAGATGTCGGCGGCTACTCGGTTCACCGGCGCGGCCAGGCGCCGTTCGGCGGAGAGCAGGTAGCCCTCGGTGCCCGCCGCTCGGTCGGCGGGTCTCCACGTGGCGTCTCGCAGCGTGAGCGTGCCGCCGGCCGCGGCGACATTGACGTCGTCACTGTCTACTGAGGACAGATCGGCTCGCCAGGCAGCGGAGGTCTCGGCAGCGCTCACGGGCGTCGCGACTGCGGTGACCGCCCCCGCGGCGAGCAGTGCGGCAACCGTGCGCCGGACCGTCACATTCCCGACCACGACGGATCTCCCTTCACTCGTCCGGATCGAACTGCCGGAGTCTCGGAGGGGTCCGTACACGATCCATACAACGATCTCGCCCGGTCGTGTACCGGAGGCGGCCAGTTGACAGCGAGGAGTCACGGATATAGCTTTGCTAACAAAGTTAATTTACCAGCAAAGGAAGTGTGCGGATGACCATCCTGGTCACGGGGGCGCGCGGGAATGTCGGGAGCGAGGTCGTCCGGATGCTCCGCGAGGGCGGGCACGAGGTGCGCGGGTCGGCGCGCGACGCGGCCGCGCTGGATTTGCCGGACGCAGTGTCGCTGGATCTCACGGCCGAGAGCGGGTTCGAGGACGTACTTCGCGGCGTGGACGCGCTCTTCCTGTATCCGACGCGGCCGAGCGGTGCGACGCATTTCCTTGCCGCTGCGCGTAAAGCTCGAGTTTCGTACGTGGTCCTGCTGTCGTCGCCGGACGTCTACGAAGGGCCCGCGGACAATCCGATCCGGCTCGGGCACCTGCCCGCGGAAACGGCGGTGGCGGAGTCCGGACTGCCGTACACGGTGCTGTACCCGGGTTGGCTGGCGGGCAACACCCGGCGCGACTGGGGCGCGGCGATCCGGGCCGGCGAGCCGGTGCGGCTCTTCTCCCCGGAGGCGCAGTTCACGCCGACCGCGGAGGAAGACGTGGCCGCGGTTGCCGCGAAGCTGCTCACGGAGCGTTGCTACCCGGGGCGGCAGCTGGCGGTGACCGGGCCGGAATCGATGACGCAGCGTGCGGTGGTGGAGACCCTTGCGGAGGAGTTGGGTCGTTCGATCGAAGTGGTGGCCGAAACGCGGAGTGAAGCGCGTGCCCGGCGCCCGGAGTGGATGCCCGCGGCGGTCCTGGAGCACCTGATGGATGTGCAGGAGGCAGCGGCGGGCCGGGTGGCGCCGGTGAACAACACGGTGGAACGGTTCGTCGGGCGAGCGACGTCATTCCGGGAGTGGGCGAGGGCGCACCAGGGCGACTTCGCGTCGCGATGAACGAGTCCGATGTGGACAGAAGTTACGCGGGCTTCCAGGAAACGCAGGCAGGCCGGGTCAGCGACTCGCACAGTTCGCGCACCGCGCGCAGCACTTCGTCGGCGGAAACCTCGCTCCCGGCGGGCTGCGGGAAGTGCGCTCCCTGCAGGCTGAAGTAGTCGACCGGCTCCTCGCCCGCGCCGTCCGCGGGCAGGAAGGTCTGGCCGTTTTCGTGCCACGCCAGGCTGCCTCGGGTGCCGCGCAACCCGGCGACCAGGTACGGCGTCCGCGGCTTCCGGCCCGCGTACAGCCACCAGACGACCCCGCCGTCCGGCCTGGGCGGTTCGGCGTTGCGCAAGGCGGAGAGCACGTCGTCGACGGTCGTCTCGGTGACGTCGTACCCGGTCCGGCGACGGGCGTCTTCGCTGCTCGCCATAGTGCGCTCCGCTCGTGAAGTGTGCTGATACTACTCGGTGCCGATCGGCGAGCGATGTGTGGAATGGCTGGCGCGGAGCCGGGCCGCGCGCAGGGTCAGATAGCGCTGTTCGGCGGTGTTTCCGGTGCGGGCGGCGGCCGCAGTGTAGTGCCTGATGGCAGCCTCGCGGTCGCCGGCCAGTTCGAGCAGGTGCGCGCGGGCGGCGGCGAGGCGGTGGTGGCCGGGGAGCCGGTCGTCGAGCCCGGCCAGCATGGCGAGCCCGGCGTCCGGTCCGCGCACCATCGCCGTCGCGATCGCGCGGTTGAGCGTGACGACCGGATTGCCCGTCAGGGCCTCAAGCCGCGTGTACAGCGTGAGCACGCGCGGCCAATCGGTGTCTTCGGCGCGCAACGCGATGTCGTGCGTCGCGGCGATCGCGGCTTGCAGGCGGTATTCGCCGAGGCCGTCGCGGGTCAGGGCGGCGGTGATCAGCGCGACGCCTTCCCGGATCAGCGCACGGTCCCACAACGACCGGTCCTGGTCGGCGAGCGGGACGAGGTCGCCGTCCGGTCCGGTGCGGGCCGGCCGGCGGGCGTCGGTGAGCAGCATCAGCGCGAGCAAGCCGGCCGCTTCGCCGTCTTCCGGAAGCGCGGCGTGCAGCAGCCGGGCGAGCCGGATCGCCTCGGCGGACAGTTCGGTCCGGTGCAGGCGGCGGCCTCCGCTGCTCGTGTATCCCTCGTTGAACACGAGATACAGCACATGCAGCACGGACCGAAGCCGCGCCTGCCGCTCGTCCGAAGCGGGCATCCGGAACGGAAGGCCGGACTTCTTGATCTTGGCCTTCGCCCGGCTGATCCGTTGCGCCATCGTGGTTTCCGGCACGAGAAACGCGCTGGCGATCTCCGCGGTCGTCAGCCCGCCGACGGCCCGCAACGTCAGCGCGATCGCCGACGCCGTGGTCAGCGACGGGTGCGCGCACAGGAACAACAGCGTCAGCGTGTCGTCTTCGTCCGGCACCTCGCCGCTCGAAGGCTCGGCGGCGACGGTGTCTTCGCGCCGCCGCCGGGCCTGGTCGCTGCGGAAGCTGTCGATGAGCCGGCGGCTGGCGGTCTGGAGCAGCCAGCCGCGCGGATTCTCCGGGATCCCTTCCCCCGGCCAGTGCTGCACGGCGGCGAGAAGAGCTTCCTGCGTCGCGTCCTCGGCCGCGCCGAAGTCGCCGGACCGGCGCGCGAGCACGGCGAGGACCTGAGGCGCGAGCGTGCGCACCAGGCCCTCGACCTCCCGCTCCGACATCAGACGGCCGGCGCGCTCATGACCTGGCGCACCTCGATCGGCACCCGCAGCGGTGCGCCGCCGGGCCCCGGCGCGGCCGAGACCCGCGTCGCGATCTCCAGCGCCCGCGCCTCCGATTCGACGTCGACCACGCGGTACCCGGCGAGCAGCTCCTTGCCCTCCGGGAACGGCCCGTCGGTGACCACCGCGCCGCCCTTGCCGTCCGCGACCACGGTCTTCGCCGCTTCCGGCCCGGCCAGCCCCTCCGCCTCGACGAGTTCCCCGGCCTCGGTCAGCTCGGCGTTGAGCACGTGCTGGAACTGGATGTGCGCGCGGATGTCCTCCGGCGCCCACTCCGGCAGCGGCAGGTCGCAGTCTTCGCCGTGGGCGTAGGTCTGCAGCAGCATGTACTTCGGCATCGCGTTCCTCCAGTGTCCGGCTCGCCGCTTCCGGGCGGGCTCACCAAGGGAACGGAACCCGCGCGCGGTCCTCGACACGCCCCGCGGACATCTTGCCGGGAATTTCGCGGAACGGGTGGCGTGCGTCTCAGTGCCGGGGACGCCCGGACGGCCTAGCAGGTAGGTTGCGGGAAGCAACTCACCTGGAGGGACCCGTGAGCACGACCACCTTCGCCGCGGTGTCGGCGGTCAAACAGCGCTCGGACAGCGAGTTCAGCGTCGATCTCAGCCCGGCGTGGACGATCGGCGGCCGTCCGAACGGCGGTTACCTGCTGGCGACCATCGCCCGCGCCGCGACTGTCGTTTCCGGGCATCCGGACGTGCTCGCCGCCAGTGCGCACTACCTGCGCTCGCCCGAACCGGGCCCGGCGGAGATCGAGGTCGAGGTGCTGCGCACCGGCCGGACCGCGACCCAGTTGCGCGGACGGCTGCTCAAGGACGGCGTGCCGCAGGTCGAGGCTCTGCTGACGCTGGGCGTCCTCGGCGAGGCCGAGCCGTTCTGGCAGGACGGTGTGCCGCAGGCGGAGTTCGGCGCGTTTTCGGACGAGCCGTGGGGCCAGGCCGAACTGCCGTCCGGCATCCCGATCGCGATCCGGGACGAAATCGACGTGCGCTTCGACCGTCCGCTCGCTGCCGGGCCCAGCGGCCGCGGCGAACTGCGCGGCCTGCTTTCGCTTCCCGGCGACGAGCCGTTCGACCCGGTCAGCCTGCTGTTCGCGGTCGACGCGCTGCCGCCGGCCACCCTGGACATCGCTCCGTCCGGCTGGGTGCCGACCCTTGAACTGACCGCTTATGTGCGGGCGCACCCGGCTCCCGGTCCGGTGCGCGTGCTGCACCGCGCTCACCTGATCGGAGACGGGCGCGTCGACGAGTCCTGCCACGTATGGGACAGCGCCGGGACGCTCGTCGCGCAGGGCACGCAGCTGGCGGGAATCCGGATCGGCTGACTCACTGCCCTGGGTACTGCGGGTAGCCGGGGTACGCGCCGGGCGGCGGCGAACTGGGATACGTCGGCGCGGGGGTCGGCGAATTCAGCGACCTCAGCAGGTTTTCGACCGTCCTTCGGCGCGCGCCCGCGACGGCCATGATCTCGAGCGCGAGGCCGAGCACGAACCAGAACAGGTGATAGCTCGTGAACGATTCGAGATCGCTGGAAAGGCACGACGTGTAATTAGGCTCGTTGCGAGACACCTCGCAGGTCCAGTGCGGCTTGGCGATCAGCACCATGATCAGCCCGACGCCGATGCTCGCCAGCCCGGCGACCATGAAGAAGACCTGCAGAATCCGCGCGAAGATCGACATGTGCGGAGCGTAGCGGCCCGGCGACCGCCGGGTCAGCGGGTTCCGGCAAGTGCCCCCGTGGTGACCAGCCGGTACCCGGTGCGGCCGGAGAACTCCGCGGTCAGCGCGAACCGGTCGCCGCGGACCAGGGTGTGCCGCCATTCGATGCGTTTGCCCGCGCTGGTGCCGAGGCGTCCGATGGAGAACGCGCCGACGGTTTCGCCGCAGCCCAGCAGGGTGCGTTCGGCCCGCGTCGGCACGACGGCGCGGATCTGCTCCTCGCCGTGGTCGAGCCGGACGCCGGTGCGGCGGTGGAGTTCGCCGTACAGGCTGGTGTGCTGGAAATCCGCGTCCAGCAGCGGCCGGGCGAGGTCGGCGGGCAGCCACACCCGGTCGACGGCCAGCGGGTCGTTTCCGGCCAGCCGCAGCCGTTCCAGGTACAGCAGGGGAGTGGAGCCCTCCAGCGACAGCCGTTCGGCGACCACCGCGTCCGCGCGGACATCGAGCCGGCGCACGACGCTGTGCTGGTCGAGCCCGGACTCCTCGACCGCGGCGAAGAGGCTGTAGAGCGCGCCGAGCGGCTGCTGGATCTCCGCGGCCGCGGCGACGCGGGGCTGGCGGCCGCGTTCGGCGATGAGCGTGCCGTCCGCACGCAGCTCCCGCAGCGCCTGCCGGACGGTCTGCCTGCTGACGCGGTACTCCTCGGCGAGCGCCAGCTCCCCGGGGAACGCGCTGTCGAACTCCCCGGCGCGGATGCGCACCAGGAGCCGCTGCTGCAGCTGCCGCCACAGGGGCTGTCCGCCGGTGCGGACCAGCTCTGCCTCGCCCATGCCGGGAACAGTACCGCTTGCCAAATGTACGGACAGCTCTTAGATTAAATGTACGTACATTAGCGAGGAGGCCAGAGTGCGCACAGGAGTGAACCGGTGACCGGCGCGGCGCTGGGAGCGACCCGCGCGACGGTGCAGTGGCGGGCCAAGCTCGCCCGCCCGGTGCCGGGTCTCGCGGTCGCGCTGCTGGTCGCGGCGGCCGCGACGGCCGGAGGGAAGCTCGTTCCGGTGGTCGGCGGGCCGGTGCTCGCCATCCTGCTCGGCGCGGTCGCCGGGGCGGTCGTGCCGGGGCTGCGCGGCTGGCGGTTCAGCCCGGGCTACGCCGTCGCGTCGCGGCCGGTGCTCCAGCTGTCGATCGTCGTGCTGGGCACGGGGCTGTCGATCCAGCAGGTGGTGCACGTCGGCGGGCAGTCGCTGCCGGTGATGCTCGGCACGCTCGCGGTCGCGCTCGGCGGCGCGTGGGTGCTCGGCCGGCTGCTCGGCGTCCGCGGGGAGACGCAGACCCTGATCGGCGTCGGCACCGGCATTTGCGGTGCGTCCGCGATCGCGGCGACCAGTGCGGTGCTGAAGCCGAAGGAAGCCAATATCGCTTACGCGCTCGGCACGATCTTCACCTTCAACATCGCCGCGGTCCTGCTGTTCCCGCCCCTCGGACACGCGCTGGGGATGTCGCCGCACGCCTTCGGCCTGTGGGCCGGAACCGCGGTGAACGACACGTCTTCCGTCGTCGCGGCTTCCTACGCCTATGGCGGCGACGCCGGTGCGTACGGCATCGTCGTGAAGCTCACCCGGACGCTCACGCTGATTCCGATCGTGCTGTTCCTCGCCGTGCTCGCCGCGCGCAAGCAGGCCGGCGGCCGGGTTTCCTTGCGCGCCATGCCGTGGCACCGCCTGGTCCCGCCGTTCCTGATCGGCTTCCTGGCCGCCGCCACGGTGGAGAGCGCGGGCTGGATCCCGGAGTCGTGGCACGCGCCGCTCTCGACGCTCGGCACCTTCCTGATCACCATGGCGCTCGCCGGGATCGGCCTGGCGCTCAAGCCGTCCGACCTGCGCAAGGCGGGCCACCGGCCGCTGCTGATGGGGGCCATCCTGTGGATCGCGGT
The DNA here is from genome assembly GCF_000411975.1 of Amycolatopsis orientalis DSM 43388. Lineage (GTDB taxonomy): Bacteria > Actinomycetota > Actinomycetes > Mycobacteriales > Pseudonocardiaceae > Amycolatopsis > Amycolatopsis orientalis_D. Next base: position 8,242 of record NZ_ASXG01000139.1, read on the forward strand.
CGCCGCGTCGAGCCTCGGGCTGCAGGCGCTGACCGGCGGCATGTGACGCGCTAGCGCACGCGCGGATTGCGCTTCCGCCGCCTGCGCTCGGCAAGGGCCGCCAGCAGCCGGGACACCCCTCGAGCGCGGCGGACGAACACCAAAGATTCGCCGCGTGGGGCCGATCCGGTCCCCGCGGCGATCTCGTGGGGCGAGCCGTGCTGGAACGCGCGGAGCCCGGCGGCGAACTCGTCCGGGTCGCCGCCGACGTCCGGATGGTGGGTGCGCACGAACCGGCGGTAGGCCGCCTTGTCGGCTTCCGACCACGCCTTCCGCTCGTCCACCGCCGTCCTTCCCCGGTTGAGGGTTTCGCTCCATGCTCCTGCCGGAAGCCGGCAGGAGTGCCAACCGGCGGTTCAACGATACAGTTCAAGCACATGACCGCGGAGATCGAACTCGACCTGTCCGAGCTTCGCGCCGTGACGGCCTACGCGGTGGCTTGTGCGGAGCCGGTGCTGTCGATCTTCGAACAAGCCCGTCCGGATGATCGCCGTCCGCGCGAGGCGATCGAGGCGGCTCGGGCGTTCGCCGAGGGAGCCAAGCGCGGCAAGGCGATTCGCGACGCGGCGTGGGCGGCGCAACGGGCGTATCAGGAAGCCCGTGACGCCGGTCAGGCCGCGGCGAGCGAGGCTGCTCGGGCGGCGGTCGCCGCGGCCGGCGCGGCGTATCTGCATCCGCTCGCGAAAGCGACACAGGTGTGGCACATCCTCGGTCCGGCCGGGCATGCGGCTCATGCGTGCGAGTTGGCCGGGAGGAACCCCCGGCTCCCGGCGGCTGGTCCGGTGGTGGCCCAGGTGCTGTCGCGATATCCGCCGGCACCGGGCGGCCGCGGCCGGGCGGGGGAGCTGGTGCGCGAGCTGGATGCCTTGCTGCGCAAGGGTTAGCGGACCCGCTCCACCCGCCGCTCGTCCCAGACCGGTTCCGGGGTTTCGCGGACCGCGCCGTCCGCGCCGAAGACCAGGAACCGGTCGAAGGAGCGCGCGAACCAGCGGTCGTGGGTGACCGCGAGCACCGTGCCCTCGTACGATTCCAGCCCGTCCTGCAGTGCCTCGGCCGATTCGAGGTCGAGGTTGTCGGTCGGCTCGTCCAGCAGCAGCGCGGTGGTTCCGGCCAGTTCCAGCAACAGGATCTGGAACCGGGCCTGCTGTCCGCCGGACAACCGGTCGAAGGCCTGCTCGCCCTGGCGGTGCAGTTCGTACCGGCGCAGGGCGGCCATCGCCGCGCCGCGATCAGCCGAGTGTTCCGTCCACAGCACGTCGACGAGAGTGCGGCCGGACAGTTCCGGACGGGCGTGCGTCTGCGCGAAATGGCCGGGCACGACGCGCGCGCCGGTTTTCCATTCGCCGGTGTGCGCGACGTCGCCGCCCGCGAGCAGGCGCAGGAAATGCGACTTCCCGGAGCCGTTCGAGCCGAGCACCGCGACGCGCTCGCCGAAGAAGATCTCCAGCGAGAACGGTTTCATCAGCCCGGTGAGTTCCAGGTTCGTGCAGGTCACCGCCCGCACGCCGGTGCGGCCGCCGCGCAGCCGCATCCGGATGTCCTGCGGCCGCGGCGGTTCCGGCGGGGGACCGGCCTCCTCGAACTTCCGCAGCCGGGTCTGCGCCGCCTTGTACCGCGACGCCATCTCGTCGCTGCGCGCGGCGTACTGCTGCATGTCCCGGACCAGGCGTTTGAGCTGGGCATGCTTCTCGTCCCAGCGCCGGCGCAGTTCGTCGTAGCGGGCGAACCGCTCCTGCCGCGCCTCGTGATACGTGCCGAAACCGCCGCCGTGCACCCAAGCGTCCGCGCCGTCGCCGCCGGGTTCGACGCTCACGATCTTGTCCGCCGCTCGCGCGAGCAGTTCGCGGTCGTGCGACACGAACAGGACGGTCTTGCGGGTTTCCTTGAGCCGGGCCTCGAGCCAGCGTTTGCCGGGCACGTCGAGGTAGTTGTCCGGCTCGTCCAGCAGCAGCACCTCGTCCGGCCCGCGCAGCAACGCTTCCAGCACGAGCCGTTTCTGCTCGCCGCCGCTGAGCGTGCGCACGAGCCGCCAGCGCGCGCGGTCGAACGGCACGCCGAGCGCTTCCGTCGTGCACATGTCCCAGACCGTCTCGAACTCGTACCCGCGGGCTTCGGCCCAGTCGCTGAGCGCCTGCGCGTACCGCATTTGGGCGGCCTCGTCGTCGACCTCCAGCAACCGTTCCTCGGCCGCGTCGACCGCTCGGGCGGCGTCGCGAACCCGTTGCGGGGCAACGGAAACCAGCAGATCGCGCACGGTGCGTTCGTCGCGGACCGACCCGACGAACTGTGCCATCACGCCCAGCCCGCCGGACACGGTGACCGCGCCCTCGTCCGGTTTCAGCTCTCCGGAAAGCAGCCGCAGCAAGGTGGTTTTGCCCGCGCCGTTAGGACCGACCAACGCGACGACCGCGCCCTCGCCGACCCGGAACGAGACGTCGCCGAGCAGCGGACGCCCGTCGGGCAGCACATAGCGCAGGTGCGCGGCCTCCAAATGCCCCATGCCCGCGCACTCTACCCAGGCTGCCGCGAATCGCCGCACGGTTTTTCCGCTGTCCACAGAGGACACAAAGCGGCGGCGCCGGTTCGCGCCGGCGCCGCCGCTCGTCAGGGTCGAGCTCAGGCCTTGCGCTGCATGCTCTCCCGGGCCGGGTTCGCCTGCTCCGCCGCCTTCGGGTCCTTCTCGTCCTGCTTCGCGCGCACGCCGGACTCAACGCGGTCGCCGAGGTCCTTGTCCACGTTGTGCCAGTACTCGAAAGCCCGCTTCAGCACCGGTTCGGTCACGCCGTTCAGCAGGTGGCCGACGATGTTGTCCACCAGCCGCTCGCGCGCGGCGTCGTCCAGCACCTCGCGCACGAGCGTGCCGGCCTGGCCCCAGTCGTCGTCCTCGGCGTGGTCGACGTAGGCCGAGCGGACCATCTCGCCGTCGGCGTGCCAGCCCGCGGGAGTGCCGTAGCGTTCCGTGTCGGCGCGCGGGCCGCCCTTGGAGTTCGGCGCGTACACCGGGTCGGAGACCTTCGCGTAGCGCATCGAGCCGTCCTTGCTGTAGCTGTGCACCGGCGCGACCGGCGTGTTCACCGGCAGCTGCTTGTAGTTCGCGCCGATCCGGTACCGGTGCGCGTCGGCGTAGGCGAACAGCCTGCCCAGCAGCATCCGGTCCGGGCTCGGGCCGATGCCGGGCACCAGGTTGTTCGGCTCGAACGCGGCCTGCTCGATCTCGGTGTGGTGGTCGGTCGGGTTGCGGTCGAGCGTCATCCGGCCGACCTCGATCAGCGGGTAGTCGCCGTGCGGCCACACCTTCGTCAGGTCGAACGGATTGAACCGGTAGGTCTTCGCGTCCTCGAACGGCATCACCTGGACGTGCAGCGTCCAGCTCGGGTAGTCGCCGCGCGCGATGGCCTCGAACAGGTCCCGGGTGTGGTAATCGGTGTCGGCAGAGGCCATCTGGTCGGCCTCGTGCTGGGTGAAGAACTCGATGCCCTGGTCGGTCTTGAAGTGGTACTTGACCCAGAACTTCTCGCCGGCGGCGTTGACCCACATGTACGTGTGCGAGCTGTAGCCGTTCATGTGCCGCCACGTGCGCGGGATGCCGCGGTCGCCCATCAGCCAGGTGACCTGGTGCGCCGATTCGGGGGACAGCGTCCAGAAGTCCCACTGCATGTCGTGGTCGCGCAGGTTGCTGTCCGCGCGGCGTTTCTGCGACCGGATGAAGTGCTGGAATTTCAGCGGGTCCTTGATGAAGAACACCGGGGTGTTGTTGCCGACGAGGTCGTAGTTGCCCTCGGGGGTGTAGAACTTCAGCGCGAACCCGCGCGGGTCGCGCCAGGTGTCCGGGCTGCCGCGCTCGCCGGCCACGGTGGAGAACCGGGCGGCCATCGGGGTTTTCGCGCCCGGCTGGAACACCGCCGCCTTGGTGAAGCGGCTGACGTCGGCGGTCACCTCGAAGTGCCCGAACGCGCCGCTGCCCTTCGCGTGCGGCTGCCGCTCCGGCACCCGTTCCCGGTTGAACTGCGCCATCTGCTCGATCAGGTAGTGGTCCTGCAGCAGGATCGGCCCGCCCGGGCCGAGCGTGAGCGAATGCTCGTCGCTTTCGGCCGGGATCCCGGAGTCCGTGGTGGTCGCCGGGGGTTTCGGTTCTTCGGTCATCTCGCGAGCTCCTCGTGGTGGTCGGAAACGCCGGAGCAGTCCGGGCACAGGCCCCAGAAGACGATCTCGGCCTCGTCGACGGCGTACCCGTGCCGGTCGTGCGGCGTGAGGCAGGGGGCCTCGCCGCGGACGCAGTCGACGTCCTCGGCCCGGCCGCAGCGGCGGCACACCACGTGGTGGTGGTTGTCGCCGGTCCGCCGTTCGAACCTCGCCGGATGCCCGGACAGCTCGATCCGGCGGACCAGGCCCGCCTCGCCGCACGCGGCGAGCACGTCGTAGACCGCTTGGATCGAAACGCTGCCCAGGCTTTCGCGCACGCCCGCCACGATCGCCTCGACCGTCGCGTGCGGGTGCTCGCCGAGCCAGCCGAGCACGGCTTGCCGCGGCTTGGTGACGCGCAGGCCAGCCGCCCGCAGCGTCGCCGCCGAGTCCGGCATCGGAGTCCTCCCCGGGGATCTGGAACCGCTCCAGTTCCGGCGGTTACCCGGTCGCCGCGCCGCTCACACCTGGGTGTCACCCAGGGGCCGGACCAGTTCGGCGAGATGCGCGCGAAGGACGGCGACGCATTCCCCCGGCGAGGTGAGTTCCGGCTGCAGCACCGCGCGGAACGCGATCCCGTCCAGGAGGGCGGCCAGCCGGGGCGCTTCGACGTCGGGGTCCTTCGGCTCGAACCGGCCGCTGCGGGCCTGGGCGTCGAGGATGCGCCGGGCCAGCGTCACCGTGCCCTGGACCGCTTCCCGGGCCAGGTCGTCCAGGCCCGGATCGGCGCGCGCGGCCATCAGGAATTCGACCAGCACGGTCACCTCGGTGCGCCGCCGCTCGTCCAGCGGCAGCAGCTCCGACAGGAACTCGGCGAGCTGGTCGACGGCCTCGTCCGGCGAAAGGTCCGACAGCGAACCGATCTTCTCCCGGCGCTCGACCAGTCGGGCGGTCGTCCGGTCGATGGTGGTGCGCATCGCGAACCGCATCAGCTCGTGCTGGCTGTCGAAGTAATGCCGCACCGACCCGATGTTCAGGCCTGCTTCCGCGGCCACCGCGCGCAGCGAGACCGCGTGCAGCCCGTCCTTCGCGGCCAGCCGCAGCACCGCGTCGGCGATGTGCGCGCGCCGCTCTTCTCCGTCCACCACTTTAGGCACTGGACTTTTATATCACAGACGTGATAGAAACGGTTTGTATCACAGGTGTGACAGAAAGGGGTGTGCCGTGGAGACGGTGCTGAACATCCTGCTGATCCGGTTCGGCGTGATCGCCGCGATCGTCGTGGTCGTCGGGCTGGCCGGGTTCGCGCTGATCGTTTCGCTGCGGCGGCGCGGCAAGGGCGAGCGAGTCCGGGAAGGCGCGGCGGTGCTGGCGAAATCCGCGGCCCGGGCGATGGAGCGGCGCGGGGCGCGGGGAGTGCGCGGCGAGGTCGTGCGCCAGGCCGCCCGGTGGCTGGACGAGGACCCGGACCGGAAGCGGTCCGGCCGGTGAACGCCGTGCTGCTCGCGGACGGGGACGAAATGCTGCGGCACCTCGTGCACGATCTGTTCGTGAAAGGACTGATCGTGCTGGGGGCGGTGCTGGTGGCGGTCGCCGGGATCGTGGTCATCTGGAAGAAGGTGGGGCGCTGAGGTTCCGGCGCGCGCCATCCGGCGGGCGAGCCCCGCGCGGCACGCGACACGTGGCGGTGCCCGCCGGGTGCGGGATTTCGGCACGATGGAGTCCTCACCTGGAAGACGGAGGCCGTCGATGAGTTATCCGTTCGATCCCGAAATCGCCGCCGCGCTCCCGATGCTGCCCGAGGTCGACTTCGTCGACGTGGCCGCCGCGCGGGCGGGCATGGCCGAGCTGATCGCCTCGATGCAAGGGGAGGTCGACGAAACCGGCGTCACCACGCGCGACGAGGCGGTGCCCGGTCCCGAAGGCGCGCCGGACGTCCCGATCCGCATTTACACTCCCGACCGCGTCGCGACGAAGGCGCTGGTGTTCGACATCCACGGCGGCGGTTTCGCGCTCGGCGACTTGGAAGTCGACCACGCGGGCAACGTCGAAATGGCGAAGGAACTCGGCGTCGTGATCGTGTCGGTCGAGTACCGGCTCGCGCCGGAGCACCCGTACCCGGCCGGGCTGGAGGACTGCTACGCGGCGCTCGAATGGTCGGTCAAGCACGCGGACGAACTGGGCATCGACCCGGAAAAGGTGGTCGTCTACGGCGTGAGCGCGGGCGGCGGGCTGGCCGCGGCGCTGGCCCTGCTGGCCCGCGACCGGGGCGGCCCGGCCATCGCGTTCCAGTTCCTCGCCGTGCCGGAACTGGACGACCGCCTGGAGACCGGCAGCATGCGCCGGTTCGCGGACACGCCGCTGTGGCACCTGCGCGCCGCCGAGGCGAGCTGGGACTACTACCTGGGCGGCCCCGGCAAACGCGGCGGCGCGGACGTCCCGGTCTACGCCGCGCCGGCTCGGGCGAACGATCTCTCGGGACTGCCGCCGGCGTACGTGTCGGTGATGGAGTTCGATCCGCTGCGCGACGAGGGAATCGCTTACGCGCAGGGCCTTTTGGCGGCGGGAGTGCCTACGGAACTGCACTTGTTCCCGGGGACTTTCCACGGCTCCGGGGTGATCCGGCACGCGACGGTGAGCCGCCGGGAAGCCGCGGAACGACGGGCAGTGCTGGCCCGGGTGCTGGGGGTCGAGGCCGGCTGAGGCCGTGCTTGGCTGGGGTGCGGCCGGAATCGCCTGCGCGGGGGTGATTCCGGCGTGCCCGGCCTGGTTTTCGCGACCCGTGTTCCCCTCAAGCAGATTCCGCCAATCTCCGCGCCACCAATGCCAGCCGCGCCCGGAAACGTCCCGCCGGGTCGTCCAGCGACCATCCCAGCGCGTCCTCCACGTGCGCCAGCCGGGCCGCCACCGAACTGTGGTGCCGGTGCAGCGCGACGGCTGCCTGCCGCAGGGAACCCGTGCGGCAGAAGGCTTCCAGCGTCTCCAGATCGCCGCTTTCGGCGAGCGCGTTCAACGCCAGCACGTCCGGCTGCGCGCGCAATCGCTCCACCGGGATCTCCGCCAGCAACGTCACCGCGCCGAGGTCCTCGTGCACGATCAACGGCCGCGACGTCGCCGCGAATCGCTGGGCCAGCCGGGCCTGCAGCCACGAGCGCCGGGCTTCGAGGCCGTCGACCGCGTCGCCGACGCCTACCCGCACGGCATCGGGAAGCGTGCGGTCCTTTGCCCGCAACGCCAACGTCTCGCTGAGTGCCGGAACCACCGAATCCGGGCCCTCGCGCGGCTGCAGCACGACTGCGGCCACCCCGCCGACCACGGCCACTCGCGCGCCGAGCGGCCTGCCGCGGGCGACGAGCGCGACCGCGTCCGCTCCGGCGTCCCGGCCGGGGCCCGAAGCCACCGCTACCACTCGCAGCGGGCGCGCGGTGTCCAGGCCGAGCAGCGTCAGCGCCCGCGTCCGGTCCTCGTCCGCCGCCTGCTCGCCGAGCACCAACTCGACCAGCGCCGGATCGGCCAGATGCGGCGCGGCGGGCTGCGGTTCGACCGGATTGAGCATCTTCGCCGCGATCGCGAGCCGTTCGAGTACCAGGTCGTCGAGCGGGCCCGGCTCGCCCCCGCGCTCCAGCCAAACCCGCCCGGCTCCGTCGAGGTCGACGACGACCGCGTCGGGCGGTGCCGGGCCGTCGCCGCCGGGTTCGCCGGTCGGCCGGTACCGGAGCACGGTTCCGTCGACACAGCGAATCCCGGCTACGCATTCCGCAAGGAACGCCGTGGCGCGCAGCAGATCCGGCAGCGTCGCGCGACGGGCGATCAGCTCGTCGAAATACGCGATGACCCGCACCGCCGTTTCCGCGCCGGAATCGACCGCCGACAACCGGAGCAGCAAGCCCTTCACGGAGTCCAGCCTAGCGCGAGTCTCAAGTGGACAGTCCGGTCAGCGGATGCAGCTCCTCCCAGCGCGGCACGCGCGGCGGGAAGCGCAGCGTGAGCCCGGCTTCCGCGGGCGTGCGGTCGGCCTTGCGCGCGTTGCAGCTGCGCGCCGATCCACCGCAGGCGGCGACGGTGTTGAGCCAGCTCGTGCGCGCGCCGCCGCGCGAAACCGGGGTGATGTGGTCGACCGTGGTGGCCCGGCGCCCGCAGTAGGCGCACGTGTGCCGGTCGCGCCGCAGCACGCCGGCACGCGACCAGCGCGGCGGCCCGGAATAGCGCCACTTCATCACGACGTAGCGCAGCAGCCGCACCACCTTCGGCCGCGGGAAGACGCCGAGGTCCGGCCCGTCGCTTTCGTGGACGACCGCGACCTGGCGGACCAGCATCCGGATGGCATGGGGGAGCGAGACGGTGTGCAGGGGCTCGTAGCCGGCGTTGAGAACCAGGACTCCCATGGCGACGGGCACCTCCTTTCGGCAGTCGTGATGGGCCGTGAACGCAAAAGCCGCCCGGCCGGCGTTCCGGCGGGCGGCTCCTCGCTCACGGCGTGGCAGGCCACGTCATGGCGCGGAGCCGGGAACGCCCGACAGGTGCATGCATTCGTTGCGACGCGGCATTCCGTGGATCCTTTCGTGGCTGGACGGCTTCATCATCGCCGCCCCGCGCCGCCGCGTCAACGGAAAATGATCGCGCCCGGTTTCAAGATCCACAGTGGACTAACGCCGGCGCGCGGCGGAGGTTTTCGGCAGCGTGCGGTACAGCTCGCCCAGCAAGGCCACGGCGGCGTGCGTGGCCGGGTGCGGATCGTGGGCGCGCCAGGCGAACTGGACCGGCACCGGCGGGGCGTCGCGGACCCGGCGGTACACGATGCCGTCGCGGCGGTACTGCGTCACCGTCGAATGCGGGGTGACGCCGACGCAGCGGCCCGTGGTGATGGCAGCGAGCCAGTCGTCGACGTCGTGCGTGACTTCGATCCGCGGCCGCGCTTCCGGCGGCCACAGCTCGGCAGAAGTGGTGCCAGTGCGCGGATCGACCACTAGCAGCCTCGACGCGAGATCGGCGAGCGTGACGGTGCGGCGGCTGGCGAGCGGGTCGTCGACGGCCATGGCGCAGTAGCGGTCCTCGTGGCCGACCGTCGCGTGCGCGAACTTGGCCGACGGCACCTGATGCCGGACCACCGCGAGGTCGGCCAGTCCTTCCGCCAGCCCGGCGGTCGCGGTGTTGGCGCGCACGAGGAGCAATTCGACGTCCGGGTACCGCGCGGCCCAGCGACGCTGGAATTCCGCGGTGTGCTTGCCCATCGCCGACCACGCGTGGCCGATCCGCAGCCGGGTGTGGCCAGTGGTCGCTTCGCGGACGAGGTCGTCGGCCTCGGCGAGCAGGTGCCGGGCGCGGGCGAGCACCTGCACGCCTGCTGTCGTGGGCTCGAGGCTCCGGCTGGTGCGATGCAGCAGCTGCACGCCGAGAACCCGTTCCAGCGACGCCAGATTCCGGGACACGGCCGCCTGCGAGACGCCGAGTTCGAGCGCGGCGTCGGTGAACGTGCCGGCGTCCACGATCGTCACGAGGCAACGCAGCTGACGCAGCTCCAGATCCATGCGTCCAGCGTATCGCTGATGCGGTCAATGCATTTTGCGCATGAATCGCCCCGACGCATGCTCGACCGCATGGCGACTACGGAACTGGCTCCGCGTACGCGGGACGACGCCCGGGCGACCGGTGCCGCGATGCTGCTCGGAAGCGCGCTTTCCAACCAGGTCGGCGCGGCGACCGCGGCGCTCGCCTTCCCGGTGCTCGGCCCGCCGGGCGTGGTGGCGGTCCGCCAGTGGGTGGCGGCGGCGGTGCTGCTGGCGGTCGGACGGCCGCGCTTGCGGACGTTCACCGCGCGGCAGTGGCGGCCGGTGCTCGGCCTGGCCGCCGTGTTCGCGACGATGAACCTCTCGCTCTACACCGCGATCGACCGGATCGGCCTGGGACTGGCCGTGACGCTGGAATTCCTCGGCCCGCTGACGATCGCGCTGGCCGGCTCGCGCCGCCGGACGGACTTGGCGTGCGCCGTGGCCGCCGCGGTCGCGGTCGGTGCGCTGACGCGGCCGCAGCCGAGCACCGACTACCTCGGGATCGGTCTCGCACTGCTCGCCGCGTCCTGCTGGGCTTGCTACATCCTGCTGAACCGGACGGTCGGCCGTCGCCTGCCCGGGGCTGCCGGTTCGGCCGCCGCGGCCGGGGTGTCCGGCCTGCTGTACGTGCCGATCGGGTTGTTCGCGATGCTGCAGCACCCGCCGACTGCCGGCGCGCTCGGGGCGGCGCTCACTGCCGGGCTGCTGTCGTCGGCGCTGCCGTTTCTCGTGGACCTGGTCGCGTTGCGGCGGGTGCCGGCGCAGTTCTTCGGGGCGTTCATGAGCGTCAACCCGGTGATGGCCGCGCTGGTCGGGCTCGTGGTGCTGGACCAGCGGCTGGACGCGGTCGCGTGGGCGGCGATCGGGGTGATCGTGGCGGCGAACACGGTCGCGGTGCTGCGGCGGCCCGCGTAATTGTCGGTGGGGCGGGATAACGTAGGCGTCGTTGGCAAGGAGGTGGGGCACGGTGCGGATCGCGGATCAGGAGTGGCCGTCGACAGTCGTGCCCGCCGACGCGCGCGAACGCGCCCAGGCGACGGGCGTGCTGGTGCGCCGCATGGGCTGGGTGTCCGAGCGGCTGACCCGGGAGGAACGCGACGACGTCGAGCGGCAGCTGGAGTTCTGGTATTCCCGCGGATACTGCCCGGACGCGCTGCTGATCGCGATGAGCGCGCTGCCGGACGGGACCCGGCAGCGGCCGCGCCGGTCCGGCGAGAAGCCGGGGGACTTCCTGCGCTCGCGGATGAAGGCCTGGTTCGCCGACGAGTCCGCCGCGGACCTGAACGAGGTGCGCGAACCGCCGCGGCGCGGGCAGACGTTCGAGGCTTGGCTGGCGAACCGGCGCAAGCAGGTCGTGGACGAGGGCACGTATCAACGGCGCTCGCGGTTGACCGACGTGGGCGAGCGCGCCCGAGCCGAGGCCCGGTCGATCGCGGCGTCCCGGCGGAAGGATCCTCTCGCGCGCGTGCGCGAGAGCGAACGTCGGCGTGCCGCGGCGCTGGAGAGTCTGCGGGTGGTCGGCGAGGAGGTCCAGGCGCAACCGCGCCCGGCCGAGACGCGGGCGACGCCGCGGATGGTCGCGTCGTTCGCCGGACGGCAGGCGCTGGCCGCGCACTCGCCGCAGGTGCTCCGGATCGTCGAGCGGTTGCGAGCGGAGAAGCGGGGTCCGTCGGCGGCGGAATTGGCGGTGCTGCGGAACGCGGTTCGCGACGCGCACCACAACGCTGGCCTGGGCACGTTGGAGGCGGCGAGCGCGGAGGTCAACGACGTGGACTCGCTGACTCCGGACGGGCAGCGGATCAAGGATTTCCTCGCGCGCGCCGCGGACGACCGGCTGCCGCTCGACGCGACTGTGCGGTTGCTTCACTCGATGCGGTGAGCTGAGCGTGTCGGGTCACCCGCGGCGGGGAGGGTGCTTCCAGACTCGCCCGGTGACGAACACGGCGATGGACGATGCCGGACGCTGCCTGCTTTCGGTGGCGTGGAATATCCGGACCGGCGGCCCGCGGGCGGATCCCCGGGCGGACGAGGTGCGGGAACGGCTGCGGAAGGTGTGCCGCGAGCTGGGGCACGCGGCTTGCCGGTTCGCGGCGGGGGAGCCGGGCGGGGATCCGGTGCCGTTGTTGCGGTTGGCGGATCGGGCTTACGAGGTCGACACGTTGCTGTTGCTGGTGGGGACGTCGTTGATTCCGGACGCGGGACGGGATGCGCGGTGGTGGGGCGAGATCGAGCGGTTGATGGGGGAGGTTGACGGGATGGTGGGGGCGGCTTCGGCGGCGCTGTGTGTGGCTGTTTGAGGGGTCTGTGTTCGGCTCGTCGCCCTGGCGGGCGACATTGCTTTTGAGGGGTGGCGTGGGGCACCCCGAAGTTTGATTGTGCTGACGGTCTTGGGGTGCTTGTCAAGGCGGGAAAGCGTGCCTTGACAAGCACCCCAAGACCGCAGGGAGGCTTCGTATCGGGGTGCGGGGGTGGGGCTGGGTGCCTCGAGGGGTGGGTGCAGTGGCTGCGGTTATGGGGTGGGTGCGCGGCTCGGGTGGTTTGGTGCGGGGGAGGGGCTGGGTGCCTCGATCGTTGGGTGCAGCGGCTGCGGTTGGTTGGGCGGGCGTGGGGCTTGGGGGTCTGGCGCGTCGGGTTTCCCGGTGCCGGGTGCGCGATCTGGTGTGGTGTTGGGCGCGTGGCGTGCACTAGTGGCGGGTGGCTGGGCGGTAGTCGCTGAGGTCCTGCGGCTTCGAACCGCGCTCGGCGATGAGGAACCGATCCTGTTCGGTCCCGGCGCACCGCACTCGGAACGGACTTTGCATGCCTGCGCCTCAGGTCGCTTTGGGTGCGCCGGATGTGGCGTTGGCCGCGTCGCGCTGGGTCTGGTCGTGGGGGGAACCCTCACGGACTCTGCCTGCCATGAAGCGGAAGCCCGGAATCGGTGGCGCGCAAAAATGAGAGCCGAGACACGGCGATCGTGAAACGGCCTGGCTCGGGCAAAACCAAGGCTCAGGCGCGCGGGGTTGGGGTTAGGGGCGCGACCGCGCTCCGGCAAGTACTGCGCTCCCGCTGGGCGGCCAGCGGCGTCCTAGGTCGGGTATGGCGGAAGCGATGCCCCCGGCGGTTGGGTTAGGGGCGCAGCCGCACCCGCGAGTACTGCCTCCACGCTGGGCAGCCAGTGGTGTCAGTGTCTGGCGAGGCAGAACCGAAGCCCAGGCGTGCGGAGGCGGGTCAGGGACGCAGCCGCACCCCGGCCAGGACTGCGCTCACGCTCGGCAGCCAGCGGTGCCTCGGGTCTGGCGCGGTCAGCCATTCCGGGCCCAGGCCGGGGGCTTGCTGGCCGGTCGGCAGCGGGAGGAGGGCGCCGCTGTCCAGGACTGTTACGTCGGGCGGCAGGGTGCCGCGCAGGAGGAGTTCGCCGTCGGTTTCGGCGAGGATTGCCAGGCGCGGGCCGTGCTGGGTCGGGAGGATCAGGGACGGGCCTTCGCAGCCCAGGGCGGCCAGGTGGTGGCGCACCGGGCCCGACGTGAGTTTCGGCAGGGTCACCGCGCACAGCCCGTTTTCCAAGGCCAGGAACAGGCGCGGCCCCTGCCGCCGGACGGACCAGCCGAACACCCCGCCGTAATACGCGTCCGCCGGGTCGGGGCCGGTGTGCTGGTCGGGCCGCAGTTGCTGGTCGAGAGTCATCGTCGACGCCTTCCGCTCGCATGGGGTCCCTCCATGCTAACGGCACTCAGTGCCACTAGCAAGCCGGGCTGCTACCGTTCGGGGATGACCGAGACGCCGCGCACCCGGGTCGGGGCCACGCCGGCCGGGCGGCGGCAGTTGCGTCGTGCGCTCGCCACCGCTGCCGTGGACCTCTTCGCCGCCAACGGGTACGAGGCGACGACCATCGACGACATCGCCGCGGCGGCGGGCGTCGGGCGGCGGACGTTTTTCCGGTACTTCGACAGCAAGGACGACGTCCTCTTCGCCAACCACGACGAGATCGTCGCCGAGATGGAGCAGGTCTTCGAGACCGCCGACCCGGCACGCGACCCGATCGAGGTGGCGACCGCGGCGGTGTCGCTCGTGCTGGAGTCCTACGCCGCGGAGCTGGACGTCTCGCTCAAGCGGTTCACCCTCACGCGCACGGTGCCCTCGTTGCGGGACAAGGAAGTCGCGACGGTCGACCGCTACCAGCGCGTCCTCGCCCGCTATCTCCAAGACCGGTTCGCCGCGGCCGGCGACGAGTCGGCGACTCTCCGCGCCGCGGTGGCCGCGGCCGCGATCGCGGCGGCCAACAACCACGTCCTGCGGCGCTGGCTGCGCAGCGGCGGCCGGGACGACATCGAGGCCGCCGCGACGGAGGCGTTCACCCTGGTCGCGGACGCGTTCCGGACGTCCGGCGGGAAGCCTTCGGCCGAGCCGGAGCCGGGCACGGTGGTGGCGGTGCTCAGCACGGCGACGCCGTTGCACGAGGTGGTGACCCGGATCGGCGCCGCGCTGCGCGAGGCCGAAGCCCGGTGACGCTGCTAGCCGGTTGGCAAGTGAAGTGCACTGAGTGCCATTGAATCTCCGGCCCGAGCGCGGAGCGGGGACCGGATCCTGGGATTGGATGCCGCGCGCGGGTGTCGGCGACCGAGTGCCGCGAACGGACGCCCGGCTGTCCGCGAGCAGGGGAGCACCGAGAGACTTCGGCGCTCCCGGGGCCGGGTCAAGCCTGGTTCAGCGCGGGCTTGAGGACTTCCTCGCACCACTGCCGGAACGTCGTCGGCGTCTCCGCGGCATGCTGCGGAGTGCGGGCCACGCCCTCGTCCAGATGGTTCAGCTTCGCGGTCGCCATGTCCATCATGGACTGTGCCATCGCTTCGGAATGCCCGGCCGCGCGGACCTGCGCGCCGAGCGCGGACACCGGGATTTGCTGGTATTTGACCGAAATCCCGAGCACCTCGCTCATGATCTCCGCTTCCTGGTTCGGCGAAAGGTCCTCCGGGCCGAGCACCGGGACGTCGTCCCGGCCGGTCCACAAAGGATCGAGCAGCAGCCGGGAAGCGACCGCGGCGATGTCTCGCGTGCAGACGAGCGGGACGGCGTAGTCGGGCGGCAGGACGTCGTAGAACGCGCCCTGTTCTTTGATCGTCGCGGCTTGGCGCAGCCGATTGTCCATGAAGGTCGGATTCGCCAGCGCGCGGAAGGCGACCCCGGTGCCGGCGATGAGATCGTCCATCGCGAGCGTGGCGGTGACGTGCCCGGCCCGTTCCGCGGAGGCGGTGCCGCGGCCGAGCGCGCTGACCGACACCACTCGGCGCACGCCGTGGGTGCGGATCGCTTCGACGGCGGGACGGGCGAAGCCGGAGTAGGCCTCGTCGGCGCTCGCCGCTCGCCGGTCGGGCGGGACGAGCCAGAACACGGTGTCCGCGCCGGCGAAAGCGCGGTCGAGGACTTCGGGATCGCGGTGCGAACCAACGTGGACTTCGACGCGTTCGCGCAGGTCAACGGGCAGTTTCGCGGGATCGCGCACGATCGCGCGGACAGGGCGGGAACCGTCGGCGACCTCGGCGAGGACGCGGCTGCCGATGTTCCCGGTGGGGGCGGTGACGACGATCATGCGGGCGCTCCAGGAGACTGTCTCGGAGGTGGAGGAAGAAGTAAACTCCACCGTACCGTTTACTTTTGGCGGAGGCAAGATGGCGCGTGAAGGCGGGTCCCAGCTGCGGGGCGGACAGTTGCGCAAGCACATCCTGCTTGCGGCGAAGAACGTGTTCCTCGAAACCGGGTTCGAGCGCGCGTCGATGGACGCCGTCGCGGCCAGCGCGGGGACCTCCAAGCGGTCGCTGTACGCGCACTTCGAGAGCAAGGACAAGCTCTTCCTCGCGGTGCTCGACCTGGTCCGCGAGCTGTACCTCGGCAAGCTGCGGACCCCGGACGTCTACGCGGACGACCCGGTCGAGGCGGTCACGCTGTTCTGCGGGCGGTTCCAGCAGTTGCTGACCTGGGAGCCGCAGGCGCAGACGTGCCGGCTGTGCATTTCGGCTGCCGAGCGGTTGCCGGACAGCGCGAAGGCCTACTACGATGCGATGTTCGCGGTGATGTACACGCGGCTCGCGGAGTATCTGGCCGCACAGTACGAAATGGACCGTCGGAAGGCGGCGGCGCTCGCCGAGGATCTCGTCGGGCGAACTGTACTGCCGCGGGTGTTTCGGGTGTTGTTGAAGGTCGAGCCGGCGATCGAGGAAACGCCGGGCACCGCGGCAGTGGAAAACGTTGAGCTGGAACCGATTCGGCTGGTCGTTTCGGCGGCGTTGGGGTCGCGGGAGTGAAGATCGCCGAGGCGGGATTGCCCGCACGACAGTGCCGCGGGCCGAAAAGGACCGCGGCACTTCTTTGGCTCAGCGCAAGGCGTTCACCGTGATGGTGAGCGTATCCGGGTCGCCTGCTTGGACCGCGCCGCTGAAATCGGGGCCGGGGGAGACGTCGTCGTACGGGAAGGCGTAACCGCGGTTGTCCGGCAGTTTGCTGTGCACGATCCGTGCGTAGTGGTTGGTTTCCGGGTTCTGGTAGAACTTCGCCGGGTCTTCCCCGGTCGGCTGTTTCGGATTGTCGCGCAGAGTGGTGCGGTTGAGGGCCGCCGCTAGCCGGGGGATGATCGCTTTGCGTGCGTCGCTGTCGCCCGGCTTGATGGCGAACGGTCCGCTGTCGCAACTCCAGACGTCCGGCGTGGCGGGTTTGTCGAAGCGCTCGCCGTTGTCGAAGGCGAGTACACCGTCCGCGCCGACCTTGCCGGTGAACGCGCCGAGGCCGGGTACCTGGGTGTCGACGGTGAGCGTTTCACTGGCGTATTTCTGCCACACCTCGTCGATGTAGCCGTCGAGGTATCCGCCGAATTGGTCGGCGCGGTAGTGCGCGGACAGGGCGCGCAACGGTTTTCCGTCGCTGCCGGTTTCGATGAGCGTGCCCCATTTGCCGCCCTGGGCGTTGAGCGCGTCACAGATCGGGTCGAGCGAGCGGGCGGGCAGGCCGGGCACGGTCTGGTCGCCGGAGCCGGTCGTGGTGAGGTGCAGGCCGAGCGGAATCGCGACGAAGTCGACGTAGCTGATGTTGGCGAACAGCACGTCGTTGTTGAAGGTGAATTCGCAGAACGACCAGTTCCGCTGGTAATTCGGGTCGTCGGCGGCGAGGAAACTCGGGTGCACGAGCGCCGGTCCCTGGTTGACGAAAAAGTCCAGTTTGCTGTCGAGTGCGACATAGATCCGGGCCGCGTACATTTTCGGCACGGTGACCTGGGAAAGCGAGCGGAGCGGAATCGCGCAGTCCTCGCCGAGGGGGGTGTGGTCGCTGCCCGGCGACGGCGGATAGTACGGCGTGCCGTCGGCTTTCAGCACGACAAGCCGGTTGTCCAGTGTCGTGCCGGTGATGTACGCGTAGGTCTGCCCGGCGCCGGACTGATCGTCGAAGGCCACCTTCGCGGTGTCGGGAGTGGCCGCGGATGCGAACGCGGAGTTCCAGAGTGGAAATGTCGCGGCTGCCGCGGATGCGCCGAGGAATGCCCGCCGGGAAATCAAGGAAAACCGCCTCCTGGAGTCGTGTCCTTTTCCGGTGACCGGCACGCTAGTCACGGCCGGGAAAGCGGGTCAACGAGTACGGGGTAAATTGGCCGGTTTTGTCATTCCCGGCGAATTCCCTCGGACGCGCACCGAGGCACGGGCCGCCGCCACGGCCCGTGCCTCGGTGTCTGATGCGGACCTTCGGGTCAGCTCGCCTGCAGGTCGATGCAGGCGTAGAAGGCATTCGCGGTGTCCGCGATGTTCCAGACGGCGAGCACCGTCTGCCTTCCGGTGTGCCCCTTGAGGTTCACGTTGTGGGTGACCGTCTCCGGGGGCTGCTGGCCGCCGCCGTCCACGGTGGCGATCTTGTCGTTGCCGATCCAGTATTCGTAGTTGGACGTGCGGTGCCGGGCGGTGAACTTCCAGGTGAAGGCCACCGAGGAGCCGACCGGCGTCGCCTTCCAGCCCTTGTTGTTGTCGTCCAGTTCCGCGAACTGGGCGTTGCCGCCGCTGCAGCTGTGCAGCCCCTTCGGTCCTTCGACGCTCTGCGGTTCCCACTTGATCTGGCCGCAGGAAACGACTCCCTGCGCGCACTGGGCCTGCCGGCTCGCCGGCGCGTTGACGTACCCGTGCGCGCTGGCGATGCCTGCCGGGCTGATCAGCACGAGCACCGGGGCGATCGCCGTGCCGACGGCGGCGGCGACGAGTTTCCGGTTCGCTTTCATGGACAGCTCCTTCGGGGAATGCTCGTTTCCTCGTGCGGGTACGACAAAACGACGCACCGGCTTTCCGGGAGCCGGCTCGCACCAGGGGGAGCGAAGGGGTGGGCTCCTTGGTCTAGACCATACGCCCGAACTTCGGGAAAGGTCAACAGCTGGCAAAGAAAGGCGGGGGAGAGGTTATCCGTCAACGTTGTCAGCCAAGACCGCTGTCTCTTGCGGTGCTCGCGCAGACGGTTTCCCGATTGCGCCGGACGGGTGGCGAAGCGCGGATTGCGGCCACCCAGTGTGATTTCGTCCGTTCCGGACTGTCCATAGTGGATAGTCGAAAGCTGCGCGGGCGCAAGGAAAGCGCGCGGGCGAGGTGGTCTGGTGCAGCAATTCTGCCCGGTCTTCGAAATCCCCGACTTACGGAGGGTTGAACGGATTCCGCCGGGAATGATCAACTGGTTGGTTGGACGTTCGGATGGGGCGGTATTTGCGGCTGCGGCTTTTTCGCGCAGCTGGCGGTGGCTGGTGTTCCGGGGAGGCGAGCCGGAATGCACTGGCTTCGGCGAACGCGGCCGTCTCGGAGTCTCGGCGCGCGGTGCGGTTCGACGTGCTTGCGCCGAGGGGGGGTCCGAACCGGCGGCTCGGCCGGCCGGATGTTCAGGACTGCCGGGAGGGGGTCAGCGGGGGATTGCCTCGCCGGCGCGCCCGGTAAGCGGCCGCCTTCATCTTGTTTCCGCAGGTGGCCATCGCGCACCATTCGCGCCGCGACCCGCGCGAGTGGTCGAGGTACACCTGCGTGCATTCGGGCCGTCCGCATTCCTTCAGCAGGTCCGCGTCCGGTCCGCCGAGGATCGTCACCGCGGCCCGGGCCACCGTCGACAACGCCTGCGCCGCGGTCGCCCGGACCTGCCGTCCGGTGCGGGTCAGCTGCGGGACCGCGTCCGGTTGTGCCGCCGCCTCGTTGACCAGCGTCAATGCCTCCGAGTCGTACTCGCGGCCGACCAGCCGGGCGGCGACCAGCGAGTAGATCGCTTCGCGGACCGCGATCGCCCCGGCCAGGTCCGCGGCGGTGCTCGCCGGGTCGGTGTCGGTGACGCCCGACTCGCGGAACCAGGCGTCCAGGCTGCGCGGCGACCCGAGCATCTCGGCCGGTTCGTCGTTGCGGCGGGCGCGCAGCGTGCCGACGAAGTCCAGCGCCGGGTTCCCGCAGGGGAAGGCGTGTTCCATGCGCACCAGTCTGACAGGTGACGAATCGTGCAGCAAGCAGGGGTTAACCAGCGCGCGGGTCGATGAGTTGCGGGCCACATAAATAAGTAACCGTCTTGACCGGTGATGAGTAGGCGTGCAAAGGTTCTGCTCGTCGCCGAGCTCGACAAGCGGCCTGGTCACCTCGGTGTTCCGCGAAGTTCTCGGCCTACCGGCCTCAGCGGATTCCGGGAATTCTTGGGAAAGGAAAGTCATGTCTGAAACCACTTACACCGCCGTTGTCACGACCACTGGCGAAGGCCGGAACGGGGGACGCGCGGTTTCGTCCGATGGCGCGCTCGACCTGAAATTCGCCATCCCGAAGGAACTGGGCGGCAACGGCGGCGCGACGAACCCGGAGCAGCTGCTCGCGGCCGGCTGGTCGTCGTGTTTGATGGGGGCGGTGCGGATCGCCGCGGCGCAGCGGAAGGTGAAGCTCGCGGACCTGGCGGTCGTCGCGGAGGTGACGCTGCATCACGAAGAGGCGAACTTCTGGCTCAGCGCCGCGTTGCACCTGGAGCTGGCCGGCGTCGACCAGGAGACCGCCGACGCGCTGGCCGCGGCCGCGCACCAGACCTGCCCGTATTCGAAGGCGCTGGGCGGGAGCGTCGAGGTCACGGTGGACGCGACGGCGGCCTGAGCGAATCGGTCGCCGGGGGTGCTGATGGCACCCTCGGCTTGGCGAGGCCGGAGCGATGGCCCGATTCGGCGGCGGGCGAGCTCGCGGACGGTGCCGCTCGGGTTGATTGGCCGGGTGGTTCGGTTGGTCTGCGGCCTTGCGGCGGATGGCGGCGTGGCGGCCTTGGGCTGGCGGCGAGTTCGCGCGGCATTTGGGGCGGTTGAGGGGTGCGGGCGGGGCCGCCCGGGTTGATTGGCCGGGTGGTTCGGTTGGCCTGTGCGCGGTGGCGGGTTGGTGGCGAGCAAGGGCGGGTGGCCCTTGAGCTGACTGTCCGGGTGGTTCGGTTGGCTCGCGGCGGGTCGGCGGGCGACGGCGGCCCGCCAGCCAACGGATCAGGTCCGCACTGGCGGTGCCTGCCCGGCCAATTCCCGAGCCACCTCGATCGCCACCTCGATGGTTCGCGCCGCGAGCGGGGACTCGGCGTCGCGGCCGGGCGGCCAGTGCAGGTAGATCGAGCGCACCGGCGTCGGGGCGAGGTCGTGCACCTGCAGGTCCGGCCAGCCCTCCGGGCCGTGGATCGCCCCGCAGTCGCGGCAGACGACCTGGTGGATCGCCAGCCAGGGCAGGACGGCGAGTCCCATGCCGGCGCGCACCATCGACAAAATCGTCTCGGTGCCCGCGGAGCGGAACACGATGCGCGGGCGGGCGCCAGCGTCGGCGAGGGTGTGCTCGAGTCTGGGCTGGTCGCAGGTCGACGGCCAGGCCACCATCGGGGCGCCGTCCAGCTCCTGCGCGGGCACTGGGCCGGACGGCAGGGCGGCGGGGAGTGCGACGACCAGGTAAGGGTCGTCCAGCAACCGCACGTGGACGGTGTCTTCGCTGGTCAGGCCGTCGTGGAAGAGCAGGTCCAGTTCGCCCAGCCGGGGATCGTCGGGTTCCGACAGGCGGATTTCGCAGCGCGGGTGCTCCTCCCGGAGCAGGCGCAGCACGGTCGGCAGGATCGCGTGCGACACGCTTTGCAGGGTGCCGACGTCGATGCGGCCTTCCCCGGCCTTGAACCGGTCGACGGCCTGGGCCAGGGCTTCGGCTTTCGCCAGCACCTCCCGGCCGTGGTCGAGCACCACGCTGCCCAGGGGAGTGATCCGCACCGGACGCGGGCCGCCCGGCCGGTCGAAGACCGCGCCGCCGAGGGAGCGTTCCAGCGCCGCGATGTGCTGGCTCACGCTCGACTGCGTGTAGCCCAGCCGGGTCGCCGCGCGGGAGAACGTGCCCTCCTCGGCGATCGCGAGCATCGTCGTCAGTTGCCGCAGGTCCAGGTCGGCCATCAAGCCAGTATATTACCCATCACGATGGATTTCATCGTAAACAATCGCTTTTCTTAATCTCTGGCCGCTTCTAGCGTCGTTGCCATGACAGTCGCAACGATCACCGCCGGGAGAACTTCCGCTCGCAGGCTGCCCTCGCTGGCCTGGGCGCTGGGCGCGTGCCACCTCGTCGCGAGGGGCGGTGCGTTCGTGCAGCCGATGCTGGTGCTGTACCTGACGCAGGAGCAGCGAATGACCCCCGCGGCGGCCGGAGCGGTGGTGGCGGCGGTCGGCATCGGCGACTTCGCGTCGCAGCTGCTCGGCGGCTGGCTCGGGGACCGGATCGGGCGGCGGAAGACGATGCTTCTCGGGTTTCTCGGGACGGCGATCGCCTTGGCCGCCTTGGGATCCGCCGAAACGACGCCGGTCATCTGGGGTGCCGCGGTGGGGTACGGCCTCGCTGCCGGGCTCTTCCGTCCGGCGGGCTCCGCCTCGGTGGCGGACCTTCCGCCGGAGCAGCGGGTGCGGGCATACAGCCTGCTTTACTGGGCAGCGAACCTCGGATATGCCGTTGCCGCAACGGTTTCCGGGGTGTTGGCCAGTCGCGGCTACGGCCTGCTGTTCTGGTTGAACGCGGTCGCGATGCTGGCGGCGGCGTTGATCGTGGTGGCTATGGTGCCGGAGACCCGTTCCGCCGCGAGCGAGCGGAGACGCGCGCTGCTGCCGGTGTTGCGCGCGGACCGTCTGATGCTCACCATGACGCTGATTCACGTCGGCTGCTTTACCTTGCTCATGCAGGCGTTCGCCACCTTGCCGTTGTTGATGACTGCGCACCACTTCAGTTCCGCCACCTACGGCGCCGTGCTCGCGTTGAATGGGTTCGCCATCGTTGTCCTTCAACCGCTGGCGGTCGCGGTGCTGGCGAATCGCGACCGGGGGACGGTGCTCGCCGTCTCGATGTCGCTGGTGGGTTCGGGCGGCGGTCTGGCCGCCCTGACGCCGAGCATTGCCGGCTATGCCATCGCGGTCGTCGTTCTCAGCCTCGGCCAGATCGGGCTGGCGGTTCAATTCGGGGCGACGTTCGCCGCCCTCGCGCCGCCCGACCTGCGCAGCGGTTACCTGGGCGTCGCGTCGAGTGCGTGGAGTCTCGGCGCGGTCCTCGGCCCGATGGCGGGCACGGTGTTGCTGCAGCAAGGCGGCCGGACGTGGCTGGGTGCCACTGCGTTCGCCGCCGGGTTCCTGCTTTTCCTGGCACAGCAAGCAGTCGCCGGACGCCTCCGTGTCCGGAGTGGACAGACAATCGAGAAGGGAACAAATCGATGACCACCATGACCGACCGCGAATGGCGCGCCTTCCTCTCCGAGGGCACGAGGCTTGCCCACCTGGCTGTCACTCGCGCCGACGGACGGCCGCACGTCACCCCGATCTGTTTCGTTCTCGACGGGGACGAACTCGTCTTCGCCTTGTCCCCGGGGAGTGTCAAAGGCAAAAGCCTCGCGCGGGACGGACGGGTCGCGGTCTGCATCAGCGACGAGCGGCAACCCTACAGCTTCGTGACCGTCGAAGGCCCGGCGCGGCTTTCGGCCGAGCCGGACCAGATCCGGCGGGTGGCGGCGGGCATCGCCGAGCGGTATTACCCGGACCAGCCCGCCGCGGACTTGGCCGAATCGTTCGTCCACGGTGGATTCACCGCGGTACGGATCGGCATCGCGCACGTCATCGCCCAATCCGGCCTCGGCTGAGTCTCACCGCAACCGCGCCCCCGCCCGCTCGAGTGCAGCCAGCACTTCCGAGCGGGCGGCGGCGATTTCGCTTGCGGTCAGCGTCGCGGTCCGCGGCCGGAGCGTGACTCGCAAGGTGAGCGACCGGTGGCCCGCCGGGAGCTTCGCGTCCCGATACTCGCCGACATAGGCCACCTGCTGCACCAAGGCGTGGGCCTGCGTCGCGGTGTCGGCGACCAGGGACCACGGCACCGCGTCGGCGGCGAGGACGGACAGGTCGAAGTCCGACTCCGGCAGGTCGCCGACCGGGACGTAGCGGTTCTCCCGGGAAGGGTGCGTGCGCAGTGCGTCGAGGTCCAGTTCGACGCACGCGACCGCGCCCCGGTCGATGCCCGCCGCGCGGAGCACCGACGGCCGGACCAGGGCCATCGCGCCCGCCGGGCGGATCGCCAGCCGTGCGGACGGGTCTGCCCAGGTCAGGTCGGGGGTGCCGGACAGGTCCACCGCGGCGAGATGGCAATGCCGGCGGATGAGCTCGACCAACCCCTTGGCCCGGCGGAACAGTTCGACTCCGTCGGGCCCGGCCAGCAGGATTCCGGCGGAGGTCCGTTCGGCGGCGGCGAAGACGGTGCCGACTTCGAAGATGCTGAACTCGTCGTAGTAGCGCAGGTTGGCGGCCGCGGCTTCGAGCAGATTCGGGAGCAGCGACGGACGCAACCGGGCGCGGTCCGGTGCTGGCGGATGGTCAAGCCTGACCGGGGCATCGAGCCCGCACGCGGTGAGCAGGTGGTCAGCGGACCACGGGTAGGTCAGCACTTCCGTTGCCCCGCCGCGCGCGGCCAGCGCCTCCCGGATCTGCCGGCTCAAGGGGAGCCGTGGGCGCGGGACCAGCTCGACCACGGGGCGGGGCGCGGGGAGTGCGTCGAAGCCGTGGATCCGAGCGAGTTCCTCGACGATGTCCACCGGCAGCGAGAGATCGCCGGTGGAACGCCACGACGGAGCGACGACGTGCAGCAGTTCGCCGGTGATTTCGACGGTGCAGCCGAGGGCGCGGAGGATCCGCAGGATCTCGCTCCCGGGGAGCCGGATTCCGAGCCGGCGTTCGATCTCCGCGAGGCTTACTTCGATTTCGGCGCGTTGAGTGGCGGCGAGGACGATGTCTTCCTCGCCGGGTGCGGTCGCGGACGGATCGATTTCGCTGAGGAGGTGGAGGAACAGGTCGGCGGCTTGGTCGGCACGTTGCGTGTCCAGGCCTTTCTCCTGGCGTACTGAAGCTTCGGTCCGGGCGCGGCGGCGGGCTCGGCTCGGGACCATGGTCGGGATCTCCAGGACGAGTGCGTCGCCGGAAACGCGGACCTCGCTCGGCTGACCGACCGCGAACATCACGTACGCGCTCAGGTCGGCGCACAGGTTCCGGCTGGGCTGGCCGACGCGCCGGAGCCGGTCGCGAAGCAACGCCGGGGTCGGCACGGAACTGTCCACTGTGCACTGCAAGGCCAGGATTCGCCGGTGCCAGGCGGGATCGGCCTGGACGAGGCCGCGGACGGCCGGCGGCCGGGCGGCGCGAGGGAGCGCGGCGAGCGGAAGTCCATAGAGGACGGACAGTTCGCGTGCGATTCCGTAGTGTCCCCACAGGTCGGGGCGATGGGTCAGCGATTTGTTGTCGATCTCGAAGACGACGTCGCCGTCGACGAGGTCGTAGCCCTCGACTTCGACGGTCTTCAAGGTCAAATCGTGCGCGAGCTGGTCTGGCGAATGGCCGGGCAGCGGAACGTAATCGGCGAGCCAGTCCCGGGAAATCTTCACGGCAGCGGTGCCTTTCAGGCGAATTGGGTGAGGAAGCGCAGGTCGGCGCTGTGCATCAGCCGGACGTCGTCGATGCCGTAGCGCATCATCGCCAGCCGGTCCAGGCCGACGTTCAGGTAGCAGCCGGACCAGCGCGCCGGGTCGAGCCCGGCGGCGCGCAGCACGTGCGGGTGCGGGCTGCCGCCGGGCATCACCTCGAGCCAGCCGGTCCGTCCGCAGGTGCGGCAGCCGCGCGCCGAGCACACCCGGCAGGCCATGTCGATTTCGAAACCTGGCTCCACGAACGGGAAGTACCCGGCGCGCATCCGGGTCCGCACCGGTTCGCCGAACACCGTGCCGAGAATGACGTCGACGAGGAACCGGGCGGTCGCGAGCGGAACTTCCTCGTCCACCACCAGCACCTCGTACTGGAAGAACGCGCGCTCGTGCCGGGCGTCGGTGCTTTCGTTGCGGTAAACGCGACCGGGGTAAGCGATCCGGACCGGCGGTTCGTGCGTGCTCAGGTGGCGGACGCTCGCCCCGGTCAGGTGCGGCCGCAGACACCGGCCGTCGGTCAGCCAGTAGGTGTCCATGCTTTCGCGCGCCGGGTGGTCGGCGGGGAAGTTCAGCCGGTCGAATTCGACTGCCGCGGAGCTGATTTCCGGGCCCTCGACGAGCGCGAAATTGAGCGCGCGGAAGGCGTCGTCGAGGTCGTCTTTGAGCTGAGTGACCGGATGCAGTCCGGCGGTCGGCGGCAGGAGGCCGGGAACGGTGGGATCGAGCGGGTGGTCCAGCGCGGTTTCGGCATCCGCTTTCGCGGCGAACGCGGCGGCAAGACGTTGGTGTGCTTCGGAAAGCGCGAGGCCGAGCTGTTTTCGGGCGGCGGGGTCGCAGCGGCCGAGTTCGCGGCGGACGGCGGCGAGCGGGCTGGACTTGCCGAGCGCCGAACGGCGCGCGGCGGCGACGGCGGCCGGGGTGCCGGCTCGGGCGAGATCGGCGAGCGCGGCCTCGGTCAGCGCGGCGATCCGGTGCAGCAGCCAGGCTGGGTCAACGGGGTCCACGGGGGTTCCTCAGTTCGGGTCGTGAAGTTCTGGACTTCACCCCCGGGCAGTGAGGGGAGACGCGGCCGTCAGCGGGCGGAACCCGGCGCGCACGCGCAGCCCCCGGGAACTGCCCGGGGGCGGAGAAATCGCTGCGCACGCATGCGGCAATCATGGCACGTCCGCCGCGCGAGGCGCAAACCCCTTGCGCGGCGGCTTTGCGGAAGGGACGCGAGGGGAACCCAGAAGGAAGCAGAATCCGTGCAGGTTCCCCTCACGTCCGGAAGGTCAGTGGCCGACGGCCGCCCGGACGGACTCCTTGAGCGAGCCGAGGGTGGCGATCACCGCGGTCGGTTCGTAGCCGCAGTGCGCCATGCAGTTCGAGCAGCGCGGGTCCTTGCCGCGGCCGAAGTTCTCCCATTCGGTGGTTTCGATGAGTTCCTGGTAGGTCTTCGCGTAACCGTCGTCGAGCAGGTAGCACGGACGCTGCCAGCCGAGCAGCGAATACGACGGGATGCCCCACGGCGTGCATTCCAGGTCGCGTTTTCCCTCGAGGAAATCGAGGAACACCGGGGAATGGTTGAGCCGCCAGCGCTTCCGGTTGCCGCCGCCGAAGGCCTTGGCGAACAGTTCGCGGGTCTGCTGCACGCCGAGCCAGTGGTCCTGGTCCGGCGCCTTCTCGTAGGCGTATCCCGGCGAGATCTGCATGTTGTCGACGCCGAGGTCGTTGAGGTAGTCGAGCACGTCGATGACGTCTTGCGGAGTGTCCCCGGTGAAGAACGTCGTGTTCGTCATGACGCGGAAGCCCTTTTCCTTGGCGAGCTTGATCGCGGCGACCGCCGCCTGGAAACCGCCTTCCTTGCGCACCGACGCGTCGTGCCGTTCTTCGAGACCGTCGATGTGCACCATCCACGCGAAATTGCGGTGCGGCTTGAACTTGTGGATGTGCCTGGGCAGCAGCAGCGCGTTGGTGCAGAGGAAAATGATCTTGTTGCGGGCGAGCAGCTGCCGGGTGATCTCGTCGATCTGCGGGTGCATCAGCGGTTCGCCGCCCGCGATCGAGACCATCGGCGCGCCGCTCTCCTCGATCGCCCCGACCGCCTGCTCCACCGGCATCCGCTGTTTCAGCAGGGTGTGCGGCTGCGCGATCTTGCCGCACCCGCCGCATTTGAGATTGCACGCGAACAGCGGTTCCAGCTCGACCAGGAGCGGGAATTTCTCCTTGCGCAGCAGCTTCTGCTTCATCAGGTAACCGCCCAGCCGAAGAGACTGGCGCAACGGCATGGCCATCGCTCAGAGCACCTCCCGAGGTAGGGTGAACGTCATTTCTTCTTCCGTCAGCGTGTTTTCCGCGACGCTGACTGGCCCCAATCCGCGCAGGGCCCCGACTGTTTCGGCCACCAGATGCGGCGGCGCCGACGCACCCGCGGTGAGCCCGATCCGCCCGGCCCCGGCGAGCCGGCGCAGATCGAGGTCGCCGCAGCCGTCCACCAGCACCGCCGGGGCGCCCTCGCGTTCGGAGACTTCCACCAGCCGCCGGGAGTTGGACGAATTCGCGGAACCCACGACCAGCACCAGATCGACTTCGCGGGCGATCGCGCGCAACGCTTGCTGCCGGTTGGTGGTGGCGTAACAGATGTCGTCCTTGCGCGGCGCGGAAAGCCCGGGGAATCGTTCGCGCAGCACGGACGCGATCTCTTCGGCCTCGTCGAGCGCCAGGGTGGTCTGCATGGTGTACGCGGTCCGTGCCGGGTCGGGTGCGGTGACCGTGCGCGCGGCCGCGACATCGCCGACGACCACCACGTTGTCCGGTGCTTCCCCGACGGTTCCTTCGACTTCCTCGTGCTCGGCGTGTCCAATGAGGAACACTGTCTCGCCGCGACCGGTGTAGCGGCGGACTTCGTTGTGCACCTTGGTAACCAACGGGCATGTAGCGTCCACTACGGACAGTCCGCGATCCGCGGCGGCGCGCCGGACCGCGGGGGAGACACCGTGGGCGGCGAACACGAGCGTCGCGCCTTCCGGCACTTCCTCGACCTCGTCCACGAACACCGCGCCGCGGCCTTGCAACCGGCGCACGACGTGGGTGTTGTGCACGATCTGCCGTCGCACGTACACCGGTGCGCCGTGTTTCTCCAACGCTCGCTCGACAATCTCGATCGCCCGCTCCACTCCGGCGCAGAACGATCGCGGGCTGGCCAGTACAACTGTTCGCGGTCCCACGGCCTCGGCCCACGCGGTGAGTGCGGGGGCGGCCCGGCGCAGGCTTCGCAGTCCGGCGAGTCCATTCGAGACCGTCGACGGACGCAGCAACGGCTCCCCGACGGTGTCCACAATAGCCCGAACCACCGCGAACGGTTCGCCCTCGGCAGCCAGCCACGCGGACTCCATGTCGACCGCCAGCGCACCACTGGAAGCCAGTGAAGCCCGTTCCCGCTCTCGCACCACGTGCGCACTGCCGAGCACGGGTCCGAGGTGGACAGCGAGCCCGAGCCGCCGCAACGCTCCCGCCAGCAGCGGCGCGGACGGGACCGGCGTCACGCCGGAAGGACCGCGCACTTCGGTGGCGACAACGACGTCGCCCGGCCGTACGGAGGGCGTGAGCCCGCCGCCGAGCCCCGCGACGATCCGCGGTCCGGACGGCAGCCGGGCCGCAGCGGCGGCGGCCCGGCGAGGCCCGAGTCCGGTGTGGACCGTCCGCGGACCGGGGCCGCGCAGCGCGGCCTGTTCGATCCGCAGCGGGGTGCAGACGATCGGGGTCATGACCCGCCCCGTACGTACCGGCCGAGCGCGGACAGCGGGAACACCACGCGGTACAGGTGATACGACAGGTAGAAGTCGCCCGGGAAACCGGTCCCGGTGTGCTTGTCCTCGTCCCAGCCGCCGTCCGGCCGCTGCCGTTCGCACAGCCACTCGACGCCCCGGGAGACCACAGTGGACTCCCGCTCCCCGGCGGCCAGCAGCGCCAGCAGCGCCCACGCGGTCTGCGACGGCGTCGAGTCACCGCGTCCAGCCCACGCCCGGTCGTCGTACGACCGCAGGTCCTCGCCCCAGCCGCCGTCTTCGTTCTGGTGCTCGGTCAGCCACTGCACCGCGCGCCGGATCCGCGGATCCGTCCCGGGGATCCCGGCCGCGACCAGCGCGGGCACCACCGCGCCCGTGCCGTACACGTAGTTCGCGCCCCAGCGGCCGAACCAGGAGCCGTCCTGCTCCTGGTGGTCCAGCAGCCACCGCACCCCGCGACGGCAGGCGCGAGTGCCGGATTTCCCTTCCGCGGCCAGCATTTCGACCACGTGCGCGGTCACGTCCGCCGACGGCGGGTCGATCACCGCGCCGAAATCGCAGAACGGCAGGCGGGTGGCCAGCACCTGGGTGTTGTCCGCGTCGAACGCGCCCCAGCCGCCGTCGCCGGACTGCATTCCCTCCAGCCACGCGACGCTCCGGTCGACCGCCTCGCGGATCCGCAGGTGGTCCGGTTTGCCCATCCGCCGCAGCGCGAGCACCACCTCGGCGGTGTCGTCGGTGTCCGGATAACCGTCGTTGGCGAACTCGAACGCGAATCCGCCCGGCGCCAGCGAAGGCCGCCGCACCGCCCAGTCGCCGGGCACCCGGATTTCCTCGCCCAGCACCCATTCCGCGGCGCGGACCAGGGTTTCGTCGCCGGGGGAGACGCCCGCGTCGAGCAGCGCGGTCATCGCCAAAGCGGTGTCCCACACCGGCGACTGGCACGCTTCGAGCCGGCGCACCCAGCCCTGCTCGGTCTTCTCCCGGATGGTGAACCCGTCCAGCCCGGCGATCCCGGCCTTGAGCGCGGGATGGTCGAGCGGGTAGCCGAGCAAGTGCAGGGCGAGAATCGAGTACACCCAGGGCGGCTGGATCCCGCCCCACGAACCGTCGGCCTCCTGCCGGGCGAGGATCCACTCCGCCGCCTGCTTCATCGCGAGCTTGCGCACCGGGTTGAGCGGCAGTTTCGCGTAGGCGTGCAGCGCGGTGTCGAGGTTCTCGAACACGCCGTCCCACGTCCACGGCGCGCGCGTCTTCGGCGGACGCTTGCCGGTGCGCAGCTCGGAGACGTCGAACGGCAGCTTCCGCACCGGGCGCAGCGTGCCGACGATGGTCAGCGGCACGATGGTCTGCCGCGCCCAGCAGGCGAAGTCGTAGACGTTGAGCGGGAACCACGACGGCAGGAAGATCAGCTCCGGCGGCAGGCTCGGCAGGTCGTCCCACGACCATTGGCCGACCATCGCGAGCCAGATCCGGGTGAACACCCGCGTCGCCTCGATTCCGCCGTGCTCGCGGATCCACTCCGCGGCGGAGGCCAGCCACGGGGCGTCCGCCGGATCGCCGGCCAGCCGGAGCGCGACCCACGCCTCGACCGTGGTGGACAGGTCGGCCGGGCCGTCCGGGAAGTTCGCCCAGGTGCCGTCGGCGCGCTGCTGCGAGCGGATCCAGCGCGCGGACTCCTCGGCGGTCTGCGGCGTCAGAATGCCGAGGAAATGCCGCAGCAGCAGGTCTTCGGCGTCCATCGTGACGTTGGTGGCGAGTTCGCCCTTCCACCATCCGGCGCGGTCCTGCTCGCGGCGCAGGAATTCGACGGCCGCGGCGACGGTGTCGGCGGCGGTGCGGGCGGCGGGCGCGGAGGTCCGGGGGACGGTCTGGGTCATCACGCTTCCCTTCCGGCGATGAAACGGGCGATCGAGACGAGGTCGGCGCGCGGGCCGGGCGGGACGGCGGCCAGCGCTTGTTCGGCGGTCGCGACGTGCCGCGCCGCTTCCGCGGCGGCCCATGCGCGGCCGCCCGCGTCGTCCACCAGCGCGGCGATCCGGGCGAGATCGGTGTCGTCGTCCCCGGCGAGCCACTCGGCCAGCCGGCGGCCCGCGGCGCCGCCGTGGGTGGTGGCGTAGGTGATCGGCAGGGACTTCTTGCGCGCCCGCAGGTCGGAGTACACGGACTTCCCGGTGACCGCCGGGTCGCCCCAGATCCCGAGCACGTCGTCGACGAGCTGGAACGCCAGGCCGATCTCCTCGCCGAACACGGCCAGCGCGTCGACCACTTCGGCGGGCGCACCGGCGAGCACGGCCCCGATCGCGGCGCTGGCGGACAGCAGCGCGCCGGTTTTCCCGGCGGCCATCGTCACGCATTCGGCGAGCGTGACGTTGTCGCGCTGTTCGAACGCGACGTCCAGGAACTGTCCGTGGATCAGCCGGCGCGTGGTCTCGGTGAGCAGCCGGCCGGCCGCGACCGCGTTCGGGGAACCGCTGTCCAGCACCACTTCCTGCGCGAGCGCGAGCATCGCGTCCCCGGTCAGGATCGCGCTCGCGGACCCCCACAGCGCCCACACCGTGGGCCGGTGCCGGCGTTCGGTGTCGCCGTCCATCAGATCGTCGTGGACGAGCGAGAAGTTGTGCACCAGTTCCACCGCGACCGCGCCGGGCACGCCGGTTTCCGCTGGTGCGCCCGCGGCCTGCGCGGACACGACGGCGAGCGCCGAACGCACGGCCTTGCCGCCGTTTCCCTGCACTGGCACGCCGTTCGGGTCGGTCCAGCCGAGGTGGTAGGCGCTGATCGCGCGGCTGGTGTCGTCCAGCCGTTCGACGGCGGCGCGCAACGCGGGCTGCACGACGTCCCGGGCGCGGCCGAGCACCGGCGGCGCCGCGGAACGCGCAGCGGTCGTCTTCGCGGCAGAAAATACGTCGGCGGTCATGCTCCGACTCCCTCCCTCTTACCGTTGTGCTGAAGAAGGGCAGCGGCCGCAGCTGCGCCACTGCGCGCGGCACCTTCCATCGTCGCGGGCCATCCGGTCGCGGTCCACGCGCCCGCCAGGTACAGCCCGGGCAAGGCGGTGCGCGCGGGCGGGCGGAGCGAGGCGGTGCCGGGACCGGGCCGGAACGTCGCGTGCCGCTCGCGGGTGACGAAAAAGTCGAGCACCCGCGCGCCGCGCGCCTCGGGCAGCAGCGCCAGCAGTTCGGGCAGCAGCTGCTCGCGCAGTTTCGCGGTGGGCAGGTCGATCTGCGCGTCCGCCGCGGACAGCGACATCGCGAGGTACTGCCCGGAGTCCAAACCGGACTGTCGCGTTCGGTCGAACACCCATTGCACCGGCGTGCGCACGCCGGCGACGAACGGTTCGTCGAGGACTTTCCGGTCGAGCACCACGTGCACGTTCACGATCGGCGAGCTGCCGAGCCCGCCGGACCAGCCCGGCGGCAGCCCGATCGCCCCGGCCGGCGCGAGCTGTTCGGTCACCGGCGGGGGAGTGGCGAGCACGATCTGGCCGAACTCCTCCTCGCCGCGGTCGGTGGCGACCCGCCAGCCTTCGCTGATCGCGCGCACCTTCGTGCCGACCCGGACGTCCGCCCCGGCCTCGAGCAGCCGCTCGCGCGCGGGGTCGCCGTGCAGCTCCCGCAACGGCACCAGCGACCAGCCGATGTCGGCCGCGGCCGGATCGGTGAGCAGCCCCTCCTGGAACACTGTCGCGGCGAGACTGAGCGACGCGTCGTCGGCCGTCGCGTTCAGCGTGGCCACGCCGACCAGATCCCACAGCGCTTCGATCGCCGCCGCGCTCTGTCCGTGCCGCCGCAGCCATTCCCCGAAGGACTGGCGGTCCGTGCGGTCCGCCTTCGGGTCCACCCGGCGCAACGCGAGCGCGGCGAGCGCGAACCGGGCCCGGTCGAGCGGGCGCAGCGGGTCGTAGCGCAGCAGCGAGGTGGCCAGGTGCAGCGGCGCGGGCAGGTCGTCGCGCCGCAGCCAGGTCGGCTCCGCCGCGCCGGGCAGCCGGATCGGGATTTCCAGCCGCGGCTGCAGCACCACCCGGTCCGCGACGCCGAGCCGGTCGAGCAGCGCGCGATAAGCGGTGCAGCAGCGGAGAAACACGTGCTGTCCATTGTCGACATGCAGCTCGCCGCGGGTGAACGAATGCGTGAGCCCGCCCAGCTGCGGCCGCGCCTCGAACAGCGTCACCGGCGCTCCGGCGTCGGCGCAGGCGAGCGCCGCGGCGATGCCGGCGAGCCCGCCGCCGACCACCGCGACCGGGGCGGTCATCGGCCGATCCCGGTCAGCGCCCGGAACGCCACCACCGCCTTTTCCCTGCCGGACAACGAAAGCCGCCGGTCGAACACGCGCGCGGGCTGTTCGTCGATCCGGTCCAGCAGGGTGCGGTAGATGCCCGACATCGCGGTGCAGCACGCGGCGCTGCGACCGTCCAAAGAGGGCACCAGGCGAAGGCCGCGGGAGTACCAGTCGCGGGCGCGCGCGGCGCTGTCGTGGATCAGCGCGGCGAGCCCGCCGCCGGGATCGGCCAGCTTGCCGTCCGGACCGACGGACAGTTCGACGCCGAACCGGTCGAGGTCCTCTTTGGGCAGATACACCCGGCCGTTGAGCAGGTCCTCGCGGATGTCGCGGAGGATATTGGTCTGCTGCAAGGCAATCCCCAGCTCGTCGGCGTACACCGGGGCGTTCGGCTCCGGACGGCTGCCGAACACGCCCAGGCACAGCCGCCCGACCGAACCCGCCACGCACCGGCAGTACTCGACCAGTTCCTCGAACCGCACGTACTCGCGGCCGGTCACGTCCATCTCGACGCCGTCGAGCAGTTCCTCGAACGCGCCCAGCGGGATCGGGTGCCGGCGTGCGGCGTCGGCGACCGCCACGTACACCGGATCCGTGGCGGCGGACAGGTCGCCGAGCGATTTCCGCACCGCGGCGAGCCCCTGCAGCTTGGTCTCGGCGGACGCTTCGGGGTCGTCGCCGATGTCGTCGACGATCCGGGCCAGCGCGTACACCGCGCACAACGCCGCACGTTTGCCCGGCGGCAGCAACCGGATTCCGTAGTAGAAGTTGCGGGCTTGTTTCTTGGTGACCTCCGCGCAGTGCGCGTAGGCCTCGTCCACCGTCGTCGCTGTCGTCATCCGGACCGCCTCCTCGTGCCGACTTGCAGCCACCCCAGCCAACTCAGCAGTCCGGCCCGGCTCGGCCGGACCGGCGCGGACAGCACGTCGCCGCCGCTCGCGCGCAGCGCGTCGACCGTCGCGAGCCCGCCGGCGAGGAAGCCGCTCACCGCGAGCCGCCCCCAGCCGGACAGGCGCCCGAGCACATCCGCGCCGCCGCCCAGCAGGGCGGCGGCGCGGTCGGTTTCCCACCGCATCAGCGCTTTCAACCGGGGCGACGCGTGCGCGGCGCCCAGTTCCTCCTCGGCCACGCCGAACTCGGCGAGATCCTCCTGCGGCAGGTACACGCGCCCGTTGCGGTAGTCCTCGCCGACGTCCTGCCAGTGCTCCACGAGCTGGAGTCCGGTGCAGATCCGGTCGGACAGTTCCGCCGCGCGCGGATCCCCGACGCCGAGCAGGTCGAGCACGATCCGCCCGACCGGGTCCGCGGAAAGCCGGCAGTAGGCCAGCAAGTCGGCGAAGACCGGGTAACGGCGCACGTGCTGGTCTTGGATGTTCGCCTGGACCAGCCGCTGGAACGGCTCCTCGGTCAGCCGTCCGGCGCGGATCGCGGGAAGAAGTCCACGGACAGCGGGATCTTTCGGTTCCCCGTTGCCGAACGCCGCGGACAGTTCGGCGGAGAAAGCCTCGAGCTGCGCCACCCGGTCGCCCTCGGCCTCGTCGCCCAGATCGTCCACAGTGCGCGCGACGGAATAGACCGCGACGAGGTCGGCGCGCAGCTGTTCCGGCAGCACCCGCAGGGCCACCGGGAAGTTTTCCGCGCGCCGTTTCTCTCGCAGCCCTGACGTATCCGGAGCATGACGGACACCCGATGTGGCTCTCATCCCCGCCAGTGTCGCAACCCCGGTCGGGCGGCTTCTGCCGCCGGAAAGCGAATTTCGGTGGCTTCGACTTGGCACGAGAGGCCAAAGTGGGGACAGGATGTCCCGAGGCGACCCGAGACCGCTGCCTGCGACGGAAGGACTCCCGGACACATGGGACCAGATCAGGTGACCCGGCTTGACGAACTGGAAACGGTGGTGACCCGCCGGTTGCCCGCCATCCTCAACGAGGTCCGCGACCAGCTCGCGGACGAGCATCCCGACTACGCGGAGTTCCTGACCGAAGAACTCGCCGACCTCGTGGCCGCCAGCGCGGGGTTCGTCCGGCGGCTGATCGACATGGCGGCCGAGCCCGACGAGCGGCTGCCGGAGCTGGGGTCCGGCGTGGAGCAAACGGTGTTCGAGGAAATCGGGCGCGCGCAATACCAGCAGGGCAGGCGCGTGACGAGCCTGCTGTCCGCGTACCGGGTCGGCGCGCGCGTGGCGTGGCGGCACGTTTCGGAAGCCGCGCTCGCTCTCGACGTGCCCGCCGAATTGTTCGCCTCGCTCGCCACCACGGTGTTCGCTCTGGTGGACCAGCTTTCCGAATCGTCGCTGCGCGGTTACCTGCAGGAGCAGTCAGACGCGGTGCGCGCGCGGGAACGGCTGCGCGACGAACTGACCGCGCTGCTGCTGTCCGACCGCGCGGACAAGGCCGCGGTGCGCGCCGCGGCGGCGCGCGCGGACTGGCGGTTGCCGAAGCACGCCGCGGTCGTGCTGGTGGAGGACGACAACGAACTGGGGCGGGAATTGGTGTTCCGCCTCGAAGACAGCTGCCTGCGGCTGCGCCGGCCCGGCGTGGTCGTGGCGATCGTGCCGGACCCGGGCGGACCCGGCAGGCGCGCGTGGCTGGCTCGCGCGCTGCGCGGCGGCGGCGCGGTGGTCGGCGCGACGGTGCCGCTCGACCGGCTCCCGGCCAGCCTGCGCATCGCCGAGGTGACCGCGCGGCTGCGCCGGGACCACCTGCTCAGCGACGATCCGGTGTTCGCCGACGAACACCTCGACGCGATCATCGTGCACCGCGACGACCGGCTGCTCGACGTGCTGAGAAGACAGGCGCTCGCCCCGCTCGCCGAGCTGAACGAATCCGCGCGCGAACGGCTGTCCACCACGCTCACGTCGTGGCTGCTGCATCTGGGGGACCGCAAGGCGGTCGCGGAGGACCTGCACATCCACCCGCAGACGGTGTCGTACCGGCTCGGCCGCCTGCACGACCTGTTCGGTCCGTCGCTGGACGACCCGGCCGTGCGCGCGACGCTGGTGCTGGCTCTGGCCTGGGGGCCGCCCGGGGAGCCGGACGAGATCGCCTGATAGGGGAATTCCCCTGATGCGGCAGCACCGGGGACGTGCTTGGCTCTGCGCAGCGGGGGTACCCGGGGAAGAACCGGGCGTTCGCACATGGGGAACCCGGGGGAGGAGGTTCGCGTGCAGCCGTCAGCTTTCGGCGCCGAAACGCGCCGCGAGCGTGCGGTACGGGCCGGGTGCCGCGCCGCGCAGCGCGACAGGGATCCGCAGCCAGCGCGGCACGTAGTAATCGCCTGGACGCGCGGCGGCACGCACCACGGCGGCGGCCACGCGCTCGGCGCTCACCGGACGAGGAGTGCTGCGGGTGTAGGGACGGCCGCGGCGCGCAAAGAATTCTGTGCGCACCACACCGGGAACCACGATTCCTACCGTTACTCCGGTGCCGTGCAACTCGAATCGAAGGCTGTCGGCGAAAGCGTCCACACCGGACTTCGCCGCGGCGTACACGGCTTCCCCGGCGACGCCGGTGCGTCCGGCGATCGACGAGACGAAAACGATCTGCCCGCGGTCGCGTTCCAGCATCGCGGGCAGCAGCGCGCGGGTCAGGTCGAGCGGCGCGGTCAGGTTCACCGCGACCAGGTGCCGCAGCCGTTCGCCGGACAGTTCCGGCAGCGGACCGGCCCAGCCGAGACCGGCGTTGTTGACGAGCAGATCCACCGATCCGGTGACAGCCAGCGCGCGTTCGGCAAGCCTCGCGGCGGCTTCGGGGTCCGCGAGGTCGGCGGCGAGCGCGGTGCCGCCGGTTTCCTGGGCGAGGGCGGCCAGCCGGTCCTCGTCCCGGCCGTGCAGCAGCACGTGGACGCCGGACCGGGCGAGCTCGCGCGCGGTAGCGGCGCCGATGCCGGACGACGCGCCGGTGACGAGGGCGGTGCGGGCCATCAGGCGGCGGGCAGCGCGGCCGGACGGTGGCCCATGCGCAGCGTGATGCCCGCCGAGCGCAGCGAACGCCGGAACCACCACAGCGAGCCGGCGATGGCCAGCCCGATCACCGAATACGACCCCGCGGTGCTCACCATCAGGAAGTTGCCGACCGTTTCCCGCGCGAGCATCAGCAGCGTCACGCCGCCGTTCACCGCGAAGACGAGTCCCCACAGCACCGACACGCGCTGGAAGAACCTGCGCATTCCGGGGTGCCCGGACAGCGAATCGGGGAATGCGCAGAAATCGCCGGCCAGCCGGGCGAGCAGCGGTTTGTTGAACGGCGCGGACACCAGGAACAGGCCGGCGACGAGGAAATTCTGTAGAGTCGGCTGCAGGAAGTACAGGAAAGCGCTGCCGGTGGCCAGGCCCAGCACAGTGCGCGCGACCAGCAGAGCCGTGGTCAGCAGCAGCACGGCGGGGATCTTCTTGCGCAGCGCCAGCCGGGTCCCGACCACGGCGACCGACCAGCACAGCGCGGCGATGACCCCGCTGTCGAAGCTCACCAGGGTCAGCAGGAGATAGAACAGGCCGGCCGGGACCAGCGTCGACTCCAGCAGGTGCCGGCCCCCGTCCACGACGAGACGGCGGAACGAGGGGAGGTCGATCGTGTGGTGGTGTCGCATGCGGGTTCTGCTGCCTCCGGTGCCAACCGGGCGACTCGGCCTGGACAAGGCTTGAGCATAAGCACGGCGGATGGGGACGGTGTGAGGTGAGGAGTCCGTGACAGTTACGGGGATGTCGCTGGTGGTCGCGGTCCCCGCCGCCGTCGCCGGCGCGGCGTGCATGGGACTCGCGAGCGCAGCGCAGGCCAGGGCGACCAAAGAGGTGGAAACCGGCAAACCGCTCGACCTGACGCTCTTCAAGCGGCTCGTCGGACGCCCATTGTGGCTCATCGGGATCGCCGCGACCATCCTGGGGCTCGCCCTGCAGCTCGTCGCGCTCGCGTTCGGGCCGTTGCTGCTGGTCCAGCCGCTGCTCGTGACGTCGCTCATGTTCGCCGGGCTCGCGTCCGCGCGGCTGGAGCGCCGCCGCCCGGACCGCACGATGAGCGCCGGCGGGCTGCTCTGCGTCGCCGGGCTGGCCGCGTTCCTCGTGATCGCCCGGCCGAGCGGCAACAGCGAAACGCTCGTCAGCGGCGGCGACCTGCTGCCGCTCGGCATCGCGCTCGCCGCGCTGACCCTGGTGTCGCTGGTTGTTGCCGCGTCAACGAATTCCGGCTCGTGGCGGGTGCTCGGGCTGGCGGTCGCCACCGGCGTGCTGTACGGCCTCACCGCCGGGCTGATGAAGGTGGTCGCGGGCCAGTTCCGGCTGGGGATCGACGAACCGTTCCGGCACTGGACGCTGTATCTGGTGTGCGTCGTGGGGCCGCTGGGATTCCTGTTGAGCCAGAACACGTTCCAGCAGGGCCGGTTCCTGACGCCCGCGCTCGCCGTGATCACCGCGCTGGATCCGCTGGTCGGCGTGGCGATCGGGCTGTCCTGGATGGGCGAATCGGCCGACGGGAGGCCGCTCGCGCTGTTCGGCGAGGCGCTGGCCGGGCTGGTGATCGTGGTCGGGATCGCGCTGCTGTCGACGCGTGCGTCGCATTTGTCGGCGGAGTCGGAAAAGCCGCCGGCCGAAGAGGAAACCGCATCGGAAGAATCCGGCGAACGGCCCGATTCGGACCCGGACGACGGGTACGGGCTCGCCGGGACGGCCTGCTAGCGAAAAGGGGACCGCGTTGGAGCGCGTGCTGATCGTGTCCGCGAACATGGGGCAGGGGCACAACGCCACGGGACGCGCGCTCGAGGACGCGATCCGGCAGCGCTGGCCGGACGCGACCGTGAAGTGGGTCAACGCGCTGGAGCGGCTCGGCCCCGGTTTCGAGGGGCTTTTCCAGCGGATTTACGTCGCCAATGTGGAAAGCGTCCCGTGGCTGTACGAGTTCTTTTACGGCGCGATCTGGCGGATTCGGTGGTTCGCCGCCGCGTCCCGATGGTTCACCGCGGCGTGGTGCGGCCGGCGGCTCGCGAAACCGGTCGCCGCATTCGCGCCGGACCTGGTGCTGTCGACGTATCCGATGGGCACCGCGGGACTGGCCTGGCTGCGCCGCAAGGGAAAACTGTCCGTGCCGATCGGTGCGTGGGTTTCGGACTTCGCGCCGCATCCGTTCTGGGTTTACGGCGCGGCCGATCTCACCATGGTGATGCACGACGTCGCGGTCGCGCCCGCGCTGCGCTCGTCGCCGTCGGCGCACGTGGGGGTGTCCGCGCCGCCGGTGCGCGCAGTGTTCCGGCCCGGAGACCAGACGGCCGCGCGGCAGGAGCTGGACTTGCCGCCGGACGCGTTCGTCCCGCTGGTTTCGTGCGGCTCGCTGGGTTTCGGCGAAATCGAGCTCACGGTGCGGGAATTGCTGGCGGCGGACCCGTCGGTGGTGCCGATCGCCATCTGCGGCCGCAACGACGCGGTCGCCGAACGGCTGCGGGCACTGGACGAACCGCGGCTGCGCGTGGTCGGCTGGACGGACGAGCCGGAGCTGTACACGCTGGCGGCGGACGTCGTGGTGACCAACGCGGGCGGGGCGACTTCCCTGGAGGCGCTGGCGTGCGGGCGGCCGGTGCTGATGCATCAGCCGATCGCCGCGCACGGCAAGGCAAACGCCCGGTTGATGGCCGCGGCCGGGCTCGCTGTGGTGTCCACAAAGGACGGTGAGCTGACGGCGACGGTGCGGAGCCTGCTGGCCGAACCGGAACGGCTCAAGGAGATGGCGGAGGCGGTCGCCCGGCATTGCGAGACGGCCACCCCGCTCGGGGAAGCGCTGGAGTCGCTGGTTTCCGCGCCGTTGAACCCGCCGACGCAGCGGCTCCGGCCGGAGGACGCGCTGTTCGTGCACGTGGCCACCCCGGAGGTGCCGCAGCAGGTCGGGGCGGTGCTGTTGTTCGACCCCAAGGCGGACGGCACGCCGGTCACCCACGCCGACGCCGAACATCTGCTGGCCGCGACGCCGGGTTTGCGGACCCGGCTGCTCCCCGGCAGCGGCCTGTGGCGCGCGCGGTGGCAAGAGGACCCGGGGCGGACGTCGGCGGATGTGCTGACCTCCGTGCGGGTCGGCCCGGATGCTCCGCTGGACGCGGTTCTGACCCGCGAGATGGACGCGTTCTTCTCGGAACCGGTGTCGCCGGAACATCCGGTGCGGGCACGGCTGGTGACCGGGATCGAGGGGGAGCAGGGGGCGCTGCTGATCGCGCTGCACCACGCGGCCAGCGACGGGATCGCGGTGATCAGCGCGCTGGTGGGGCAGGCGAGGGGGAAGGAACCGCTGGAACCGGCGGCGGCTCCTCGGCGGAGGGGATGGCTGCGCCGCCCCAATGTGGCATTGGGTGCGTCTCGCGCACCGAACGCCACATTGGGTGCGTCGCATGCACCGAATGCCACTTTGGGTGCATCAGACGCACCGAATGCCGCATTGGGTGCGTCTGGTGTACCGAATGCCGCATTGGGTGCGTCGCATGCACCGAATGCCGCATTGGGTGCGTCGCACGCACCGAATGCCACATTGGGGCGCAACGGGTCCCGGCCCAAGCGGAGCACGGTTCGGGCGCGGCTGGCCGGGCTGGCAGCACCGGTGCGCGGGGTGCTTGCGCGCGTGGCGGGCCCGGTATGGCACGGGCTCGATCGGCCAGCGGAAGCGTGCGGTGATTCGGGCAAAGCCGACAAACCCGGCCCAGGCAGCAAAACGCGCGCCCAAGCCGCGGAACTGGCGCGCGGCGTCTGGACCCTTGCCCGAGCCGGCGCCGCACCCCGGGTGAACTGGGACAAGCGGATCGACACTCCCCGACGCCACTTCGCGCGGGCGCATCTCTCCGCCCCCGAAGTCCGGAAAGCCGCGCGGCGGGCCGGGGTGCCGACGACCAACCTCGTCCTCGCGCTCGTCGCCGAGGCCCTGCACCGCGAGCTGGGCGGCACCGCGCCGGAGCGGTTGCGCGTGCTGATCCCGATGTCGGTCCGCGACACCGGCACCTTCCGGCAACTCGGCAACCACACCGGCGCGGCTTCAGTGGACCTGCCGACTGGCGCGATGTCGCTGTCGGAGCGGGTGCGGGCGACGGACCGGATGCTGTCCGAGCAGGTCGGCCGCGGCGCGCCGCGCGCGGGCAACGCGGTCGTGCGCGTGCTCGGGATTCTGCCTCCGGCGCTGCATCGCCGGGCGGCGAAGCTCGTCTACCGCGGCACCTGGTTCAGCGTCATCGCCTCGGTGCTGCCCGGCGCGCGGTCGCCGGTGGTGCTCAACGGCGCGCTCGTCCGCACGGTGTACCCGGTGTTGTCGTTGGCTCCCGGGGTCCCGGTCGCGGTGGGCATCATGACCTGGGCGGACCGGTTCACCGTCTGCATCACCGTGCCTGCCGGGCAAGACGAGCGCGGGGACCGGCTGGCGGCCGCGGTCGTGGAGGCGTTCGGTCGCGTGTAGTCACTGCGAGAAATGCGTGTGCGGGCGGGGGAGAAGTTCGCCGTCTACCTCGATGTCCACCATCTCGTTGTAGAACGCGATCAGTCCGGCGATGGGCTGGACGGCCGCGGCCGGGCAGGCGTACGTCCACGCGAGATGCTCGTGCAGGACGTCGCCGACCCGGACGGACCAATAGCCGGACGTCTCGCCCTTGTACGGGCAGGCGGTGCCCATCCCGGGTTCGGCGACGAGGTGCGTGAAACCGACTTCGGTGCGGTTGAAGTAGTACCGGGTCGGCAGACCGGTTTCGAACAACAGCACCGGCGACGGCGATTCCGCCAAAGTCACGCCGTTGAGCCGCACGCGGACGTGCCGCGTCGAGCGCAAAGCGTCCACCCGCGTGTACGGATTGCGCGGGTGGACGAAAACCTGCTCGTCTTCTTCGAACCAGGCGTCCAGAGCGTCCCAATCGAACCGGACGTGTCCGGGCAGGACAGAGTCGTTTACCCAAGCGGCAGCAGGCTTTTCGGTCTCGCCGACACGCAGCGTGTGCCGCCGGGCCGGACCGTCCACCTCGGCCTCCGGCGCCAGCGCGCCGGGGAGGACGTCGTCGAGCGGGAAGTAGAACTGCGGGTAATACGGCCATTCCCAGACGTATTTGGCCCGCGTGCTGTCCACAATGGTCTTCCCGGCGAGCATTCCGCGCACTCGCCGGGGGACCGGTTCCACGTGCCCGGTTTCGACTGCTGCCGCTG
This sequence comes from Amycolatopsis orientalis DSM 43388, assembly GCF_000411975.1. Lineage (GTDB taxonomy): Bacteria > Actinomycetota > Actinomycetes > Mycobacteriales > Pseudonocardiaceae > Amycolatopsis > Amycolatopsis orientalis_D. The sequence continues at coordinate 50,091 of NZ_ASXG01000139.1, forward strand.
GATGACCGGACATCGGTCAGCCGCGTTTCGGGAGTTTCCAGCCGGGGCGGGGGAAGTGGCAGGTGTAGCCGTTGGGGTAGCGCTGGAGGTAGTCCTGGTGTTCGGGTTCGGCTTCCCAGAAGTCGCCGGCGGGGGTGACTTCGGTGACGACTTTGCCGGGCCAGAGGCCGGAGGCGTCGACGTCGGCGATGGTGTCTTCGGCGATGCGTTTCTGTTCGTCGGTGGTGTAGAAGACGGCGGAGCGGTAGCTGGTGCCGATGTCGTTGCCTTGGCGGTTTTTGGTGGTGGGGTCGTGGACCTGGAAGAAGAACTCGAGGAGGGTGCGGAAGTCGGTTCGCTGCGGGTCGTAGGTGACTTCGATGGTTTCGGCGTGGGTGCCGTGGTTGCGGTAGGTGGCGTGGGGG
>NZ_ASXG01000140.1 GCF_000411975.1 Amycolatopsis orientalis DSM 43388
TCCGCACCGGCTTGGACTCGCCGTCGAACACCCAGTGGCGCAAGCGGCCCAGCAGACGGCCGATCGCGCCGAACGAGCGCAGGAACGCGGTCGGCACGTAGAGCGGCACCCGCAGCGCGTGGAACGCGGTGGCGTGGGCGGCGTAGCGGACGACGAACCGGACGCGGGTCTTGAACTCTTCGGCCGACGTCAGCCACTTGGCCACCAGCGGGCGGGCGGTGGCGTCGGCGGCGTTCTCCCACCAGGACCGCGTCACCGCAGGCGGGTCGACCGGCACGGCCGGGGCGTTGTCGGCGGGCACGTCCGTGTGGGCGTCGATCACGTCACCAGAACGGGCCTCCCGCTCCCCCGCGTCGGTGCGGTCCTGCTCCGGGATTTCCTCCGCGCTGCGGGCGGTGTCCGGGCGGATCGGGACGACGTTCCCGGACCGGGTGTAGGCGACCTCGGTGGCCGCCGGGTCGGCGTTCACGGCCGCGTTCACGGGCGCGTAGGCGGTGGTGTTCGCGGACGGCTCGGCGGGGGTGTTCACGGGATGGCCTCCCTGGTGTTCGCGGTCGTGGCTCGGGAACGGGGTGCGGTCGGCGGTCGTGGACATCACGCGGCCTGCCTTTCGTCGGTGTCGGTGGCGAGTTCGGCGGCGAGGGCGGCGGCGACGTTGGACGAGGTGCCGCGGGCGCAGTCGGTGACGCTGCGGACCCAGGCCGGGGTGATCTCGGTTCCGGGCGTCCAGGCGGCGCGGGCGTCGGCCACGTAGTCGGCCAGCAGCTTGCGGGCGGCGGGCTTGGCCTTGGCCTTGCTCGTCTTGCGGGCGGGCTTGCGCGGCTCCCGGCCCGGCTGTGGTTCTGCGGGGGCGTCGGTCGCGTGCTCTACTGGACTGGCCAAGTCGGCCGTGACCCCGCTGGCTTGGTCTTCGCTCTCCCGGTCGACGTCCGGAACGGCAATGCCGGCATGGGCGTGACCGGCGGCAGCGAGGACGGCTTCGGTGAGCTTGTCGCGCAGCACCGGCGCGGTCTCCGCGGCCAGGAACACCAGC
>NZ_ASXG01000141.1 GCF_000411975.1 Amycolatopsis orientalis DSM 43388
TTTTTTCAAGCAGAAGACGGCATACGAGATCCGCGTTCTACTTCACCAAGCACAGAAACGGATATACCCAATGCTTTGGCAAACCCTTCTTGAGTATAACCCTTCAGCTTTCGATATGCACGAATTCGTCTACCCCAGATTTCTGCTTCCATACTCTTACACCTTCTTGATTTTTTGCATGATTGACAGCTCCCTCAAGATCCGGATAAATCTCCAGCAGCGGGATGAGTACAAACAAACGTTCATGCATTCTAGGATGAGGAACGATAAGTTGCTCTGTCTCAATATTTTCACGATTATACAACAAAATGTCAAGGTCTGC
>NZ_ASXG01000142.1 GCF_000411975.1 Amycolatopsis orientalis DSM 43388
GCAAAACCCAAATCCAGTCTGCTGTAGACAACCGCAATTCCTGAGGCAGCCTGAAGGATGATCAGGATCAGGGAAATCATCCAGCCCCAATAAATGCGTTTTTGATTTTTATACTGTCTTGCTGCATGTACCGCTGCCGCGATGATCCAGGCGAACAGAAGAAGCGCCGCAGCTCTGTGTCCCATCTGCACCCATTCGTGAAACTTCCCGGGAAGCCAGCCGTTTTCCGTGCTGCACATCGGAAAGTCAAGGCACGCGAGGCTTGATCTCGTATGCCGTCTTCTGCTTGAA
>NZ_ASXG01000143.1 GCF_000411975.1 Amycolatopsis orientalis DSM 43388
GCGGAGGTGCTTGTCAAGGCGGGAAAGCGTGCCTTGACAAGCACCCCCGCGCCGTGTTTTTGGCTTCGCATCGGGGTGCGGGGGTGGTGTGGGTGCCTGGGTGGGTTGGGTGCTCTGGCTGCGGTTTTTTTTTAAGGGTGGTGTAGGTGGCTTAGGGCTAGGGTTGCCAGTGCTGCTGCTTGGTCGGGCAGGACGTTGTCGTCGAAGACTGCGCGTGGGGAGTGGTTCATTTCTGCTGTGTCCGGGTCGGTTCCTGCTGGGGTGGTGCCTAGGAAGAGGAAGGCGCCGGGGACCTCGTTCAGTACTGCGGAAAAGCTTTCTGACGCCATGATCGGGTGCTCCAGTGGCACCGCTCGTTCTGGGCCGAAAAGGTCGCTGAGCACGGTTAGCGCACGCGCGGCTGCTTCGGGGGCGTTCGAGGTGACTGGGTAGACCGAGCGGAACTCCGTTTCTGCTCGGCAACCGAAAGCGGACGCGATTCCGGACGTCAGGGACGGCAGTTCGCGGGCCAGGATCTCCACGCTCTCCGGGGAAAGCGCGCGGATCGTCGCGCCCAGTGTGGCTTCGTCGGGGATGGCGTTGATGATCTCGCTCGCCTGCATTGTGGTCACCGACAGCGCGACGGGATCGAAAACCGGGAACCGGCGGGTGACATATGTGTGCAGCGCCGAAATGATCTGTGCCGCGGCGGGCACCGGGTCCACCGCCTGGTGCGGGCGCGAACCGTGGCCGCTGCGTCCGAGTACGCGGACAGTCAGGCTGCTGGCCCCGGCCATGACCGAGCCGGGGCGGGTGGTGAACACGCCCGCGCGGCCGGGCAGGACGTGGATGCCGTAGGCCGCCTCGACGCCGGACAGCACTCCCTCGGAGATCAATCGTTGTGCGCCGCCGCCGGCTTCCTCGCCAGGTTCGAACATGAAGACCACTGAGCCGGCGATCTCGTCGCGGCGCGCGCTCAGCAGTTTCGCCGCGCCGACGAGTGCCGCGGTGTGCAGGTCGTGGCCGCAGGCGTGCATCAAACCGGGCGTCCGGGAGGCGAACGGGAGTCCGGTCTCCTCGGTGACGCGCAGCGCGTCCATGTCCGCGCGGAGCAGGACCGACGGTCCGGGCCGGGCGCCGCGCAGGATCGCGACGATCGAGGTGAAGCCGGGTGGACCGGGCGTCACTTCGAGATCGAGCGAGGCCAGTGCGGTCAATACCGCTCGCTGGGTGCGGGGGAGGGCGAACCCGGCTTCGGGACGGGCGTGCAAGGCCCGGCGGAGTGCGACGAGGTCTGGCCGGAGGGCGGCGGAGTCGGCGAGGATCGAGGCGGAAACCGGCAAGAGGGGCTCCTTGGGGCAACGGTGCGTGCCGCGCTGGTGACGCCAGCGTCTAATGTCTACAATCAATATAGACGATGCCGGGTGTTCGGGGTTCCGGTGCGCCTCTAATCTGTCACTACGCGTGACCCGCGTCGGCGACGTCACCGGAACGAGCACTTCGGAGGACCCTTGCCGCAGATCACGAACACCGCCGCCGCCGTACAGGTCGCTCGCGCGCTCGAGGACGAGATCGTCTCGGAGGGCTGGAGCGCCGGGCACTTCGTCGGCCGCCGTCAGGAGCTGATGGCGCGCTTCGGGGTCGCCCCGGCGACGCTGAGCGAGGCGATCCAGCTGCTGCGTGCCCGCGGCATCGTCGACGCGAAGCCGGGTCCGGGCGGCGGGATCTTCGTCGCGACGCGCTCGCCGTTCACGCACCTGAGCGATCAGCTGCTGCAGCTCCGCGAGGGAAAGGCGACCGTGGAGAACTGCCTGCGCGTCCTGGACGCGCTCGACGGTTCGGTGCTGCACGACGCGGTCGAGAACGCGACCGACGAGGACATCGCTGATATCTCAGCGTGCGCCGAAACGCTGAAGGCGGCCTGGGATTCCGCCGAAGCGGCCACGGCGATCTGGGCGCTGCACGCGCGCATCGCGCAGGTATCGCCGAACGAACTGTTGCGCAGCCTGTACACGAACCTCGTCGACTACATCATCGCCGCGCGGCTCGAAGGCGTCACCGCGCCGACGACCCAGGAGCGGTTGCGGACGCACCTCGACTTCGCCGAGGCGGTCCGGAAGCGCGACCACGAGCTGGCGGAGTCGGCGATCTCGCGGCACCGCCGGCCCGCGGTGGCGGCCCGGCGCTCCTGATTTCTCAAGCCGGAGAACTTGATGGATGTACACGCGCTCAGAATTATGTATATTCATTACAGTTAATCGTCCGGCTTGAGGAGGATGCATGCTGCTGGAGCTCCGCAGTGTGGTCGACCGCGTGCTCGCCGCCCCCGATCGCTCGTCCCGCGGTGCGCAGCCGCCGATCCGCTTGTCCCAGAACGAAATGCCGTGGGCTCCCGCCGACCACATCGTCGCCGCGATGACCGAAGCGGCCCGGAACGCCCACCGCTACCCCGATTACCATCGCGCCGCGGCGCGCGCGGCCGTCGCCAACGCGATGGGTCTGGACGCCGGGCGGATCGCGATCGACAACGGCTCCGGAACGCTGCTGCACGCGCTCGCCCGCTTGGTCTGCGAACCCGGCGTGCACGGCGTCCGCCCGGCGCCGTCCTTCGAGGCGTACGCGGCCGCGCTTTCGCTCGCCGGCGCGGAGTCCACAGAGGTCGGTCTCGACGCGAACGGTGCGATGGATCTCGACGCGATGCTCGCCGCTGTCGGCCCGGAAACCCGCATTGTCTACCTCTGCAATCCCAACAACCCGACCGGCGGGATGCGCGGGGTCGAGGATATCCGCGACTTCCTGAAAAGCGTCCCGTCGCGCGTGCTGGTGGTGGTCGACGAGGCGTACCGCGAGTTCGTCTCCGCCGAACCAGTGGACGCGACTGTCGGACTGCTCGACGAGTTCGAAAATCTCGTGCTGCTGCGGACACTGTCCAAAGCGCACGGTTTGGCGGGCGTCCGCGTCGGTTATGCCGCGGCGGCACCGCGGATCGCGGAAGCGTTGCGCCGCACATCCGTCGGGTTCGCGCTCAACAGCGTGGCCGAAGCGGCGGTCATCGCGGCGTTGAGCGCGGAAGGAATGGCGGTGGCCAAGGAAAGAACCGCCGTCATCGTCTCCGAGCGCGCCCGCGTCGAGGCCGCGTTGACCGCGGCGAACGTCGCGTTCGTGCCCAGTCAGGCGAATTTCCTTTTCCTGCCGGGGGATGCCGCCGAGCTGCTGTCCCGTTTGGAGGCTCGCGGCGTGCTCGCCCGGCCGTTCCCGAAGGCGGGCGGGGCGCGCGTGACGATCGGGCTGCCCGAGGAGAACGACGCGGTGCTCGCCGCCCTGACCTGATCAGCGGTTCCCTCCGACACCGTGTCGGAGGGAACCGGTAGGACTTCGGAGAGCCGCTCGATGAGCCGCCGCACCCGAGTTCATACGCTAACCGGCAGGACGGACGGAGCGGTTCGTCCCCGCGGCGGGCAACCGGCCGCTCGCAGGAAGGAACGACTGCAGTGACGCAGAGCCTATTCGAGCACGACCGGCGGGCCTCGCGCCGCCGCTCGGTGACCGGCGGCGTGCTCAAAGCGACCCTGCTCGCCGGCCTCACGCTGATTTTCGTCTATCCGGTCGCGATGATCGTGCTCGGCGCCTTCCGCGACGGGCTTCCCTCGGACAATATGCCGTTCACGATGAGCGGCCTGCTCGCCGCGTTCGAGGCTCCGGAAACGTGGCAGACGCTCTGGAATTCGATCGTGCTGGTCGTCGTGTGCGGCGCGCTTTCGGTGGCCGGCGGCGGGTTGTTCGCCTGGATCGCGGCCAACACGAACGTGCCCGGCCGCAAGCTGCTCACGCCGATCATGGTGATCAACCTCTTCGTCCCGCCGCTGTTTCACACCCTCGGCTGGATCATGCTCGGCAACGCCCAGAACGGCCTGCTCAACCAGCTCGGCCGGATGCTCGGCGCGCACGGCCCGCTGATCAACATCCAGGGCTGGGGCGGCCTGATCCTGCTGACCTCGCTCGGCTACCTGCCGTTTGCCTACCTGCTGCTGCTCGGCGCGTTCAAGAACCGGGACCAGTCGCTCGACGAGGCCGCGGCGATCAGCGGAGCCGGAACGGTGCGGACGTTCTTCACCATCACCATTCCCTCGGTCGGCCCGGCGATCACCGGCGCGGCCCTGCTGATCGCGGTGCTGGTGTTCCAGTCGTTCGACGGACCGCAGCTGATCGGCCGCCAGGCGGGCATTTACGTCTTCTCGACGCAGATCTACCACTACGTCCGGGACGAGGCGCCGGCCGAGTACACCAAGGCGTTCGCGTTGTCTCTCGTGCTGATCCTGCTGGTGCTGCTGCTGTTCCTCGCGCAGCGCTGGATGCTGCGCGGCCGCAGCTTCACCACGCTCACCGGCAAGACGTCGCGGCGCGATCCGCAGGAGCTGGGCCCGATCCGGTGGGTGCTGTCCGCGCTGATCGTCGTCGTGGTGCTGCTGAACTTCCTGCTGCCGCTGTTCGCGATGGTGCTCGGCAGCCTCCAGCCGATCTTCGGGGTGATGAGCACCGGGCTGACCCTGGACAACTACGTCACGATGCTCACCGACCCGCAGTTCAGCTCGAGCCTGGCGCTCACCGCGTGGCTGGCGGTCGTCGGCGGGTTCGGCTCGATCTCGATCGCGCTGCTCACCACCTACGTCACCGCACGGCGCCGAGGATTCCTGCGCGGTTACACCTCGTTCGCCGTCTGGATCCCGTGGGCGCTGCCCGGTGTCGTGCTGGGCCTCGCCTACATGTTCGCCGTGCTCTACCTCCCGGCTTTCCGCGGGCTCTACGGTTCGTCGTTCCTGATGACGCTCGTGCTGATCGTCGCCACGATCCCGGTGTCCAGCCGGATCGCCGAGGGCGCGCTCGCCCAGCTGTCGCCCGAACTCGAGGAGGCCGGCCGGATGTCCGGCGCGAGCGCGGGACGCGTGCTGGTGACGATCGTGCTGCGGCTGGTCGTCCCGAGCTTCCTGGCCGGCTGGTTCCTCTCCGCGCTGTTCATCTCGGGCAACCTCGCCGTGCCGATGCTGCTGGCCCCGCCCGGCCTGGAACCCGTGTCGCTGACCGCTTTCCAGCAGTTCCTCACCGGCGAGATGTCCCGCGGCGCGGCACTGTTCATGATCATCCTGCTCGCCGCGTTCGTCGTCCTCGCGCTGGCCGCGGCGTCCGTCAAGCTCGGCGGCCGGCTCCTCGGCCGCGACCGTTCCCCAGGCCCGCTCTCCCGTCTCACCCCCTGACCCGAGAGGAAGAACAATGAAGTTCTCCCGCACGAAACTGCGCGCACCGGCGCTGGCGCTCACCGCCGGCCTGCTCGCCTCGCTCACCGCCTGCGCGTCGGCGGGCGCGACCAAGTCGAGCACTCCAGTCGAGGTCCCCGGCGCGTCCGCGGCAGCCAACAAATACATGAACGAGCTGTACGACAAGGCGTTCGCGGCCAACCACACCCAGCTCGTGCTCTACGGGCCCGGGGTGACCGCGAACCAGGCGCTGAACGACGTGTTCACGAAGCGGTTCCCCGGGATCAAGCTGCTCCCGCAGGACCAGGCGGACGCGCAGATCCTCACCAAGCTCGACACCGAGGCGCAGAGCGGGCACCGGATCGCGGACATCTACGTCGGCGGCGAATCCCCGCAGGCGGCCGCGAAACCGAACATCTGCACGCCCGCGGAAGTGCGCACCGCCGACCCCGGGTTCAAGGTCCCGACCGACAACGACGGCAAGCTCACCTACTTCGCGTTGCGCTACTTCGGTTTCGTCTACAACACCGACCAGGTGCAGAAGAAGGACGCGCCGAAGAACTGGCACGACCTGCTCGACCCGAAGTGGAAGGGCAAGATCGCGGTCGGCGACATGACCGTCCCCGGCGGCATCCGGTACATCCTCGAATCGCTGATGCTGCCCGAGAACGAGAAGAAGTGGGGCCGCTCCTACCTGGAGCAGCTGGCCGCGCAGGACCTGCAGATCTCCCAATCCGAGCCGATGGTGCCCACCGACGTCGCCAGCGGCCGGTTCCCGGTCGGCATCGCGGTGTACCAGGGCTACTTCGAGGCGCAGAAACAGAAGGGCGCGCCGATCGACATGGTGTTCCCGCTCGACGACGGCGGAAACTACATGGCGCGCTCGGCGCTGTGCCTGATCAAGGACGCGCCGGACTCCGCGGCCGCGCAGCTGTACGTCAACTGGCTGTACTCGCCGGAAGGCCAGAAAGCGCTGGCGGAGAAGGACAACTCCTACGGCCGTACGCCGACCGCGCCCGGCCCGCCCGGACTGCCGTCGCTGGACAAGCTGCCGCGGCTGCCGTTCTCCAACCCCGACCCCGCGTTCAACAAGCCGTACTTCGACTTCATCACGCAGGCGTTCAAGAAGTAGCTGCTCGCCTCCCGGCCGAAGAGAAAGCGCAGGTCACGATGACCGAGGTCCAGGTATCCGGACTCACCAAGAAGTACGGCGCGAAGGCGGCGCTGCACGAACTGGATCTGACGATCGAGTCGGGACAGTTCGTGACGCTGCTCGGCCCCTCCGGTTGCGGCAAGACCACGACGTTGCGCTGCCTGGCCGGGCTCGAGCGGCCGAGCGCGGGCCGGATCGTCATGGGCGACCGGGTCGTGGTCGACACCGCGCGGCGCACCTTCGTGCCGGCGGACAAACGCCGGGTCGGCATGGTGTTCCAGAGTTATGCGCTCTGGCCGCACCTGAGCGTCACGGACAATGTCGCGTATCCGTTGAAGGTCGCCCGGATGCCCAGTCGGGAGCGGGCGCAGCGGGTGCAGGAAATGCTGGACGCGGTCGGCCTCTCCGATCTCGGGAAGCGTTCGGTCACCGCTTTGTCGGGCGGTCAGCAGCAGCGGGTGGCACTCGCTCGTGCGCTGGCCGCCCGGCCCGGGATCATCTTCTACGACGAACCGCTGTCCAATCTGGACAGCAAACTGCGGTACCAGATGGGCCAGCAGGTGCGCTCGCTGCACAACCGGTTCGAGACGACGTCGGTCTACGTGACGCACGACCAGGAGGAAGCGATCACGCTGTCCGACCGGATCATCGTGATGAGCGAGGGCGTCATCGTCCAGTCCGGCACGCCGAGCGACCTGTACGACCGCCCGAATTCGGCGTATGTCGCGGACTTCATGGGCTTTCAGAACATCCTGCCCGGAACTGTCACCGGGGTGCACGGGAAAACGGCCGACGTGCGGGTCGATGACGCTTCGCTGGTCTTTTCCGGGATCGCGACCGGCGACGTTTCGATCGGCGACCGGGCGGACATCGCGTTCCGCGCGGCGCATGCCCGGCTGTCCGCGGAGGGCACCGGCGTTCTTGGTGCGTTTCGCGGAACTGTCGAACGCACCACCTATCTCGGCAGCGCCGTCAACCTCCTCGTCCGCGCGGACGGTCTCCCGATGCGGGTGCGCACCGAAACGGCCGAACTGTCCGCGGAATCCGTCCCGACTGCGGGCGAGGAACACACTTTCGCGGTCAGCCCGGACCGCGCGGTCGTCATCCCGCACGAGAACGCGGCCCCGGCGGACGACGACTACCTGACCACGATGACCGATGCCGCCGTCGCGCCCCGCTGACGCCGGACGAAGGGAAGAATCCGTGCCCGACCTCACCGCTCCTCGTTCCGACGGGCCGCGGATGCGGGAACTCGCCGAGATCGGCGGGCGCACCGACACCCGCGACGTGCTCGCCCACGCGACCAAACAGGCCGAACGCGAGTACGACGACTATTTCATCGTCGACATCGACGCGCACGTCTCGGAAGACCATTTCTGGGGCGAGGTGCTGGAACTCATCGACAACGACGTGTGGCGCCAGATCGGGATGGACCAGTTCGGCAAGTTCGCCGGCAACAACGCGTTGCTGAACATCCAGCCTGGGATGTCGCACCAGAGCGTGGGCGGACGGATCGGGCATCAGGGCCGCAAGGAGCCGCTCGACGGGGTGTCCGGGCATCCCTTCGTCGCGGCCGCTCGGCGCGGCATGGACGCGATGGGCTTGGACTACCAGGTCGTGTTCCCCAGTGCGATGCTGCTGCTGGGCATGCATCCGCAGGACGAGATCGAGGTCGTGCTCGGGCGGGCGTTCAACCGCTGGCTGACCGAAGTCGTGCTGCCGCAGGACGATCGGCTGAAGGGCATGCTGTACTTGCCGTACAACACGCCGGAGGTGTGCGAAGAGCTGGTCGAGAAGTACGCGGACAATGCCGGGATCATCGGATACACGGTGTGCTCGACGCGCAACAACCCGGTGCACTCGGATGTCTATACGCGGTTGTACAAGCTGATCGAGGACAGCGGGAAGCCGCTCGCCTTCCATTCCGGATACCACTGGGGCGATCCGTCTTTCGCGCAGCTGAACCGGTTCTTGTCGATGCACGCGTTGTCGTTCACGCATTACAACCAGATTCATGTGACGAACTGGATCGTCAATGCGATGCCGGAGCGATTCCCCCGGCTGAAGATGGTGTGGGTGGAGAGCGGGCTGGCGTGGATCCCGTTCCTGATGCAACGGCTCGACCACGAGGTGCTGATGCGTCCCAGCGAGGCGCCTGGGCTGACTCGGTTGCCCAGCGAGTACATGAAGGACATGTGGTACACGAGTCAGCCGATGGAGCGGACCAGCATGGAATTGCTGGAGGCCGGGATGAAGGCGTTCAACGCGGAGACGCAGCTGCTGTATTCGTCGGACTGGCCGCATTGGGATTGGGACGCGCCGTCGACGATCACCCGGCTGCCGTTTTTGTCCGAGCAGGCCAAGCGGAACATTCTTGGGCTGAACGCTGCTCGGGTGTTCAATCTTCCTGTTGATCGCCGGAAGCCCGCTGCGCAGAGCGTGCTCCGTGAGCGTCCCGGGGTTTCGTGATCATGACTGCTGAACTTGCGTCGCTGGTGTCTCGAGTGACTTCGATGACCTCGGAGATCGTCGCGGAGGACCGGGCTTCGGCCGTTGCCGACGAAGAGATCGCTGAGCTGTTGTACGCGGCGGCTCGGTTGTTCTCCGCCAAGACTGATCGGGTGGGGAAGATTTCCTGGCCGATTCGCGAGGATGCGCTGACGGCTACCGAGACGGTGGTTCTGGTGACCGCGTTGCTGGACGCGGCGGATGTGAATCTATTCGACATGGCGATCTGGTATCGGAGGGCCGAATGAGCGCGGTGCGGCGGGAGGTTGTGGTCGCTGGGCTCGCGGATCTCCGGGAGCGGGGGCGGATCGTGGTGGAGGTTGACGGGCTGGAGGTGGGGGTTTACTTCCACGCCGGGGAGGTGCGGGCTTGGCATAACGTTTGCCCGCATCAGGGCGGGCCGGTGTGCCAGGGGAAGATCATGCCGCGGACCGTTCAGCCGGTTCGGGAGGATCGGAAGAGTGCTGGGCCTGCATTTCATCCGGCGGATCGGAATATTGTTTGTCCTTGGCACGGGTTTGAGTTCGATGTGCTGACCGGGCGGCATCCGGCGGACCGGAGGGTCGGGTTGACGGGGGTTCCGGTTCGGGTGGTGGGGGATGATGTGGTGGTGAGTGTGTGACGGCGGCTCGTCGCCCTGGCGGGCGACATTGCTTTTGAGTGAGTGCGTGGGGCACCCCGAAGCTTGATTGTGCTGACGGGCGGTGGGTGCTTGTCAAGGCGGGAA
>NZ_ASXG01000144.1 GCF_000411975.1 Amycolatopsis orientalis DSM 43388
GCGTTGGTGTTAAGTCCGAAGTGGACAGTCTTCAGCGCGGGCGGTTCGGGCGCTTCGGCATCAGGTCGTACAGCTTCTTGCGCGCGCCGTTGTCGTTCACGTTGCGGGCCACCGCGACCTCGGAAATGAAGTCCTCGAAGACGAACTCGTCGTCCGCCGGAACCTCGGTGGGACCCGGGTTTTGCGCCAGGTAGCCGTCCAAGGTCTCGGCGATCTCCCGGAACGACACCGCCTGGATGGTTTCCGGGGCGAACGTCGTGACCGGGACGCCGTGCGCGGCCGCCTCGTTCATCACCACGCCGAGCGGGATGTGCGAGAGCATCGGCACGCCGAAGGAGTACATCTCCTGCAGCGCGGCCGCCGCGTAGTGCGAGATCGGGCGGCGGTACAGGCCCGGCACGATGCCGAACCACGCGATCGGCGAGCGGCCGGTGGTCTGCTCCACGTAGCGGACCTGCTCCGACAGCAGGCGCAGCGCGCGGATGCTCGTCTTGTCCGGCTGGACCGGCACCAGGATGCCGTGCGACGCCGCCAGCGCGTTGTTCGTCAGCACGTCCTGCGCCGGCGGGCAGTCGATGATCACGTGGTCGTAGTGCGCGAACTGGATCACCCGCGCCAGCTGCCACCCGGGCACCCGGAACTGGTCCAGCCTGCGGATCAGGTCGAACATCCCCGGCGAAGTCGGGATCACGTCGAACGCGCCGCCGCGGCCCAGGTTGCTGCGCGGATGCGGCACCGCCAGCTCCTCGATCGGGCCCTTCCACAGCTTCGTGAGCGCCTTCGCGAGGCTCGGCGCGTCGGCCGGGACCTCGTCCATGCCGAGCATTTCGGTCGTCGCGTGCCCCTGCGGGTCGAGGTCGACGAGCAGCACCCGCCTGCCGCGTTCGGCGAGGGCCGCCGCCGCGCCCACGCTCAGCGAGGTCTTGCCCACCCCGCCCTTCTGGTTGACCACCGAGGTGATCTGCATGCCGGAGCGCTCCCTTGTCGGTCGTTCCGCGAAGGCTATCGGACTCGCGCGCGCCAGCGCGCTCATCCGCCCCCGGCCTGTCGCGGGCGCACCAGCAACGCCTGCGCGCCGGTGCCGACCGGGCCGGAACGATCATGCAGCGTACTGGTCGCGGTGCCGATCCCGTGCGGCCCGACCAGCGTCACCGCGTCGAGCCCGATCCACTCGCCCTCCGGAATTCGGCGCAGGTGCACGGTGAGCTCGGAGTTTATGAACCACCAGTCCGCCGTCGGCAGGAAATGCGACACCCCGTTGCCGGAGTCGGCGATCACGAACAGCCGCTGCAACCCGGTCGGCTCCTCGCCGTCGACCAGCGGATACCGCTGCCGTGCCCACACCGCCGCCGGGCCCGGCCCGGAAATCGCGCCGCGGACCGCGCGCCATTCGATCGCGTGCAGGTAGCCGCCCTGCCAGTCGTCCGGGAAGGCGGCTTCGCTGCCCGCGTCGGCCGCGGGCAGCAGCGGCCCGCCGTCGGTGGCGATCCCCGCGGTATCGGACGTGGCGATCCGCCACCCCGACGCCCGCGCCACCATCCGGCCGTTCGCGGACAGCTCGGACTGGACCAATTCGACCGTCCGGCCGGGCCGTTCGACCCACGACCGCTGCTCCAGTTCGCCCACCGGGGCCGGGCCCAGGATCTCCACCGTGACCCGGGCCAGCTGCGCCGGATGCCTCGCCTCCAGCCGCTCGAGCCCGCGCACGAGCAGCGCCGACGGCGGGCCGAAATGCTGCGCGCCCGGACTCCACGGACCGCTGGTGTGCTCAGTCGCCTCGTACCGCTCGCCGCCGAGCGGGAGGAAAAACGCGTCGCCCATCAGTCCGCCCGGTCCAATACCGACTCCTCGCCCGGATCCGGCTCCGGCCAGCCCGGGTACTCCGGCGGCGTGCCGCCGAACTCCGGGCAATGCGCCTGATGGTCGCACCACGAGCACAGCTTGCCCTTGTTCGGCCGGAAATCGCCGGTCTTGCCCGCCTTCAGGATCGCCTGCCAGATCGCCTCCAGCGTGCGCTCGAACCGGACCAGCTCGGCCTCGTCCGGCGTGTAGGCCAGCGACTGGCCGTCGGTCAGGTACATCAGCTTCAGCTGCCGCGGCACGACCCCGCGCAGCCGCCACAGCACCAGCGCGTAGAACTTCATCTGGAACAGGGCCTTGGCCTCGCCGATCTCCCGCGGCGCAGCACCGGTTTTGTAGTCCACGACCCGGATCTCGCCGGTCGGCGCGACATCCACCCGGTCGATGTACCCGCGCAGCAACACCCCCGAGCCCAGCTCGATCTCGACGTGCAGCTCGCACGCCTCCGGCTCCAGCCGGCGCGGATCCTCCAGCTCGAAGTAGGAATCAAGCAGCTTTTCGGCCGAGGCCAGCCACTTCTCCGTCTCGCCGGGTTCGCCGTCCGCGAACAGCTCCGTCCACTCCGGACTCTCGGCGGACAGCTCGGTCCAGGTCGGCGCCAGCAGCTCCTTCGCCCGCGGCGCGACCCGTTCCGCCGCGGGAAGAGCGAAAAGCCGCTCCAGAACCGCGTGGACGAGCGTGCCGCGCAGCTGCGCCCGCGTGGGCACCTCCGGCAGCCGATCGACCGCGCGGAACCGGTAGAGCAGCGGGCACTGCTTGAAGTCGCTCGCCCGGGACGGCGACAACGCCGGCCGCCTCCGGGCCGGCGCGTCGGCCCCCGGAGGGGTGGTGACCGTAGCGGTGTCGGACATGGGCGAGAGCCTAACGCCGGGGTACGACAATTGTTTGGCCCCGCCTTCGGCGGGGCGTGCGGGATCGCCTTCAAGTCGGCGTGCGGAGGGGCAACGTGCCCGGCCCGGGGGGCCGTGCCCATTGCCCCTCCGCACG
>NZ_ASXG01000145.1 GCF_000411975.1 Amycolatopsis orientalis DSM 43388
GCCAGCTCGGCGGGCGTCGGGTCGTCGAACGCGCCCGCCGCTACGGACCCCAGATTCACATGCACGCCGGCGACCCGCTCTGGCGCTACTTCGCCGAGCGCGCCGGCCACTGCCGAACCCCAGTCACCGCCCTGCGCGCCGTAGCGTTCGTAGCCGAGCGAGACCATCAACGCATCCCAGGCGCGCGCGGTGCGAGTGACGCCCCACCCGGTCGTCTGCGGCTTGTCGCTCCAGCCGTAGCCGGGCAACGACGGCGCGACGACGTGGAACGCGTCCGCCGGGTCGCCGCCGTGCGCGCGCGGATCGGTCAGCGGGCTGATGATCTCCAGGAATTCGAGCACCGAACCCGGCCACCCGTGCGTGAGCACGAGCGGGAACGCGTCCGGCTCCGGCGAGCGGATGTGCAGGAAATGGATGCCCAGTCCGTCGATCGTGTCGCGGTACTGCGGGAACGCGTTCAGCCGCTCGGCGAACCCGAAGTCGTAGTCCTCCGCCCAGGCACGACACAGCTCTCGCGCATACGCCAGCGGCACCCCCTGGGACCAGTCGGCCACCGGCTCGCGCTCGGGCCACCGGGTCCGTCGCAGCCGTTCCCGCAGGTCCGCGATCTCCGCTTCGGTGACGCTGACCTCGAACGGCTCGGCGGCCACGACAAGGCTCCTTACGGGTTCTTCTCGGCGAGTACCGTGTAACACGTGAAAGTGGCTATGAGTGTCACGGTAGAGTCGCTTCAGGAGACACGTCAAATGATTCATGCGGGTCACACCGCCTCGGCGGTCCAGACGGCGGTCGACCTGGCCAATACCCTGCGGCCGATCAAGGGCGAGGACGCACTCGAGACCGTGGAACAGCTCCGGGACTTCCTCGTCGGCCGTCCCGCGGGCACGGACTTCTGCCAGCTCACCCGGGCTGACCTGGCAGAAGTCCGTGCGTTGCGCGAGACCGTGCGTGCAGTGCTGGAACGGGCGGCTGCGGACCCGACCGAAGCCGCGGCCCTGCTCAACGACGGTCTGCGGCGTAGCCGCGCCACCCCGGTGCTGCGCCACGAGGACGACCGCTGGTGGACCGAGGTGACGTCCGACACCGACCGCTGCGCGGCGCGCCTCGCCGCGACCACGCTCAGCGCACTGGCTTCCGTGATCGCCACGCTCGGTCCCGCTCGTCTAGGCGTGTGCGCCGGATCGACCTGCCGAGCTACTTTCGTGGACCTCTCGCGCAACGGCTCGAAGCAGTACTGCACCCGAACCTGCGCGCACCGGGCCAGCGTCGCGGCCTACCGGAGCAGGCGCGGCTCGCGTTGATCGCCGGCCGGGCTTCGAGGCGAGGCGACCCCGCCTCGATGCGCCACAGCGCAGGCACATAGCGTGAACCCGTGGCCGAAGACGGTGGGGGAAAGCGAATTCTGGGCGCCCATTGGGCGTTCGCCGCGTTCTTTTTCGGAGTAGCCGGCTACTACCTCGTCACCCTGCTCACCGCGGCCGCGTTCAACCGGCACGTCGGCGACAACGACCCGGTCGAGGCGTACGCGGGACCGCTCCTGCTGCTGGCCTTCCTGCCGAACCTGGTCCTCGGCCTCGGCCCGGCGATCTCGTCGCTGCGGTACGGCTCCGGCCTGGAACGCGACTTCGGCCTCCGCGTGCGAGGGCGCGACCTGCGCATCGGCCTCGCCTGCGGTCTGCTCGCGCTCGTCGCGGGCTTCGTGCTGAACGTCGCCGAAATAGCGGTCTTCGGCGGGGACGAGGTGTCCGACAGCCCGCTCACCGACCTGCCGGACGTGTCCGGCGGCCGTCCGGTCTGGCTGGTCGCGACCGCGCTGGTGCTGGTGGTCGCCGTCCCGCTCACCGAGGAACTGCTGCTGCGCGGGGCGCTGTGGAACGCCCTGCTGCACTACAAGATCCCGCCGTGGGTGGTGCTCGTGCTCACCTCGATGCTGTTCGCGCTGCTGCACGGCGAGACCACGCGCACGATCGCGCTGTTCGGCCAGGGTCTCGTCCTCGGGCTGGCGCGGCATTATTCGGGCCGGACCTCGGCGAGCGTGCTCGCGCACGCGGCCAACAACCTGCCGCCCGCCGTCCTGCTGTTCACCGGGCACTGAGCGCGGCGGAAAAGCCGGAAACCGGTGACCAGCCGAGTACTGTGCGAAACCATTCCGGCCGCTAGGCTCGACCGGTGAGCAGAGCGAGCACGGGGAGGCGGGCGTGACCGCATCACAGCCCGGCGAACCCATCTCCCGTGCGCTCACCCCGGAGGACTTCGTGGCCGAACCGAGGCCGTTCCCGGCGCATCGCTGGGGATTCGGGGCGTTCCTGCTGGTCGAGGCTGTGCTGCTGGCGTCGGCCGCGTTCATCGGCGCGCTGTCCGGTCCGACGGCTGCGGGCCGGCCGCTGCCGATCAGCACGGTACTGCTCGGCACGATGCTGCCCACCATGATCGCCGCCGGAGCCGCGGTGCTGATCACCCTCGTGCGCGGCAACGGTCCCAAGCTCGACCTGCGGCTCGCGTGGCGCTGGGCGGACGTCTGGACCGGGCTCAAATTCGGCCTGCTCGGCCTGGTGCTCACGTCGCTGAGCGCCTACGTGTGGACCCAGCTGGTCGGCAGCGCGAACGCGACGTCGGCGATCAGCGCGCTGGTCGACGACCGCAAAATGTCCGTGCCCGCCGCCGCGGTGATGTTCGGCTACCTGTGGCTGCTCGGGCCGATCTGCGAGGAGATCATCTACCGCGGCCTGCTCTGGGGAGCGGTGGAACGGCTGCAGTGGCGCAGCGAACGCTTCGGCCGGGTCGCCGCGTTCCTGCTGTCCACCGCGGTCTTCGCGGCCAGCCACCTGGAACCGCTGCGCACCACGCTGCTGCTGGTGATCTCCATCCCGATCGGGCTGGCGAGGCTGTCCACCGGCAGGCTGGCCGGCAGCATCGTCGCGCACGCGGTCAACAACTTCCTGCCGGCGGTCGCGATCCTGCTCGGTTCGCTCGGCCTCGCGTCCTTCTGACGCTGGTCACGCACGTCTAACCGGGGCCTTGTGCGGGCGCGGCGACGGGCATCTGGCAGAATGTTTGCTTGCCCGCTTCCGCCGGACCCTCTCGCCGTGTGGAAGCTCCTGACCTCCGGGCGTCGCAAGCCTGTCCCCACGGGCTCGGCGCACGCCCCGCACCACACAGCACTGAGGAGTACCCACACCCGTGGCCGTCAAGATCAAGCTGCAGCGCCTCGGCAAGATCCGTGCGCCGTACTACCGCATCATCATCGCCGACGCGCGCACCCGCCGGGACGGCAAGGCCATCGAGACGATCGGCAAGTACCACCCGAAGGAAGAGCCGAGCCTCATCGAGGTCGACACCGAGCGGGCGCAGTACTGGCTGGGCGTCGGCGCGCAGCCGACCGAGCCGGTCCAGCGCATCCTCGAGATCACCGGCGACTGGCAGAAGTTCAAGGGCCTGCCGGGCGCCGAGGGCACCCTGAAGGTGGCCGAGCCGAAGCCGTCCAAGCAGGACCTGTTCAACGCGGCGCTGGCCGCGGCCGGCGAGGAGCCCTCCACCGAGGCCGTCACGCCGAAGAAGAAGTCGGCCCCGAAGAAGGCCGAGGCCGAGAAGGCTGAAGCGGCTGAGGGCGAGAAGTCCGAGTGAGCTTCCTCGCCGACTCCCTCGAGCACCTGGTGCGCGGGATCGTCGACAACCCGGACGAGGTCCGGGTCGAGCTGCTGACCACGCGTCGTGGCCGCACGCTCGAGGTGCACGTCCACCCCGACGACCTCGGCAAGGTGATCGGCCGGGGCGGGCGCACCGCGACCGCTCTGCGCACCGTGATGGGCGGCATCGGCGGCCGCGGCGTCCGCGTGGACGTCGTCGACACCGACCGCTGACCCGGAATCTCGGAAACGGTCAGGTATGGACGTCGTAGTCGGCCGTATCGCGAAGGCGCACGGCATCCGCGGCGAGCTCGCGGTCGACGTGCGCACGGATTCGCCGCAGGAGCGGTTCGCGATCGGTGCGGTCGTCACGACGAAGCTGCGCGACGGCAGCACGAGAGAACTCACCATCGCAGCCGCCCGCGAACACAGCGGGCGGCTGCTGGTGCGTTTCGAGGAAGTGCTCACGCGCGACGTCGCGGAAACCCTGCGCGGCGCGCTGCTGCTGGCGGACACCGGCGCGCTGCCGCCCACGGACGACCCGGACGAGTTCTACGACCACGAGCTGGCCGGCCTGCGCGCCGAACTGGCCGACGGGACCGTTGTGGGCAAGGTCGTCGAGGTCGTCCACTCGCCGGCCGGGGAATTGCTCGAACTCGATCACGACGGACGCTCGGTGCTGGTGCCTTTCGTCCGCGCCATCGTCCCGGTGGTGGACGTCGCCGGGGGCCGGGTCGTGCTCGATCCGCCCGAAGGCCTCCTCGACGCTGATTGAGGGGGAGTTCGTGAAGTTCTGGACGAAGGCCGTTTTCGCAGCCGTTCTGGCCACCGCTTTCGCCGCGCCGCCCGCGCGGGCCGCTTCGCCGGTGTACGGCGACTTCTCGCTGATGTTCCAGCGCAGCGCCGGCCAGTACGCGCCGCCGGGGGAGAAGGCGTTCCAGTGGGCCTGGTCGCCGCAGTCGGCCACCGAATCGCAGATCACCTGGGGCGACCCGGTCACGTGGCCGCCGGCGACCGCCGAGCACTTCGTCCGCTCGGGCGACTGGGTGCTGATCGACGGCTGGGACGGCAACGGCACGTACTACTCGGAGCGCGTCACCGAAGAATTCGCCTGCGACGGCGCGAAGTGCACGCCGATCCCGTCCGACGGCGGCCGCCAGCACTATGTGCGCTGGACCGTGCCGTCCACCGACTACCGGCTCATCGCGCGCGGCACGATCACCGAGAAGAGCTCGGGCAAGGTCGTCCGCTTCGAGCACCTGCAGACGTGGGGCGCGCCGGCTCCGTGCTCAAACGCCCGCTTCGGGGCGCGCACGTGCATCACGCAGACCGAGACGTGGTCGGACGACAACGGGCTGCCCGCCGGGTCGCCGATCCGCCAGACCCTGCACCGCAGCATGAAAATCGCGAAGGGACTCGGCATGGCCTTCGCGATCGACCAGGACGTCCCGAACCCGTGGCACGCCGAGGCCACCGAGTACTGGAACTGGTAACCGCTTGCGCATCGACGTCGTCACCATTTTCCCCGAGTACCTCGACCCGCTGCGTGCCGCGCTGCTGGGCCGGGCGATCGACCGCGGCCTGATCGAGGTCGGCGTGCACGACCTGCGCGACTGGACCCACGACGTGCACCGCGCGGTCGACGACGCGCCGTACGGTGGCGGCCCCGGCATGGTGATGAAGCCGCAGATCTGGGGCCCCGCCCTGGACGACGTGTGCGGCGACGGGACCCGGCTCGTGGTCCCGACCCCGGCGGGCAAGCCGTTCACCCAGGAGCTGGCGCACGCCTACGCCGAGGAAAAGCACCTGGTGTTCGCGTGCGGCCGCTACGAGGGCATCGACCAGCGGGTCGTCGACGACGCGGCCCGCCGGATGCCGGTCGACGAGGTCTCCATCGGCGACTACGTGCTGGTCGGCGGCGAGGCCGCGGTGCTGGTGATCGTCGAGGCCGTGGTCCGGCTGCTGCCGGGCGTGCTCGGCAACGCGCGGTCGGCGGCCGAGGACTCGTTCTCCGACGGCCTGCTCGAAGGCCCCAGCTACACCCGCCCGGAAGTATGGCGCGACCTGGCGGTGCCGGAGGTGCTGCGCTCGGGCAACCACGCGCTGATCGACCGCTGGCGGCGCGACCAGGCGCTGGAACGCACCGCACGGCGGCGGCCCGATCTGCTGGCCCGGCTGCCCGAGGGGAGCCTGGACAAGCGGGACCGCGAGGTGCTCGAAAGGCTGGACGACCAGCCCGGATAGGCCCCGTGCGAGGTCTCCGGGGGCCTCTGCCATAATGAATCAGTTGGCGTGACGCGTAGTGGTTGACAACTGCTCGTGGCGGCTGTCGAAGCCGCGAGGCCAACCGTGAATGCCATCAGCCCTGGGTTAGTCACAGTGACTCTGACTGTGCGCTCAAGCTGTACGTAAGCCACACGAATACGAGGACGGACCACCGATGAACACCCTGGACGCGCTGGACGCGCAGTCACTGCGTTCCGACATCCCGGACTTCCGCCCCGGCGACACGCTCAAGGTGCACGTCCGCGTCATCGAGGGCAACCGCGAGCGCAACCAGGTCTTCCAGGGCGTCGTGATCCGCCGGCAGGGCGGCGGCATCCGGGAGACCTTCACCGTGCGCAAGGTTTCGTTCGGCGTCGGCGTCGAGCGCACCTTCCCGGTGCACTCGCCGAACCTGTCGCAGGTCGAGGTCTTCAAGCGCGGCGACGTGCGCCGGGCGAAGCTGTACTACCTGCGCGAGCTGCGCGGCAAGAAGGCGAAGATCAAGGAGCGCCGCGAGAACCGCGAGACCACCTCCGCCTCCTGAGTGACGAGTCGGCTACCGGTAGCCTGGCGACGTGGTCGAACCTGTGTCGCGGAACGCCGATGAGGACGGCCCCGAACGCCCGGAGGAGGACCAGGAACGGTCCGGCGGGCGTCGGGGGTCGCACCGGCGAGGCAAGTCCTCGAAAAAGCGGTCGTTCTGGAAGGAACTGCCGATCCTGATCGTGATCGCCCTGGTGCTCACGATCCTGATCCAGGCGTTCCTCGCCAAGGTCTACATGATCCCCTCGGGATCCATGGAGGCCACGCTGCACGGCTGCCCCGGCTGCACCGGCGACCGGATCCTGGTCGACCGCGTCACCTACGACTTCACCGACCCCTCCCCGGGGGACGTGATCGTGTTCAAGGGCCCGCCCGCGTGGACCGAGAACGAGATCGCACCGCAGGAGTCGAGCAACATCGTCGTCCGCGCGCTGCGCGGCCTCGGCTCGCTGGTCGGCTTCGCGCCGCCGGACGAGCGCGACTTCGTCAAGCGCGTCATCGCCACCGGCGGCCAGACCGTCCAGTGCTGCGACGACCGCAACCGGGTGATCGTCGACGGCAAGGCCCTCGACGAGCCCTACATCCACTGGGAAGACAAGAACCACCCCGTCCAGGAGTCGTTCGCCCCGGTGAAGGTCCCGCAGGGCGCGCTCTGGGTGATGGGCGACAACCGCAACAACTCCGCCGACTCGCGCTATCAGGGCGGCGGCGGTCCCAACGGTGCGGTGCCCGTCGACGACGTCATCGGCAAGGCCCGCATCATCGTGCTGCCGCCGAGCCGCTGGGGCGGGATTTCGGACCACAACCCGCAGCAGAACGCCCAGCCGGTCGCGCTCGGCGCGCCCGCGTGGCAGCAAGGGCTGCCGCTGGGCATCGGTTTCGCCACCGCGGTGCCGACGCTTTTCGTCGGACGCCGGTTGAAGGCAGGCCTCCGCAAGGCGGCCGGCCGGAGACGGTAAGCGGTGCGTCCCGTCGTCCGCGACTCCCGGGTGGTGTTTCGGTGACTCTCCCTCCTCCCCGCACTCCGGCAGAACGGCTGCGCCCGCCGCGTGCCGTGGTCCGCGGCGAGCTGTTCTGGGGTCTGCAAGGCGCACTCGAACGACGCGGCCTCGGCCCCGTAGCCGGTGTCGACGAGGCCGGTGCCGGTGCCTGCGCTGGCCCGCTGGTGGTGGCGTCTTGCGTGCTCCGTCCCGGCGACGGCGCGCGCCTGCCCGAACTGACCGATTCGAAAATGCTCACCGCGAAGGCCCGGGAGCGCGTTTACGATCGCGTCCTGCAACGCGCGCTCGACTACTCGGTGATCGTCATTCCTTCCGAGCAGGTGGACTTGCTCGGCATCCGGGTGATGAACCTCGAGGGCATGCGCCGCGCGGTCGCCGGTCTGCGCACCCATCCCGGCTACGTCCTCACCGACGGCTTCCCGGTCCCGGGAATTCCCGCGCCGAATGTCGCGGTGATCAAGGGAGACCGCAGCGTCGCGAGCATCGCGGCGGCGTCGGTGCTGGCGAAGGTGACGAGGGACCGGATCATGGCCGGCCTGCACGAAGAGTTGCCGGCGTACGGCTTCGACGTGCACAAGGGCTACAGCACGTCGGACCATCTGGCTGCGCTGAGTGAGCACGGCCCGAGCCCGGCGCACCGCTGGTCCTACACGAATGTCGCCACGGTCGCCCTCGCCCATGGACTCACTGCCCCGCATCCGGTCGTGCTCACCTACGCTGCACTGGAGAATGCCCTCGAAAAAGCGGGCGGGCCGGTCCGTGCCCCGGGCCGCTCGGTGGGTAAGAATGAACGCTCCGCCGCCGGAGCAGGACGAACGCGAGGAGGGGCGCGGATTTCATGAGCGCAGAGGATCTCGAGAAGTACGAGACCGAGATGGAGCTCTCGCTGTACCGCGAGTACCGCGACATAGTGGGCCAGTTCTCGTACGTGGTGGAGACCGAGCGGCGGTTCTACCTGGCCAACGCGGTGGACGTCCAGGTCCGCGACGGCGGGGGCGAGGTGTACTTCGAGGTGCGCATGTCGGACGCCTGGGTGTGGGACATGTACCGTCCCGCCCGGTTCGTGAAGCACGTCCGGGTCATCACCTTCAAGGACGTCAACGTCGAAGAACTGGACAAACCCGACCTGCGGCTCCCCGAGGACGGCCCGTTCTCCGGCTGATCCCGCTTTTCGCCACGAGGCCACCCGGCATCTGCCCGGGTGGCCTTCGTCGTTCCCGGCCCCCGCACACCGCACCGACAATCCGCCGGGGTTTCTACCGCTCGACCCTGCGCTGATCCACAACCCCCGGGTTATCCACAGTTGTGCGGAATTCCCCTGGCGCGGCTGTTGATCACGCTGCGATCGTGGCAGCACACGCACCGTGATCGGCGGTGCTCACGCTTGTCCGAGGGGGACACCATGAACGACGGCCCGCACCCCGGCGCGCAGTGGCGCCGGACGTTCGGCCGCTGGGGCGAGGACCTCGCCGCCCGGCATCTGCAGGCCGCCGGCATGGTCCTGCTCAGCCGGAACTGGCACTGCCGCGAAGGCGAACTGGACCTGGTCCTGTCCGAAGGCGACCGGGTGATCTTCTGCGAGGTCAAAACCCGCTCCAGCACCGAATACGGCACCCCGGCGGAGTCGGTCACGCCGGAGAAGATCGACCGGGTGCACCGAGCCGCCATGCGCTGGCTCAAGGAACATCGAGTCGGCTGGTGCCGGGTCCGGTACGACGTCGTGACCGTTTACGCTCCCGCCGGCGAAGAGCCCGTCGTGCGGCACCTGGTCGGAGCTTTCTGATGCCGCACGCCAAAACCTGGTCCGTCGCGCTGCTCGGCATCGAAGGCCGGGTAGTCGAAATCGAAGCCGACCTCGGCGGCGGCCTGAGCCGCGTCACCCTGGTCGGCCTTCCCGACGCCGGCCTCCGCGAGGCGAAAGACCGAGTCCGCTCCGCCGTCCGCAACTCCGGCCAGTCCTGGCCCGACGGCAAAATCACGCTGGCCCTGTCACCTGCCAACCTGCCGAAAATGGGCTCGGGCTACGACCTGGGCATCGCCGCCGCGGTGCTGGCCGCCATCGGTGCCGTCCCAGCCCGGAAACTGCTGCACACCATCCTCTTGGGAGAACTGGCCCTGGACGGCCGAATCCGCCCCGTGCGCGGCGTGCTCCCCGGCCTGCTCGCAGCCAAAGCCGCGGGTCACGAACGCGCCGTAGTCCCGACTGAGTCGTTAGTGGAAGCCGCCCTGGTCGACGGTCTGGAAGTCTCCGGCGTAACCCGCCTAGCCGAACTGATCGCCTGGCTCAAAGACGAAGGCGAACTAGCCGCTCCCGCCGCCCCCACATCGGCCGCTCCCACGGCAGTCCCCGACTTGGCCGACGTCGTAGGCCAGCCAGAAGCCCGATGGGCCCTGGAAGTCGCCGCGGCGGGCGGCCACCACCTCCTGCTCACCGGCCCGCCCGGCGTCGGCAAAAGCATGCTCGCCAGACGCCTCCCCGGCCTGCTCCCGGATCTTTCCCCCGAGGAGTCCTTGGAAGTAACCGCGATCCACTCCGTGGACGGCTCCCTGTCCAAGTCGTCGCCCTTGGTGACGGTCCCGCCGTTCGTCGCCCCACACCACTCGATCAGCCCACCGGCTCTCATCGGCGGCGGCACCGGCTTGGCGGCCCCCGGTGCGATCAGCCGAGCCCATCGAGGGGTCCTGTTTTTAGACGAGGCCTGCGAATTCGGAAACCAACGTCTCGACTCGCTCCGCACTGTCCTGGAAGAAGGGGAAGTCCGCATCGCCCGCGCGAAAGGCGTCGTTCGCTATCCCGCGCAGTTCCAACTAGTCCTGGCCACGAACCCATGCCCCTGCGCACCGCCCCGAGAAACCGACTGCACCTGCTCCGTAACCACCCGCCGCCGCTACCTGTCACGACTATCCGGCCCGCTCCTGGACCGCGTCGACCTGCGCGTCCGGTTGCGCCCCCTCACCGCGATCTCCGCCCACCAATCGACCACCCCGGAACCGTCGTCAGCCGTCCGAGCCCGAGTACTGGCCGCCCGCGACCGCGCCAAACACCGCTGGCACAAACACGGCTGGCAGTCCAACACCGAAGTCCCGGGCCCAGTCCTACGCCGAGATTTCGCGTTGCCGCCGCCCGCCACCGCAGTCCTGGACCGAGCCCTGGACCGAGGCTTGCTGACCGCCCGCGGCGCCGACCGGTGCCTGCGCATCGCCTGGACCTTGGCCGACCTGGCCGCTCTGCCCCAACCCGACACCGACCACGTCACCGCGGCCCTGGACTTCCGAGAGCGCAAAACCGGCTGACCCGCCTCGCAGGCGGTACCGCCCGCCACTCGGCGAGACTGGTTCGCGCCCCGGTTGGCATTAGCTCGCTGGGACCGGGTGCCGGGTCCGCCGTCCGCCACCGCGTGGCACCGAACCCCTCAGCTGCGACGGATCCGCGGATCTGGCGGGCGTCAGCTTGCTGGGCTGGGGCGCTGGGTTTGCCCCCGGGGGCGACTGTCCGCCGCAGCGTGGTGTCGAATCCTCTCGGCGGGGACGGGTCCGCGGACCTGGCGGGCGTCAGCTTGCTGGGCTGGGGCACCGGGTTCGCCCTCCCCCAGACGGCCGTTCGCCACCGCGTGGTGCCGACTCCCCTCCGCGGGGACGGGTCAGCGGCTCGCTGGGCTGAGGCGTTGGGTTTGCCCTCTGCGGGCGGGCGTCCGCCGCAGCGCGGTGCCGAATCCCGTCGGCGAGGAGGGGGCCGTGCATTCGGCGGGCACCAGCTCGCTGGGTCGGGGCACAGGGTTCACCCTCCGCGGGCGACTGTCCGCCGCAGCGTGGCGTCGAATCCTCTCGGCGGTGAGGGGGCGGCGTATCTGGCGGGCGTCAGCTTGCTGGGCTGGGGCGTTGGGTTTGCGCTCCGCGGGCGACTGTCCTCCGCAGCGTGGTGCCGAATCCCCTCGGCAGTGAGGGGTCCGCGCATTTGGCGGGCATCAGCTCGCTGGGCCGGTGCACCGGGTTCGCCCGCCCGGACGTTGTTCGCCGTGGCCCGGAGCCAAGCTTCGGCCCGGCGGCTTGTCGCTCGAGGCCAGCGGCTCTGCCGCTTGTCCGCTCAGCCGTGGCGGATGGCCTCGGCGCGCGACCGAGTGCTGCCCCGGCGCAGCACGCGGTTCTGGTGCCGTGCTGAGCCGCGCCGCGGTGGATGTTCGCGGCGAACGCTCCGAAACCACCCCGATCCCCCGACGAGATGTCCCATCCGGACCGGCAAACCCGCCGTCCGGAATCCGCACTGAAAGGAAAGCACGATGTCGAACCGAGCCATCCCATCCTCGTCCCCGCGCACCCGGCACCGCAGGCCGAAGACGCCGCAGCACAAGATCGTCCGGCATCTGCAGCCGGTCCGGCACCGGGAGATCCGGCCCGAACACGACCCGGTCCGGGTCCGAGAACGGTTGGCGCTGCACCGGCACCTCGCCGTCGTCCGCTCCGAGAATCCCGGCGGCCGAAGAGGTGCGGCGTGAGCGTCGCAGTTGAGGACCAGACCGCGGCGACCGATTCCGAACGGCTCGCCCGCGCATACCTGCTCGGCGTCGCGGAACCACCGGCACCGCATCTGCTGGAGTTCGTCGGCCAACACGGCCCGGTCGTGGCAGCCGAGCGGGTGCGGGCCGGGGACTGTCCGGAAAAAGTTCTCCGCGAAACAGCCGCCCGCCGGGAATCCACGGTCGCGGAACAAGATCTGGAGGCAGCCGCCAAGGTCGGTGCCCGGCTCGTGGTTCCCGAAGACCACGAATGGCCGGCGTGGCCATTGCTGTCTCTAGCGGTAGCAACCGGAAACGGCGTGAAGCACGTGGCCGCTCCGCTCGGACTCTGGGTGCGCGGCGACGCGAGCCTGGCCGAAGCCGCCGACCGTGCGGTGGCGATCGTCGGCGCGCGGATGGCTACGGACTACGGCGTGCACAACGCCCTCGAGTTCGGCCATGCGTTGGCAAGCCGACAAGTACCGGTGTTCTCCGGTGCTGCCTTGGGCATCGACGCCGCCGCTCATCGCGGTGCGCTCAGCGGCGGCGGAGTCACGGTCGCGCTGCTCGGCTGCGCGGTCGACCATGCCTATCCGTCTGGAAACAGCGACTTGTTGAACCGCATCGTCGCCGCGGGCGGGGCGATCGTCAGCGAGTACGCACCGAAGACCCCGCCCGCACGCCATCGATTTCTGGTGCGCAACCGCCTTATCGCAGGTCTTACCGACGGCACAGTCGTTGTGGAGGCCGGAATCCGTAGTGGCGCACGCAATACCGCCACCATCGCGGGCGCGCTCGGCAAGGTCGTGATGGCAGTGCCGGGATCAGTGCATTCGGGCAGTTCAGCCGGTTGCCACGCGCTGATCCGGGACTGCAAGGCCACGTTGGTGACCTCGGTCGACGAGGTGCTCGAAACGGTGGGCCGGTTCGGCACCGCAGCTCCTGCCGCCGAACCGAGCCGGCGTCCGACGGACAGACTCGGTCCGGAGGCGTCGCGGGTCTACGACGCACTGCTCCCACGGGCCGGACGGGCTCCGGAGGAGGTCGCGGAAAGCGCTGGCGTGCCCGTTTCCCGAGTTCGCGCCTTGTTGCCCGCACTGGAAATCGACGGCTTCGCGGTGCGCGGAGAGACGGGCTGGCGACAGATAGTCCGAACGGCGAACCGATGATGGGCGTGGCGATGCTTGACCAACGGCGATGGTTCGCGCAGCGTAATCGCCATGCCGTCAGCGAGTGCGCGCAAGGACGCGGTTCCGCGTCCGGGTGGACACCGGAAACGCCCGCCACGACCCGATCTTCGGGCTCTTCGCGCCGAATTGCCGGAGTCAGCCGAGTCGGTGGTGGCCGATTACGAACGGCATCTGTCGCTGGAGCGTGGGCTGTCGCCGCACACTGTGCGCGCGTACGTCGGCGATGTGGTTTCGCTGTTGGCGTTCCTGACCGTGGGGGAGGGCGACCGTCCCGCGCGGCCCTTTGAGGACTTGGATGTCACGCAGCTGCGCGCGTGGCTCGCGGGGCAGCGCTCGGACGGCGCCGGGCGCACCACCCTCGCGCGCCGCGCCGCGGCCGCGCGCACCTTCACGGCTTGGGCGCACCGCACCGGTGTGCTGAAGTCGGATCCCGGCGGCCGGCTCGCCGCGCCGCGCACGCACCGGACCTTGCCCGGTGTGCTCCGCGCCGAGCAGGCCGACGCGCTCATGGACGCCTCCGCGAAAGGGGCAGCCGAACGGGATCCGATTGCTCTGCGTGACCGCGCGTTGGTCGAATTGCTGTATGCAACCGGCATTCGGGTGTCGGAGTTGTGCGGTCTGGACGTCGGCAGCGTGGACTTTTCCCGCCGGGTGGTTTCGGTGGTAGGCAAGGGCGACAAGGAGCGGACAGTCCCGTTCGGCGTCCCGGCGGCCGAGGCGCTGACCGCGTGGCTGGAGGACGGACGGCCCGCCCTTGCTGGGGAAACGCCGCCGAAGGCGCTTTTCCTGGGCGTCCGCGGCAAGCGCCTCGACCCGCGCGCGGCGCGCCGCGTGGTGCACGAAGCGGTGGCCGCGGTGCCGGGCGCAACGGACATGGGGCCGCACGGGCTAAGGCATTCCGCCGCGACGCATCTGCTCGAAGGAGGTGCCGATCTCAGGAGCGTTCAGGAACTGCTTGGTCACGCTACGCTGGTCACGACCCAGCTCTACACTCATGTGACCGTCGATCGGCTGAAGGCGATCCATGACCGAGCACACCCGCGGGCCTGAAGAGGCCGGCGGCGGCTCGGCCGGGGACGGCAGGGCCGAACCGTCGGCGCACGCGCATCCGCACGAGCACGGAGACCACACTGAGCAGCACGCCGAGAACGACCGTGCAATGACTTCCACGTCGCAGGTCACGGAAGCCGGGGCGGAGCGCCCCGGCGTGCAGGACGCCGTCAGCGGGGACGGTCGTCCTGGTCAGGATGTCGACGCGGGGATTCAGGCGCTGTGGCAGCAGTTCGCCGACAAACCGGACCAGACGTCGCGCGACCGGCTGGTGCTGCACTACGCCCCGCTGGTGAAGTACGTCGCGGGCCGGGTCGGCACCGGTCTGCCGACGCACGTAGACGTCGGCGACCTTGTGCAGTCAGGCATTTTCGGCTTGGTCGACGCGATCGAGAAATTCGACCCGGATCGCGGCCTGCGCTTCGAGACGTACGCGATGCAACGCATCCGGGGCGCGATCCTCGACGACCTGCGCTCCCAGGACTGGGTCCCGCGCGCGGTGCGCAGCAAGGCGAAGGAAACCGCTCGCGCACTGGAACGCCTCGGCGCCCGCCTGCACCGCACCCCGACCGACGCCGAACTCGCCGGCGAAATGGGCATCAGCCTCGACGACCTGCGCGACTTCTACGGGCAGCTCCGCCTGACCAGCGTGGTGGCACTGGAAGACCTGGTCGCCGCGGGCAAAGACGCCGGCTCGCTGGTCGACACCCTCCCCGACGACGGCGCCGTCGACCCGGTGGCCGTCCTGGTGGACCAGGACAACCGCCGCCAGCTCGCCGAAGCCATCGCGCAGCTGACCGACCGCGACAAGATCGTCGTCAGCCTCTACTACTTCGAAAGCCTGACCCTGGCGGAGATCGGCAAAGTCCTGGGCGTCACGGAATCCCGCGTGAGCCAGCTGCACACCCGCGCGGTGATGCGGCTGCGCGCCAAGCTGATGGAACAGCCCAGCGGCTGACTCCCCGACCGGAATCGCCCGCACGGCGATGGTCTGGCTGCGGGGTCTCGCGAGGTGTTTGGCTGCTAGTCGGATGGCCGCACGGCTGTGGTCGATGCGCCCGGCTAGCTCCACTCGCGACGGTCTGGCTGCCTGATCGC
Organism: Amycolatopsis orientalis DSM 43388; assembly: GCF_000411975.1. GTDB lineage: Bacteria > Actinomycetota > Actinomycetes > Mycobacteriales > Pseudonocardiaceae > Amycolatopsis > Amycolatopsis orientalis_D. Next base: position 15,267 of record NZ_ASXG01000145.1, read on the forward strand.
CCGAGAAGGCTTAGCCGCTAGCCGGATGGTCCGGCGGCTGTGGTCGATGTGCCTGCGAGCTGGGGCGATGGTCCGGCTGCCGGAGGCTTAGTCGTTGGGCGGGTGGTTGGGCAGCTGCGGTCGATGTGGCTGCCAGCTGGGGCGACGGTCTGGTTGCCGGACTTCCCGCGGAGCCTCCGCTGCTCTGAGCGGATGGCCGGAGGGGCGTGGTCGATGTGACCGACCAGTTCCGCACGCGACGGGCTCACTGCGGGCCAGAGGTGGGCGCGGTGGGTGGCGAAGTGATTTGGGCTATCGGCCTCCTAAGGGTTGTCGTCTGCGGACCGCGGTTGTCGCCACACTCCTTCCTCAGGTCGGGTCTTGCGGCGGCGCGGTGTTGGTGCCAAGCCCGGCTGCCTCGGCGTTTCCTCTGATCACCCCGTTTCGGGGACTGGATTTCGGCGAGCGACTCCTGGACATCACGGGCCTTCGGCCCAGGGCTTGAGGCGCACTCGGCTGGGAGCGCCGACCAGGGCCAGCGGGTCGATGTATTCCGTGCCGCGGCGGGCTCCCCAGTGCAGGCAGGTGGCGGTCGGGCAGCCGGGGTGGCCTGGGACGGCGGTACCCAGCGGCTGGCCGCGATAGATCTGGTCTCCGGCGGCGACGTTCGGGGTGATGGGGAGGTAGGTGGTGTGGAGGCCGCCGTCGTGGTCTACGGCGACTACTCCCTGGCCTGCCACTTGACCGGCGAAGACCACTACTCCCATGTCCGCGGCCAGAACCTGTTGTCCGGCGGCGGCTTCCAGGTCCACGCCTCGATGGCCTGGACCGAACGGTGTCGCGGGCGGTTCGAAGTTGCGGGTGACGTGGGGGCGGGGCGTCAGCGGCCAGGCGAGGCGGCCCGGTTCGTCCGAGGTGGACTGCGCGGCGTCGGCTCGAGAGCCGACCAGGGCTGCCGAGGTGGCGGACAAGGTCAAGACCGTCGCCAGGATTAGCCACGTTCGGGTGGTGTTCTTGCGGCTGCGCGGGCTGGACAGCGGGAGTTCACTGCCGGTCCCGGCCAAACGCAGCGGTGGGTGGCCCCAGCTGAAATCGCACGGTAGTGAGATCCGGAGCCGCGGCAAGAGGGTTGTGGCCGGTCGAGCGTGCGGTGGGCGGAGGAGCCTGCGGGAGACAAAGAGGGTGGACGAGGTCGCGCGGGCCCAGGCACGGCAGAGTGCGGTGCGAATTCTGGGTGGTCTGGCGGGCGTTCTGCGGTGACGGCCGCCCCGGGGGAGCGGGTGCGCCGAGATGGGCGGGGTGGTGTCGCCTGTGCTCAGGAGGGTGGCGGCCGCAGTCGGGTGCTGGGCGAGCAGCGCGGCCGTCGCCTGGAACACCGGATGCGGTTCCGGCACCAGTGGGAGCGCCGATGCCGCCAGTCGCGATGGATTCGGCGAGGGAGTGGACTGGCTGCTCGCCTCTCTGTCCGGGCGCGGGACAGGCGAGGGTGCTGAGCGAACCGCGCTCGGCGTCGAGGGCGAACGTGGCGACGAGGTCGCGCCGGAGTCGGCAGGGCGGCCCGCAGGGGGCGAGTGTGGCGAGGAGGTAGTGCTGGAGTCGGCAGAGAGGGCAGCGGCAGCGTCGGTGACAGCGCGAACGTCGGCGACAGCGGCAGCAGTGGCGACGTCGGTGGAAGCAGGGGCAGCGGAAAAAGCTCGCTTAGCGGTCATGTCCCCATCCTCAGCCACCGGCCGACGGAAACCGGCTGTTCAGCGGGGGTTGTCCACAGGCGGGCACAGTTGTGGACAACTCCGGGCGGGGCGAAGGCTGCCCGCAGGGGCGGGCCTGGTGGCAGGGGGTAGAATCAATTCCGCAGCCCACTCGCTGGGCTGACTTCGCGTGCACGTGCGCGCGTCCCCGGACGGGCCGCTTCTGGCGGGAACCCGGACGGAGGGGCGCACGGTGTCCGGCGGTCCCTGGGGTTGCGCACTACCGAACCCGCGGGTCCGGGCATCGGCTACGGCACCAGGGCCCACGACCTCCCGGTCGGGGGCGACTAACCGGAACAGCGCCTCCGCCGGCGGATCGAAGACCGACAGCGGGAGCGCGCGATTACAGAGAAGGTGTGATTCCGGCAATGGCCGTCGTCACCATGAAGCAGCTGCTCGACAGCGGCGTGCACTTCGGGCACCAGACCCGTCGGTGGAACCCGAAGATGAAGCGCTACATCTTCACCGAGCGCAACGGCATCTACATCATCGACCTGCAGCAGACGCTGACCTACATCGACCGTGCGTACGAGTTCATCAAGGAAACCGTCGCGCACGGCGGCACCATCATGTTCGTCGGCACCAAGAAGCAGGCTCAGGAAGCCATCGCCAACGAGGCCGCGCGCGTGGGCATGCCCTACGTGAACCAGCGCTGGCTCGGCGGCATGCTGACCAACTTCCAGACCGTCCACAAGCGCCTTCTCCGCCTGAAGGAGCTCGAGGCCCAGGAGCAGACCGGCGGTTTCTCCGGCCTGACCAAGCGCGAGATCCTCACGCTGACCCGCGAGAAGGACAAGCTCGAGAAGACCCTGGGCGGCATCCGGGACATGGCCAAGGTGCCGTCCGCGGTGTGGATCGTCGACACCAAAAAGGAGCACATCGCCGTCGGCGAGGCTCGCAAGCTCAACATCCCGGTCGTCGCGATCCTCGACACCAACTGCGACCCGGACGAGGTCGACTACCCGATCCCGGGCAACGACGACGCGATCCGTTCCGCCGCGCTGCTGACGAAGGTCGTCGCCGAGGCCGCCGCGGCCGGGCTGATGGCCCGTTCCGGCCGCAACGGCGCCTCGGCCGACGCGAAGCCGGAGACCGGTGCTTCGGACGAGCCGCTGGCCGAGTGGGAGAAGGAGCTCCTCGCGGGCTCGGAGACCGCCGCCGCCGACGCGACCGAGGCCGCCGCCGCGACCGAGACCGCGGAAGCCACCGGCGAGCAGGCTCCGGCCAACTCCTGATCCACCCCGTCCGGGCGGTCCGCGCAGGGCCGCCCGGACGGCGCTCACCGCACACGTACCTGAAACGGACGGATTCAACACGATGGCGAACTACACCGCCGCTGACGTGAAGCGCCTGCGCGAGATGACCGGCGCGGGCATGATGGACTGCAAGAAGGCCCTCGAGGAGAACGACGGCGACTTCGAGAAGGCCGTCGAGTTCCTGCGCATCAAGGGCGCCAAGGACGTCGGCAAGCGCGCCGAGCGCGCCACCGCCGAGGGCCTGGTCGCCGGCGACGGCGGCGTCATGATCGAGCTCGACTCCGAGACCGACTTCGTCGCCAAGAACGACGAGTTCCAGCAGCTCGCGGCGAAGATCGTCGAGACCGCGAAGACCCTGAAGACCAGCGACGTCGAGGCGCTGAAGGCCGCCGACCTGGACGGCAAGCCGGTCAACGAGGTCGTGCAGGAGCTCTCGGCCCGCATCGGCGAGAAGCTCGAGCTGCGCCGCGTGGTGTCGTTCGAGGGCCAGACCGCGATCTACCTGCACCGCCGCGGCTCCGACCTCCCGCCGGCCGTCGGCGTGCTGGTCGAGTTCACCGGCGACGACACCGAGGCCGCCCGCGGCGCCGCCATGCAGGTCGCCGCGCTGCGCGCGAAGTACCTGACCCGCGACGAGGTGCCGGCCGAGATCGTCGAGAACGAGCGCCGCATCGCCGAGCAGACCGCCCGCGAGGAAGGCAAGCCCGAGCAGGCGCTGCCGAAGATCATCGAGGGCAAGGTCAACGCGTACTACAAGGACAACGTGCTGCTCGAGCAGCCGTCGGTCAAGGACAACAAGAAGACCGTCAAGGCCCTGCTCGACGAGGCCGGCGTGACCCTGACCCGGTTCGCCCGGTTCGAGGTCGGCCAGGCCTGAGCGAGGCACTGGGACTAGGTTCTGGCACTGTGCCCCGTCTCCGCGCGTCGGGGACGGGGCACAGTCGGGTCTACCGAGGGGCAGGAGGCGACAGACATGGGTGAGGACCGGGTCGAGGGCGGATACCGCCGGGTGCTGCTGAAACTGGGCGGCGAGATGTTCGGCGGCGGCGCCGTCGGAGTCGATCCCGACGTCGTGCACTCCGTCGCCCAGCAGATCGCCGACGTCGCGCGCACCGGGGTGCAGATCGCGGTGGTGATCGGCGGCGGCAACTATTTCCGCGGCGCGGAACTGTCCCAGCGCGGCATGGACCGTGACCGCGCCGACTACATGGCGATGCTCGGCACCGTGATGAACTGCCTCGCGCTGCAGGACTTCCTCGAAAAGGAAGGCCTCCCGACGCGCGTGCAGACCGCCATCACGATGGGCCAGGTCGCCGAGCCCTACATCCCGCGCCGCGCGGAACGGCACCTCGAGAAGGGCCGCGTCGTCATCTTCGGCGCCGGCGTCGGCATGCCGTACTTCTCGACCGACACCGCCGCCGCGCAGCGCGCGCTCGAACTCGGCTGCGAAGCCGTCCTGATGGCCAAGGCTGTGGACGGCGTCTACACCGCGGACCCGAAGACCGACCCGGACGCGAAGATGTTCACCGAGATCAGCCACCGCGAGGTGCTCGAGCGCGGCCTCAAGGTCGCCGACGCCACCGCGTTCAGCCTCTGCATGGACAACAAGATGCCGATCATCGTGTTCAACCTGCTCACCGAGGGCAACATCGCCCGCGCGGTGGGCGGTGAGAGGATCGGCACGCTGGTCTCGACCCCCGCCGACGAGGCGTCCGCCTAGACCTGCTGGGATCAAGCTCAGGTCCGACAACACAACACCGGGAGTAGCCGTGATCGACGAGACCCTCCTCGACGCCGAGGAGAAGATGGAAAAAGCGGTGTCCGTCGCGAAGGAAGACCTCACGTCGGTGCGCACCGGGCGGGCCCACCCGTCGATGTTCTCCCGCATCGTCGTCGAGTACTACGGTGCGCCGACGCCGCTGAACCAGCTGGCCAGTGTCAACGTGCCGGAGGCCCGGATGGCGTTGATCAAGCCTTACGACCAGTCGCAGCTGAACGCCATCGAGAAGGCGATCCGCGAGTCCGACCTCGGGGTCAACCCGAGCAACGACGGCAACGTCATCCGCATCGTCATCCCGCAGCTCACCGAGGAGCGGCGCAAGGAGATGGTGAAGGTCGCGAAGGGCAAGGGCGAGGACGCCCGCGTCTCGATCCGCAGCGTCCGCCGCAAGGCGAAGGAAGAACTCGACCGCATCGCCAAGGACGGCGAAGCCGGCGAGGACGAGGTCGCGCGCGCCGAGAAGGAGCTGCAGAACCTCACCGACACCTACGTGCACCAGGTCGACGAGCTGGTGAAACACAAGGAAGCCGAGCTGCTCGAGGTCTGATGAGCCAGGTGAGCGAGGAACGCGACGAGCGGGTGAGCGACACCCCGCCACCGGGCCCGGCCGCCGAGCCGGACCCGGTTTCGCGGCTGGAACCGGCTCCGGAACCCCCTGCCGTGCAGCGGAAAGCGGAAACCGTGGCGGACGCGCGTGCGGAATCCGGCGCTGCGTCGGGGAAGCAGGCGGAAACCGGGAGCGGATCGGCGAAGGGCGTTCCCGCGGGCGGACCGAACGAGGGCGCGAACGGCGTTCCCGCGGGCAGGCCGGACCAGGGCGGGAAAGCCTCGCGCGAGCCGGGCAAGGGCGCGAAGGGCGTTCCCGCGGCCGGACCGGGCAAGGGCGCGAAGAGTGTTCCCGGCGTCGGATCGGGCAAGGGTGCGAAGGGCGAAGGCGACCCCGCGAACGGTGGCACGGCCGAATCGGAGAAGGGGGCGTCCCGGGCCGGGCGCAACCTTCCCGCGGCGATCGGCGTCGGGCTGCTGCTCGGGGCCGCGATCATCGTTTCGCTGCTCACCGTCCGGTTCCTCTTCATCGGGGTCATCGCCGCCGCGATCGCGGTCGGCACGTTCGAGTTCTCCGGCGTGCTGCGCCGGGTCGCGGACACCAAGGTCGCGCTGATCCCGGTGCTGGTCGGCGGGCAGGCGATGATCTGGCTGGCCTGGCCGTTCGGCCGGGAAGGCGCGCTCACCGCGTTCGTGCTCACCGTCCTCGCCTGCCTGCTGTGGCGATTGCCCGGCGGCGCGAAGGGCTACGTGCGCGACGTCAGCGCCTCCGTTTTCGCCGCCGCGTACCTGCCGTTGTTCGGTGCGTTCGCGGCCATGCTCGTGCCGCCGCACGACGGTGTCGGGCGGGTGCTCACCTTCCTGATCGCCGTGGTCGCCTCCGACACCGGCGGCTACATCGCCGGGGTGCTCGGCGGCAAACACCCGATGGCGCCCACGATCAGCCCGAAGAAGTCCTGGGAGGGCTTCGCCGGTTCGATGATCGCGGGCATCGCCGCCGGCGTGCTCACCATCAGCCTCATGCTGGACGGCCACGCCTGGCAGGGCGCGATTTTCGGCGCGGCCATCGTGCTCACCGCGACGCTCGGCGACCTCGTCGAATCGCTCATCAAACGCGACCTCGGCATCAAGGACATGGGCACGTTGCTGCCCGGCCACGGCGGCATCATGGACCGCCTCGACTCGCTGCTGCCCTCGGCCGTCGTGTCCTGGCTGCTGCTGTCGGCCTTCGTCCCGGCCTGAGTTCTCAGTCGTCGTACGGGTCGTCGACCTCGGCGCGGCCCACGTCTTCCAGCACCCGCGAGTGGTCGATCACCGCGAACACCGCGCCGTCCGGATCGGCGAGGATCGCGGTGCGGCCGAACGGGGTGTCGTACGGCTCGATCACCACCGAACCGCCCAGCATCAGCGCCTCGCCCGCCGCCGCGTCCGCGCCGCGCGCGGGGTCGATCTCGAAGTAGACGAGCCAGTGCGGGGGAGTGTCCCGGCGGTATTCGGGGCCCATCACGTAGCGGTACAGCACCGCCGTGTGCTCGATCGAATATTCCGCGTAGTCGACGCTTTCGCCGTCCCCGACCTGACGGCTCGAGTAGTTGAACAGCTTGGTGTAGAAGTGGTCCGCGGCCACGCCGTCGTGCGTGTTGAGGTCCGCGCCGCTGAACGTGTTGGGCACTCCGCTCGCGAACTGCCAGTCCGGCGGGGCTTCCCAGAACACCACCGGGGCGCCGCACGCGTCGATCGCGTGCAGGATGCTGCCGCGCTCGGGAATCGCGACCGGCCCGAGCGTCACCTGGCCGCCCAGGTGCTCCACCCACTCGGCCGCGCTCGCCGTGTGCGGCACCGCGAGCTGCAGCGTCCAGCCGGGGGCGCTGCGGGCCCCGGCTTGGTACAGACCACCGGCGGCCACCCCGTCGGCCGAGGCGATGGAGTACCGCCCGGTCGGCGACGCGGGATCGCGCCGGGTCTCGTAGTCCCAGCCGAAAAGGCGGGAGTAGAAGTCTTGCGTGCGAGCTTCGTCGTGGCACGCCACCTCGACCCAGCAGGGCAAACCTGCGGGGATCGTGCGGGAGCCTGGCCAGCCGGTCGACATTGCGTTTCTCCTCCCCGACGAGGGAGAAGTCTATTCGGCGGAGCGGGGTTCTACGCTCTGAGCGGGAAAGCTGCCGTGCCCGTCGGCGCCCCGGACCGGAGAGGAGTGCCGTGCGCTGGTTGTTCCGCGGTCCGGCGGCGTCCGAAGAAGTCGTCCCCAGCCCGAACATCTGGTACTACCAGCCGGTCTACGCCGTGGAGAACCAGGCGCAGGACGTCGACGGCGAGATCTGGCGCGTGCTGCGCGAAGAGCGCGACTGGACCGGCCTGGATGTCCTCGATCTCGGCTGCGGCGACGGATACCACCTGCCGCTCTTCGCCGAGGACGCGCACTCGGTGCTCGGAATCGAACCGCACCCGCCGCTCGCGCGGGACGCGGAGCGGCGGGTGCGGGATCTGGAGAACGTGCGGGTTCGCGTGGGGCGAGCACAGCGGCTGCCGGTGGACGACGCCAGTGTGGACATCGTGCACGCGCGCACCGCGTACTTCTTCGGGCCTGGCTGCGAACCTGGGTTGCGCGAAGCGGAACGGGTGCTGCGGCCCGGAGGATCGATCATGATCGTCGACCTCGACGTGACCAGCGAGCCGTACGGCGGGTGGATGCGGGCAGATCTGCCGCGCTACGACCCGCCTGCGGTGGAACGCTTCTTCGCCGCGCAAGGCTTCAGCTGCCGGCGCGTACGCACGCGTTGGCGCTTCGCGGACTTCGCCGCGGCGGAATCAGTGTTGAAGATCGAGTTCAGTGCGAAGGTCGCGCAGCGGGCGATCGCTGACACGCGCCGCCTGAACCCGGGATCGGGCGAGGTGACGCTGCCGGTGGGCTATCGCGTGCATTGCCGCGTCAAGCCCACCGGCCTCGTCCTGCCCGGTCACTCGGCCGCCTCGCCCGGCTCGTCGGACTCCTCGACCTCGCCGAGGATCGAGTAGATCGACCGGCGTGCCTCGTTGAGCACGTCCACCGCGCGCGCCTGCTGGTTCTCGCTGCCGGCGCGCATCACCTGCACGACCGCCGCGGCGAGCGTCGCGCCTGCCTTGCGCAGGTCGTGCTCGACCGGTTCGACGTCGTCGGTGAAGTGCTCCCACGGCGGGGTGCCGGTCTGCTGTTCGGCAGTCGTGCGCCCCTCGTCGGTGAGCTCGAAGAGCTTCTTTCCGCTCTCGTCGCGGCTCACCACCAGGCCCTCGTCGGCCAGCATCTGCAGGGTCGGGTAGATCGAGCCGGGGCTGGGCCTCCAGAGCCCGCCGCTGCGCTCGCTGATCTCCCGGATGATCTCGTACCCGTGCCGCGGCTGTTCCGCGAGCAGGACGAGGATCGCCGCCCGCACGTCGCCGCGCCGGCCGCGCCGGGAGCCCCGGCGTCCGCCCGGACCGTGGCCGCGTCGTCCGCGTCCGCCGGGCCCGAAGGCGAATTCGCCGAATTCCCGGCCCCACGGGCCCAAGGAGGACCGTCCGCGCTGGTCGTGTTCTCCGTGTTCGTGATGTCCGCCGGGGAACGAGCGTCCGCCGGGGAAGGGGTGTCGTCGTCGGTTCATGGTCTTGGGTTCCTTTCTCGAACTGTTGCGACACGTTCACGATATATCGGAAACGGTCGGTTGGCAACCGTGCCGACAGTCCCCCCGGCATCCCGGGACCTGGACGACCGGGGAGGACGGCGGTCGGCGATACTCGAAGCACTAGCGAAAACACCCGAACGACCTGGGAGACCCGACCTCCGATGCTGGACCGTGCGGTCATCGACGCCCTGTTCCCCGCGGATCTGCCCGAGCCTGAGCACTGGGAACAGCGCTATCCGGCCCGTCAGCTGCCCGACGGCGCGAAGGTGACCCGGTTCGGCCCGTCGCCGACCGGCTTCGTGCACATCGGCGGCATCTACGTCGCGACGATCGACCAGGACGTCGCGCGCCGCTCCGGGGGCCGCTACCTGGTGCGCGTCGAGGACACCGACCAGTCGCGCGAGGTCGAAGGGGCGCTGGAGCAGTTCGAGCGCGGCTTCGCGTACTTCGGGCTGCAGGCCGATGAGGACGCGGTGCGCGGCGGCGACTACGGCCCGTACCGGCAGTCCGAGCGCGAGCAGATCTACCTCACCTACGTACGCCACCTTCTGCGCGAAGGCCGCGCGTACATCGACTTCGCGACGAAGGACGAGCTGGCGTCCATCACCGCGCGGCAGCAGGCCACGAAGCTCCCGACGGGCTACTACGGTTCGTGGGCGATCTGGCGCGACGCCGACCCGGCCGACGTGCAGGCGAAGCTCGACGCGGGCGAGCCGTGGGTGGTCCGCTTCCGCGCGCCCGACGACACCGGGCAGCGCGTGCGTTTCACCGACGCGATCCGCGGCACCATCGAGGCCGAGGCCAACCGCAACGACGTGGTGATCCTCAAGAGCTCCGACCAGAGCCCGCGGCTGCCGACCTACCACTTCGCGCACGCGGTCGACGACCACCTGATGCGGGTGAACCTGGTGATCCGCGGCGACGAGTGGATCTCGTCGGTGCCGACGCACCAGCAGCTGTTCGAGGCGCTCGGGTTCGAGCCGATCCAGTACGCGCACATCGCGCCGCTGATGAAGCAGGAGGGCGGCAGCAAGCGGAAGCTGTCCAAGCGCAAGGACCCGGAAGCCTCCGTCGACTTCTACCTCGAAGCCGGCTACCCGGTCCCGGCGGTGTTGTACTACCTGCGCGGCCTGGCGAACGGACGGCTCGCCGAGATGCCGCTGCCCGAAGCGCTCGACGCGCCGATCAACCTCGACGAGTGCGGTGTCGCCGGTCCGCTCGTGGACCTCGTGAAGCTGGACGACCTCGCCGCCGACTACGTCGCGACGCTGTCCGGCGAGGAGATCCTCGCGGCGGTGCTGGAGTGGGCGCAGCGGTTCGACCCGGAGCTCAAGGCGGTCTTGGAGTCTTCGCGGGAGCTGGCGTTGCGCGCGCTGGCCGTGGAGCGCGAGGGCGTCGAGAACCCGCGCAAGGACCTGAAGAAGTGGAGCGAGTTCCGCGCTGTCTACGGGTTCTTCTTCCCGCAGCTGCACCAGGCGGCGACTGGTCCCGACGACGAGCGGATCGCGGCGCTCGGCGTTCCGGCGGACGTCGTGCGCGCGGTGGCGTCGGACTTCGTGTCGGCCTACCAGCAGCTCGACGACGGCCAGGAGTGGTTCCAGCAGATCCGCGACGTCGCGGCGAAGCACGGGTTCGCCAAGAACGCCAAGGAATACAAGAAGGACCCGGACGCGTACCCCGGTTCGATCCGCGAGGCGTCGCAGATCATCCGGATCGCGATCACCGGGTCGACCCGCAGCCCGGACCTGCACTCGATCACGCAGGCGCTGGGGGCGGAGGAAACGTTGCGGCGCTTCGGCAATCTGGTCGGCTGAGCCGGCGACGGCCCGCACCGGATCCGGTGCGGGCCGTTTTCACGGCCGGTTCAGATAGGTCAGCACCGCCAGCACGCGCCGGTTGCCGGTCTCGTCGTCGGTGATGCCCAGCTTGCCGAACAGCGATGTCGTGTACTTGCTGATCGCGCTTTCGCTCAGGAACAGCCGTCCGGCGATCGCCGCGTTGGACAGGCCTTCCGCCATCAGCTCCAGCACCGAACGCTCGCGCTCGGTCAGCGAGCCGAGCCGCTGGTCCGGCGACCCGCTCGTGAGCAGCTTCGAGATCACCGCCGGGTCCATCGCCGTGCCGCCCGCCGCGACGCGTTCGAGCGCGTCGATGAACTGCTCGGCCTCGAAAACGCTGTCCTTCAACAGATATCCGACGCCGCTGGCTCCCTCGGCCAGCAGCTCGCGGGCGTAGAGCTGTTCGACGTGCTGCGACAGGATCAGCACCGGCAGTCCGGGCGTCTCGCGGCGCGCGGCGAGGACGGCACGCAGGCCCTCGTCCGTTTGCGTCGGCGGCATCCGGACATCGACCACGGCGACGTCCGGCCGGTGTTCCCGCAGCACGGCGACGGTCTCCGGGCCGGTCGTCGCGGTCGCCACCACCTCGTGGCCGTATGCCTGCAGGAGCCGGACCAATCCGTCCCGCAGCAGGTAGAGGTCTTCGGCTACGACGATGCGCATGGCACCATCATCCACGCCCGGGTCGGCCCGCCTTCCGGGCTGGTGAGTTCCAGGGTGCCGTCGAAGACCGCGAGGCGGCGGCGCAGTCCGGCGAGCCCGCCGTCCGGACGGATCCCGGCCCCGCCGCTGCCGTCGTCCTCGACCTCGGCGCACAGCCGATCTCCTTGCCACCGCAGGGAAATCCGCACGTGTGCCGCGCGAGCGTGCTTCACCGCGTTGGCGAGCAACTCGGCGATCCCGAAGTACAGCGCGGATTCGATCGGCGGATCGAGCGGATGCGGAAGATCGGCTTCGACGGTCACGTCCACCGGCATGTCCATCGCCATCGCGCGGACCGCGTCGACGAGCCCGCGTTCGTTCAGCACGGGCGGGCTGATGCCGCGGACCAGTTCGCGCAATTCGGTGAGCGAGGTGGCCGCGCCGGCCCGGGCGTCGCGCAGCAATTCCTTGGCCTGCTCGGGATTCGTCTCCATCAGCTTCTCCGCGGTCGCCAGCGCGAGGCCGAGCGCGACCAGCCGGGCTTGCGCGCCGTCGTGCAGATCCCGTTCGATGCGGCGGATTTCCGCGGCCTGCGCGATGGTCGTGTCCGCGCGCAGGGCGGTCAGCGTGTCGACGCGGTCCGCCAGTTCCATCGCCGTGGACGCGCCCAGGAACCGCGTGGCCACCGGGCGGACGCTCCGCCACGCGTACGGCGAGGTCGCGATCGTCACCAGCAGACCGGCCAGGTACCCGCTGGGGAGGCTCGTCAGAGCCAGGAAGGCCACACCGAAGCCGAGCAGCGGCACGCTCGCGACCAGGCCGAACGAGAACGGCGCGAGGACGACGAACCGCAGGTCGCGCCAGGTCGCCGGGTCGTGGCGCCAGTTCTTGAGCCGCTGTTCGCGCCGGGCCTCTTCCTGGGTGCGCGAGTAGGAGTGGCCGTTCCACCAGTAGCCGGTCGAGAGCTGGGTGACCGGCGGCAGCTCGCGGTACCCGGGCGGGAGCACGGTTCCGGTCCATCGGGCGACCAGCGCGCGGGTCATCCGGCACACCGGCCGCGCCAGCAGCAGCGTCCCGATCGCCGCCCAGGCGAACGGCGCGATCCACGACCACGGGCTGCCGCCCCAGAACTGCCACAGGGCCACCGCGGCCGCCCATACGGCCGGGATCAGCAGGGCCACGCCCGCCGCCTGCGCGGAGCGGCCGAATCCCCTCCAGCAACCGCGCACCCAGGACCATAGCTGTCGCATCGTTTCTTCCCCCTGTCCATCCGGCTTCGCGGTCCACTGTGCACCACGAATCGCCGGATTCCCGCCTCCGCGGGACAGGAGTGGGTCTGGCCCCACCCCCTCGTGCGGCCAGGCCCATACCGGGTCCGGCCGCGGCTTCCTAGCGTTGCTGGCACAACGGGAAACCACAAGGGAGAACACTGATGCAGACCATCGAACGCGGCGCCGCCCGGGACCGGCTCGGCTTGGCCAAGGGATTCGTCGCGGCTTACGGAGTGGTGAGCGCGGTCGTCTTCGGAGCGATCGCGGCTCGGGCCCTCACCGGCGGAGAGGTGTCCAGCTTCATGTGGATCCGGTCGGGGGTCGTGGTCGCCAGCGCCGTGGTCTCGTGGTGGCTGCTTTCGGCCGCGGCGAGGGGATCGCGTGCGGCTTACCTGCGGATGCGGCTGATCGCGATCGTCGCGCCGGTCGCGATCGTCGGCGTCGACCTGATCCCCGGCGTGTGCCCGCTCTGGTTCCTGCTGGCGCAGACCGGCTGCGCGATCGTGCTGGCGGGCGCGGCGGTTCCGCTCGCGCGGCTGCGGGCTACGTTCCCGAAGTGAACCTCGGGACCAGCCGGATCCGGGTGTCGAGGTTCCGTTCGACCGCCGAACGGCTCGACAGCAGGGGGAACGAGCCGCCGGACGCCCACAGGTCGTGCAGGTCGCGGTAGTGCGGGCTGCGCGGGTCGCCGGACTGGCCGGGCGCGTTGATCGCCCGCGAGGCGTCCCACTCGCCGACGTCGAGCGCCATCTTGAAGGTCGCGCCGATGATCTGCTGGTAGGTGAGCGGATGGAAGAACGACGGGTGGACGGTCTGGTAGTCGCCGCCGACCGGAGTCGGGCCGACGTCCGGCCCGCCTGCCGGGTGCCCGAACTCCTGGTACTGCAGCGAACCCCAGCGCCATTTCGCCGGGTCGCTGCCGAGTTTTCCGGCGACGTCCCGGAAAGCGAGCGGGAGGGTGCCGAGGATCAGCTTGTCGCGCTTGGCCGCGCCGCCGGGGCCGAACCACGCGTCCGGGTCGGCGAAGGACGCGAGCACGAGGCTGAAGTCCGGGTTGATGGTGCGGGAAAGAACGTCCGCGGCGGCTCGCGGGAGCATCGTGTGCGCCCAGCCGCCGTGGAGGTACTTCAGCAGCCACGGTTCGTACAGCGCGGCGGGGGCGGAATCGACCGACGCGACGCCGTCGAAGCCCCGCAGCAGGTCGAGCGCTTTCGCGGTGTCCGGGTCAGCCGAGGAAAGGTTCCGCAGGAACGGGACGAGACGCGTGGCGAGCAAGGACTTTTCGTCGCGCTGGATGGCGAGCGAATCGGCGTCGACTTGATCAGCTCGTCGATCCGCTCCTTGCGGTAGGGCAGCTGCCATTCGTAGTTGGACACCACCGGGAAGCCGGGCGGCAGGTTGTAGTCGTTGGCGGAGGCGAAGAATCCGGACGGCGGGTTGTGCTGCCACGGGAGTTCGGAGTTGGCGTGGAAGCCGTTCCATTCGTAGCGGCCGTCGCCGGGTACGGGCAGCAGGCCGTCGTATCCGGCCCCGGTGCGGCGCGGGGTCAGCGCGCCGGGGACGTAGCCGAGGTCGCCGTGGACGTCGGCGTAGACGAGGTTCGACCCGGGCGCGCCCCACGTGCGCATTCCGGCGGTGAACTCGGCGAAATCGCGGGCCCGCTGGTAGTTGAGGCTGCCGAGATAGGCCGCGCTGCCGGGTTCGGTCCACACGGTCCGCACGGCGAACGCCCGGTGCGCTGCTTCGTCGACCTTCACGATCGGGCCGTGCCGGGTGAAGGACAGCTCGCGGGTGACCGGCGGCTGGCCGAGGACCGGGATGGTCTCGGCGACCTTGGCGATCGGTTCCCAGCCGCCGCGGTAGCGGTACCGGCTGCGGTCGGCGGGGTCGAGGTCGTAGACGTAGAGGTCGGTCTGGTCGACCGGCAGGTTCGTGAGGCCGAAGGCGACGGAATCGTTGTGGCCGATGGCGATGCCCGGGTTCCACGGCTCGCCGGCGCCGGTGAGGTCCAGGCCGGGCGCGGAAAGCTGGGCGACATAGCGGCCGGACGGCAACGCGTCGGCGCCGCGGTGCGGGTCGTTGGCGAGGATCGGCCGTCCGGTGGCGGTGCGGTCCGGGCCGATCGCCCACGAGTTGCTGCCGCTGGTGGCGTCGGCGAGGTCCTTCGGCCCGGCGACGCCCTTCGGGAACGTGACGGCCGCGGTCGCCTTGTCATACACGGAAAGCACGTCGCCGGGGACTGAGCAAGGGTCGAGGCCTTCGGGCACCGCGGCCTCGTGGTCGGGATGCAGGCCGCGGAGGTACTTGCTCGCGTTCGGCCCGGCCTGGCACACCATCTGGGCGCGGGCGACCTCCCACATGAGGTTCTCGCCGATCGCGTGCGTGCGGATGCGGACGACGTCCTCGGGCCGCCACCTCGACGGCTGGTAGGCCAGCCGGCCGAACTCCGGCGGGACTGCCTCGGGGTGCCGGGCGAGCCAGTCGACGTAGGAGTTGATCCCCTCGGCGAACCGGGTGGCGGCGAGTTTCGCTTCGGGACCGTAAGCGGCCCATTCCTTGCGCAGGTCGCCGCGGTAGAGGAACAGCCGGGCGGCGCGGTCCTGGTCCACATAGGACTCACCGAGGACCTCGCTGAGCAAACCGAGCCCGCGGCGGCGCCAGGTGTCGAGCTGGAAGAGCCGGTGGCGCGCGACGGTGAATCCCTGTGCGTAGAACAGATCCGCGGTGTTGGCGGCGTAGATGTGCGGGACGCCCCATTTGTCGACGAGCACGTCGACCGGACGGGAGAGGCCGTCGAGCGCGATGGCGGGGCTCGCGGACGCGGCCGGGGCGGTGCCGAGCAGCGTCAGAACGAGTATCAGGACGGCAGCTTTGGACCGCATTTCCCACCCCCGGCAGCAGCGTTGACCCCGCGCACGCTAATCGCGGCGGGCGCGGGGACCCACCCCTGAACAGGACGGATAGGGGGAACCGGACGGCCGGTGGGCGTCAGTCCCGCGAGACGCTGCCGATTGCTTCGTCCAGAATGGACAGTCCGAGGTCGATTTCGCTCTCCGCGGCGGTCAGCGGCGGAGCGATCCGGAACACCCCGCCCATCCCGGGCAGTTGCACGATGTTCATGTGCAGCCCGAGTTCGAGGCATCGTTGCGTCACGCGGGCGCCGAGCTTGTCCGCGTCCGGGCCGTCGCCGCTCAGTTCCAGCCCGGCGAGCAGTCCCCGGCCGCGGATGTCGCCGACTGCTTCGTGTCGCGCCGCGATTTCCTCCAGGCCGGTGCGCAGCCGGGTGCCGAGTCGGCGGGCGCGTTCGTCGAGGCGGTCGCGGAGCAGCACGTCGAGCACGGTGTTTCCGACGGCTGCCGGGAGCGGGTCCGACACGTGCGTGGTGAAGAAAAGATACCCGCGTTCATGGGCTTCCTGCTCGATTTCCGCACTGGTCAGCACCGCGGCGAGCGGCAGTCCGGCGCCGAGCGTCTTGGACACCGTGAGGAGGTCCGGGACGACGCCCTCGTGCTCGAAGGCGTACCAGGTTCCGGTGCGGCACAAGCCCGTCTGCGCTTCGTCGAGGATCAGCAGCATGCCGCGTTCCCGGCATTTCCGTTGCAGCGCCGGGAAATACCCTGGCGGCGGCACGAGGATTCCGCCGGAGCTGAGGATCGGCTCCACCAGGCACGCGGCGAGGCTGCCGACCGACTGCGCGTCGATCAGGTCGAAGGCCAGGTCCAGCTGCCGCGGCCAGTCCGGCCCGCTGGGCACGGGGATCGCGAAGTTGCCCGGCGCGCCCGGGCCGTAGCCGGTGCGGCCCGCGCTGTAGGTGGCGCTCGCCGCGGCCTGGGTCATCCCGTGCCAGGACCGGGCGAACGAGACGACCTCGTGCTTGCCGGTCACCAGCTTGGCCATCCGCAGCGCGGCCTCGTTGGACTCGGCGCCGGTGGTGAGCAGCAGCGCCTTCTCCAGCGGATCCGGCAGCGTTTCGGCCAGCCGCCGGGCGAGGTCGACCACCGGACGGCTCAGCATCCCGCTGAACAGGTGGTCGAGCTTCGCGGCCTGCGTCCGGACGGTCTCGACGATCTCCGGATGCGCGTGCCCGAGGATCGCGCTCATCTGCCCGGACGTGAAGTCGAGGATCCGCCGCCCGTCCTCGGTGAAGACGAAGCTGCCCTCGGCGCGGTCGATGATCTCGCCGGTGAACGAGCCGGGGCCGGCATAGCGGACGAGATGCTGGTCGACGTCGGACCAGAAGGTGTCGGTGGCCATGGCTTCGACGGTAAGGCCGTTCCGAGCGCCGCGTCCATCTCACAGTTTCCGCTTGCCTGTGCGATCGAGTCGAACAACGATGAGGTCATGCTGAATCCGTGGCGGCTACGGCTGCTGAGCCGGCTGGCCGTGCTCGGCACGGTGCGTGCGGTGGCGCAGGACGTGAATCTCAGCGCGTCGACGGTGTCGCATCAGCTCGCGCTGCTGGAGACCGAGACCCGCACCCGGCTGCTGGAACGCACCGGCCGCCGCGTCCGGCTGACGCCCGCCGGGGAGAAACTGGCCCGGCAGGCGCGCGCGATCCTCGACCATCTCGACGCGGTGGAGGCCGAACTGCGCGGCGACGAACCGGCCGGGCTGGTGCGGATCGGCGCGTTCCAGAGCGCGATCCACACCTTCGCGGTGCCCGCCGCGACCCGGCTCGCCCGGGCTTATCCGCGGCTGGAAACCGAGCTGGCGGAACGGGAACCGCACGAAAGCGTCCCGGCGCTCCGGGCGGGCGACAGCGACGTCATCATCACCACCACCGACTTCGCCGACCTGCCGCTCGGTCCTGACCTCGAGATCATCCGGCTGGCGACCGACCCGATCGTGCTGGTCACCGCGCTCGAGCGGCCGGAGCGGCCGGGGCCCGCGGTGCTGGCGGACTACGCGAGCGAACCGTGGGCGCTCGACATTCCCCAGTCGTACATGGCGAATCTGACGCTGCGGCTGTGCCGGGAGTCGGGGTTCGAGCCGCGGGTGGTGTGCCGGTTCAGCAACTACCTGATGACGCTGCAGCACGTCGAGGCCGGGCTGTCGATCGCGTTGCTGCCGGGGCTGGCGGTGGACCCGCGATACCGGGTCGCGACTAAGGCGTTGGCGACGCCGGTGACGCGCACGATCGTCGCGGTCACCCGGCGAGGTTCGCCGCGGCGGGCGGCGGTGAATGCGGTGCTCGATGCATTGCGGCAGCCGGTCAGACTTCCCGCGATGGTGGAACAGGCTGGTCGCTGACGGCGGCTGAGCCCGGCAGGGGCGCGGTCGGGGACACCCCTGCCGGGACGAATCACTCGCTGTGCCGGGAGCGGCGGCGCAAGAGGAACGCGCCGCCCGCGGCTGCCACGGCCGCGCCGCCGATGGAGAGCGCGATGGCCGGGTTCCCGTCCGCGCCGGTGTTCGGGGCGGGGACGGCATAGCCGCCGCCCGCGCCAGTCTTGTCGTAAGCCGAGCCGGGGAGCTTGTCGCCGTAGCGCTTCTGGAGCTCGGCGCGGTAGGCCGCCAAGGTGACCCGGGTGCCCGCCGGAACGCCGGAGACCGCGCCGTCGAGGACGGTCACCGTGTCGCCGTTGACCGAGTACCAGGCGTTGACCTGGGGTTCGTGCAGCAGGTAACCGCCGTGGGCGGCCGCCGCGTGGACCTGCTCGTCGTTGCCGGAAGCGACGTTGATGACCTGCCATCCGGCCTTGCTCGGCTGCGCCCACACCGTTGCGGCCCGGCCGTCGGCGAGGTGGGCCGGAGACGCGACGTAGGCCAGGGTGGCCGGGACGTCGGATTCGCCGTTGATGAAGGCCGCGGTCGGTTCGTAGACCGGGATCTGGGTGGTGGCGTCAGCCGCGGCCCGGGTGGCGTGCGCGGCCGCCGGCACCGCGCCGGGGAACTTCGTATGCGCGAGACGGGCGGCGGTGTCTGGGCTGGCGAGCAGGCCGGAGATCGCGGCGGTGTCCGACGGGGACGGCCCGGTCGGCGACTCGGCGGCGGACGCCGGGTTCGCGGCGAACACGGCGGCGGCGATGGCTCCGGAGGCGACAGTCGCGCGGAGGACGGTTCGCAGCATGAGTCAGCCCACCATTCCGTAGACAGTGTGGGTCCAGGCGAATTGGTTGTTCGAGACGTAAGCGCTGTAGTTCATGGAGTTGTAGCGGTTGTTCGAGGGCCACGGGTCGCCGTATTCGACGATGCTGCTGCCGTTCGAGTCGTCGTAGCCGTAGAGGACGTGCATGTGGCCGCCGCCGGAGGTCCAGCCGATCCGGGTGCCGATGGGCTGCCCGGCGTCGATCTGGTTCTTGATGCCGGAGAAGGAGAGCCGGTAGCCGTTGGAATTGTAGGTGCCGACGCTGCGGAACCCGAGGTAGCGGAAAACCGTTTGCTGGTCGCTGAGGTAGCCCTGGTTGTTGGCGCAGTCGCTGCCGGATTCGTTGTGCGCGATCTGGCAGAACCGGGTCTGGGTCAGCGAATAGCCCCAGTACGCGGCGATGGTGTTGCCGCTGGCGTCCCAGCACCAGTTGTCTTTCTGCTGGGCCTGCATCGAAATGTCGGTTTCGCCGGCGTCCGCGGCGGCGGGAACGGCGAGCGCGGCCGACGCGGCGACCGCGACCGCCGCTATTCCGCGCAGAAGCGAAGAAGGCACTTTCACGGGACCCTCCAATGGGGAAGCCCGGCCGGGCCGGGGAATTCCCGGACCGGTGGGGAAGGGGAGCGATGCGCCGGGAACGCTACGCGCGCGAAGTTTGCGGCGACTACCGACTAACGGCGGTATTCCGTCGCCGAAGCGCCGCGGCGGATATTTCTACGCCGGTCGATTATTTCCGCGTCCGATGTCGACGATAAGGGAATTCATCCCGGAAAGCATCCGGCAATCCGACTTTCGTAGGGTGTTTTTCCGTTGAATCGCGCCCGTCGTTCGGTGGCGGCCGTTCCGGCGACCCGGCGGCCGGATCGCGCCAGCGCCGGCCGCTGACCCGGTTCGCCCGCCGCGTCCGAGGGGGAGGAGCGTCCGGGTCCGGGGGTATGAGACACTTGATCGGTCATGACTGCCCTCCCTCTTGTTTTCGACGCGCCCAAGCGCGGCCTGCCGCCGCGCCATCTCGCCGACCTCACGATGGCCGAGCGAGCCGAGGCGGTCGTCGCGCTGGGGGAGAAGGCGTTCCGCGCCAAGCAGTTGTCGAACCACTACTTCTCGCGGCTCACCGTCGACCCGGCGGAGATGACCGACATCCCGGCCGCCTCGCGCGAAAAGCTCGTGTCCGACCTGATGCCGCCGCTGCTCACCGAGGTGCGCGCGCTGGCCGCGGACGGCGGCGCGACCCGCAAGACCCTGTGGCGCGCGCACGACGGGACGCTGCTGGAAAGCGTGCTCATGCGCTACCCGGACCGCGCGACGCTGTGCATCTCCAGCCAGGCCGGCTGCGGCATGGCGTGCCCGTTCTGCGCGACCGGCCAGGGCGGCCTCGACCGCAACCTCTCGACCGCGGAAATCGTGGACCAGGTCCGCGACGCCGCCGCGGTCATGCGAGACGGCTCAATGCCCGGCGGCCCGGGACGGCTGTCGAACATCGTTTTTATGGGCATGGGCGAACCGCTGGCGAACTACAAGCGTGTGGTGGCGGCGGTGCGGCGGATCACTGATCCGGCTCCGGGTGGTCTGGGTATCGGTCAGCGTTCGGTGACGGTGTCGACGGTGGGGTTGGCTCCGGCGATCCGGAAGCTGGCGGATGAGCGGATGCAGGTGCGGTTGGCGGTGTCGCTGCACACGCCGGACGACGAGCTGCGGGACACGCTGGTGCCGGTGAACAACCGGTGGTCGGTGGACGAGGTTCTTTCCGCTGCCCGGTATTACGCGGATACGTCGGGTCGTCGGGTGTCGATCGAGTACGCGTTGATCCGGGATATCAATGATCAGCCGTGGCGGGCGGAGTTGCTGGCGAAGCGGCTGCGGAAGCATCTGGGGCAGTTGGTGCACGTGAACGTGATTCCGTTGAACCCGACGCCGGGCAGCAAGTGGGATGCGTCGCCGAAGCCGGTGGAGCGGGAATTCGTCCGGCTGGTCAACGCGGGCGGGGTCGCCTGCACGGTCCGCGACACGCGCGGTCAGGACATCGCGGCGGCCTGCGGGCAGCTCGCCGCCGAAGGTTGAGCGAACAGTTCAGAGTGGAGTAGTTGTCTTGTTGTGTGCGCCGAGCCTGCTCGATCCGGCGGCTGAGGAACTGAAGCTGGCTGACGTCAACGGCCGCCAGACCGCGGTGGACGTGGCCCGGACCGCCCGCACCCTGCTGGGCGACCGGTTCGACTCGGGAAGCTTCATGTACGTCCTGATGCGCGCCTTCGAGGTCGACTACCACGCGGCCCGCGAGGCCTCCCGGTGGCACGAATTCCACGGAGGCGCGGCGGCGCTGTCGGACGACGCGCTGGAGAAGCTTCTCGCGCCTTGGCTCACCGCGCGCTGAATTGACGGCCTTCGGCAGGTCTGCGGAAATTGCCTGGATGATACTTCTGGCAAGTAGTTGATCGTCGAAGAGAGCATCGACGGCCTGGTCAGAACGTCAGTGTCGCGGCGCGTGCTGAGCCGCTACCTCGGCGATATGCTTGGATCGAACGCCCAAAGCGGTGCTAGAAGGTGTCGGACGCTTGCCTGGAGGGGGATTGCGTCGTGACCGAGGAAGAATGTGCCCGTCTGCTATTCGCGCTGGAACAGCGTTTGCAACGTCTCGGGCTCGGATTCGCCGTAGCTCAAGAGCGTGTCATCGCGGCCGAGGGGCGATCTCTGGCTCCTGAGGAACTTGCGCAAGGACCGGATTTTGACACCCGTTCGAGGTCAAGCGGTTCTGTGTCTGGTCGGTCTACCGGTGCCGCAGCGTCGCTGTGGGACTTGGCCGAGCCTGTTCCCGCCGCCGGCAAGGAACGGTTGAAGAGCGGAGATGTCGTTGTAGCTCCGCTTGATGTCCGCTCTCGGCTCGCGTTGCTGCTCGATCTTGTCGAGGTTGCCACTGCTGGCACGGTCGCAATGGAAGAAGCTGTAGTTGAGGAGTTCTCTGTGGTTTCGGCGGATGGACGGTTGACGTTCGAAGATCCGCCGGAAGCGGAACTGCGCGGCCAAGCAGTCGAGCCTTGGGCGCTCACTGTGGATGCTGTCGGCGTGCAGGCCCGACAGCGTGCCGCAGACGTCGTCGCATTAGTGGATGAATTGCGGCAGTTGGCCGGGGTGCCGCGACGGGAGTGGCTTAGTCCTTATGGTCGCGATGATTCCTCATACGCCTGGTCGACGGGTGAGAAATGACGAGCCAAGGGGAAGCGCCGGACGACGACACCGCGCGGCAGTTGCTCGACCGGCTCGAAGCGGAGCTCCCGTCAGCGCTTCCGTCCGCGCTGCAATTTGGCGGTACCGATCCGACGCCCGGAAACGACTTGTACGAAGCATTTCTTTTCTCCCTCGTGCTACGTGCCGCCCGGGGAGAGGGCTGCGAGGTCACGTACCGTCAACGATCCGGGCGTCCACCGACGACATTCAGATTGCGTCGCAGCCCCGGACGTCTGCCAAGTGGTGACTTCACTTATGCGGTGCTGAGTCTGCCTGGTGGTTCCAAGAGCCCGCTCGAGGTCCACACAGGCGTCGCGGTGATCGGCAAGAGCAAGGTGGCTCACGAAGCAGATGTACTGGTGCTTCCCGAAGGCATCGCGTCGAGGTGTCGCATGTTGGGCATCGATCCCCGCAGTCACCAAGCGGTCCTGGTGGTGGAGGGAAAGTACTACAGTTCACCGCTGTCTCTCGGAATGGGTCGGCAGTTTCTCGGGCTGGACGTCGATCTATCGGCTGACTACACGATCATGGCGGCGACTGTCGTCAGTCAGTCGGTTTCGCATCTTTTGCAGGGCCGGAAACGGCACTATGAGTTCGGAGTACTTCCGGGCCGGAAGGCGGAACACGATCTTAAGGAGCGTTTCGCCATCGCGCTTCGCGGCTATCGCAATCGTCGGTGAGACCACGAAGGCCGAACGGTGCACTGGGTGACTTGGCTTGCCGGTCTCGCTTCTACCGAAGGCTAAAGAACGCCTGCTGGACCGGAAGCCGAGCGCTGGCAGGATGCAGGCTCTGGAGCTTTCCGCGATCTGTCCGTGCGGGTGTACCCGACTGCGGCGAGTCGACCAGGAACTGCGGAGCCCGTATCGGTGTGTAGATGTGTGTAGATGTGTTACGCTCTACTATGACTATCGGGCTGTGGTGGGAGGAAGCTGGTGGTGAGCACATCCGCACCCGATCAGCTCGATATCCCGGTGCCAGCGACATCGAGCCGTCTTGGACCCTGGAGGCAGCAGCCGATCCGCATCGCATTACCCGTGATCCGGATCCGAAGAGTCATTGGGGAGACATCCGCGTGATCGGCTATTCGCCCGCCGCAGGGTTCGTGATCACGGTGATCGTGGATCGCGTGGATCATTCGGGCATCAATGCCTGGAAGACCAGCGGTGCTGACCTGCGCGCGTATCGGGCAGCGCTGGGAGGAAAGGACGATGCCTCATGACTGAGCCCATGAGCCGCGACCAGGTGCTGGCCGGAATCCGGGAAGAGATCGCCGAGCAGGAAGCGGCGGCGGGGCAGGAAACCGATCCGGTCAAGCGCGAGCGCATGCTGCGCCACGCACGGTCCCGACAGGACCACGCCGAGGAAGAAGCAGAAGCTGTCGCTGCTGACATCGCCGAGAACGAGCAATCCGCGCTGTCTCTGCGAGTACCCGCATCGCTCGCGGCTGCGCTGAAGGCTCGCGCCGCGGCCGAGCACATTCCCACCTCTGCTTTGGTGCGGCGGATCCTCACCCAAGCGGTGCAGCGACCGGATGCGCCGGTGCTCACCGTCGAACAAGTCGAGCAGATCGCCCGACGGGTCTATCGCGAATCTGTCTGAGATTGGCGGATCATCGCGCCGGGCCCGTTCGATCGGTGGCTCCAGCCGGGGTTCCGGCCCATCAGCCGCAGCAACCGGTCCTGCCGAGACCCCGACTCGCGGCCCTGTCCCGGTGCGGCGAAGAACCGATGTGTCGTCTCGGCGGCGATCGGGGACTCCGCCAACCCGGCGTAGATCGTTTCGAGGTCGTCGCTGATCCACGCGACCAGGTCTGGGTCGAGACGGTCGTCGACGCCCGAAGCCCGGGCGAGGTCCCAGGCGTGCATGGCGGAATCCGTAGCCCGCACGGCCAGCGCTTGGCGTCCGGTGACCTTGCCGAGCGGGTAGTCGAGCACCTCGTCCAGTGCGCCGGGGCGGCCGAAGGCGGCGGCGACCAGCTGCACTGACGCGAGGTACGCGGTGAGCGGGTCGTCGCCCAAAGCGTCGGCGTCGCGCATGCGCAGGAATTCCTCACGGGTGCCGCCGGCCAGGAGGTCGACGTAGTTGAGGTTGCCTCGCACCATGTGGTTCACGAGCTGGCGCACGTTCCATTCCGCGCACGGGGTCGGGGCGGTCCACTGGTCGGCGCGGACGGACCTCAGGCGCTGGTCGAATTCGGTGCTGGCGGCAAGGAATCGGCCGAGAATCATGTCCGCCAGTCTGGAACCGCCACGACGCTCGCGCTGGCGCAAATCCGACGTGGCGTTACCTCGCGGCTGCGATGAATTCGGTCAAGGCGGCCACGACCGCGTCCGGTTGCTCGTCCGGGATGAAGTGTCCGGCATCAGGGATGACGACGCCGGTCGCGCGGCCGGCCCAGGCGCCAAGGGAAGCCGCCATGTCGGGGATCGAGCCGTGGGAGCTGGAGATTCCCAGTACGGGGACGGTCAGGTGCTGGCGTTCTAGCGCCGCTCGGTTCCGGCGCGCTGATTCCGCGGCGTCCCGGTAGTAGGCCAGAGACGCCCGGAGCCCGCCCTCGGCGGCGAGCGCGGCGGCGTAATGGTCGGTATCGGCGCGGTCGAACGGGGTCAGGGATTTGGCGTTCAGGAACCAGTCGACGTAGTCGCGTTCGCGGCCGGTGAGCAGGGTTTCGGGAAGGTCGGCCACGAGGTGGAACGCGAAGTGCCACGTCTTCCACGCTCGCTCGGGGTCCGTGGGGACCGACTCGGGGAGGGTGATCCCGGGGATGCCCGCGTCCAGCAGGGCGACGCCGTGCAGGCGGTCTTCGTGTTGCAGAGCCAGCGAGAACGCCACCCAGGCTCCGATGTCGTGTGCGGCGAGCCAGTACTTCGGCACGCCGAGCGCGGTCACCGCGGCCTGGACGCGCGAGGCGACGGTGTGCGTGTCGTAGCTGTCGTGCGGGCGCTCGGAGTGGCCTTGCCCGGGCAGGTCGATCGCGAGCACGCGGAAGCGCTCGGCGAGGCCCGGCATCGCTTTGCGCCAGGCCCACCAGGTCTGCGGGAATCCGGCGAGCAGCACGAGGGCGGGACCGGCCGGCTGACCGCCTTCCACGGCATGGATCCCGTCGACCCAGCGGTGGGCGAATCCGGGCAGGTCGGGCAGCGGCAGGTCGGGGAGCGGGTTCATGGCTCGAGCCTAACTCATCTTGAACCGAACAGTTCAAGATGAGTTAGGCTCGGCACGACGAAGGAGGCGCGAGATGGCCGGGAAGAAGCAGTTCGACATGGACGTCGTGCTCGACGCGGCGATGGTCCAGTTCTGGCGAGCGGGGTACGCCGACACCTCTCTCGACGACCTCTCCAAGGCGACCGGATTGAACCGCAGTTCCATCTACGCCTCGCTCGGCGACAAGGACGCGCTGTACCTGTGCTGCCTGGACCGTTACGCCGCACGCTATGGGGGCAAGTACGACGAGGCGTTGGCGAAGGCGGCCGAGGACCCGCTGCGGGCGGTACGGGAGTTCTTCGAAGTCACCCTCAACCGCATAGCCGACCCCGACGTGCCGGACGGATGCCTCGTCGCCCAGACCGCGATGGCCATTCCGGTGCTGAGCCCGGAGATCGCGCGGCGCGCTACCGAAGCGCTGGGTCGTCAGCACGCCCGGCTGCGGACTGCCTTGCGAGCCGCGAAGCTGCCGGACGCCGACGATTTCGCGGTGCACCTCGCGGCGGTCAATCAATCGTTGGCGGTGATGAGCCGGGCTGGGACGAGTCCGGAGCAGCTCCACGCGATTGTCGACGTCAGTCTGGCTGCGCTTTCGCGATCTCACAGAGCGACGCCCGCAACGGAGAGCTCCCGCTGATCGGGTCGCTCGGGCCTTGCGACAGCACGAGATTGAGGTTCGCGCTGTCTTCGCCGAACGGCGGATAACCCGGCTGGCCGAGTTCGTCCGCGGGCTGCCACCAGCCGTGCTGGCCGCACACGACATCCGGCCGCAGGTTGACGTTGAACTTCGCCTTCGCGCGGACGCTTCCCAACGGCGTCTCCAGCCGTACCCACTCCCCGGCGCCGACCCCGCGGGCCGCGGCGGTTTCGGGATGGAGTTCGACGGTCGGCTCGGGCGCGGATTTGCGCAGGCTGGTGATTTCCCGATGCTGGGTTTCGCAGAAGAACAGCGATTTCGCGCAGGTGAGGATCAACGGGTACCGCGTCGCCAGATCCGGCCGGGAAAGCGGGCTGATCGACGGCTCGGTGAAGGTCGGCAGCGGCGGGTATCCGTGTTCCCGCAACGATTCCGAGTACAACTCGACGAGACCCGACGCGGTGCGGAAACCGCGTTGTTCGTACTTGCGGTACTCCGTTTCCAGTGGCAGCCGGATTCCCTCCGGTGCGGCGCGCAGCTGGTCGAGAGTGAGGCCGCTGGGTTCGAGCTGGTATTGCCAGGCCGACTCGACGTCTCCGTGGAAGAACTGATGGCCGAGACCGAGTGCGACGGCGAAGTCGAAGATGATCCGCAGGTCCGATCGCGCCTCGCCGCGGGCGGCGACCAGTGGCTGTCGCAATTGGACAGTCGACTGCGCGGCCTGGCTGGTCTCGAAGCCGACCCGAAGTGCCTCGGCTTCCCATGCGCTGGTCGCGGGCAGCACGAGGTCTGCCTGTTCCGCTGTCGGGTTGAGGAACAAATCAGTATGGACAAAGAAGTCCAGCGCGCGGAGAGCGGCTCGGCCTCGCGCGCTGTCGCCGTGTGCCATGGCCAGGTTGCCGCCGAAGTTGACCAGCGCTCGGGCACGGTAGGGCACGCCGTCCAGTGCCGCGCGGTAGAAATCCTCGCCGGTGACGAACTCGAATCTCGCCGGGCCGAGCGGACGCTCCTGTACGCCGATGGCCTTCGCGCGCTGCTCGGGCGCCAGCAGCTCCCGGCCGTCGATCGGGTTGGTCGGCACGGGCGTGAACAGCACATTCCCGCCCGGCGTGTCGATGCATCCGGTGAGCGCGTACAGCTGGCCGATGGCGCGCACAGTCTGGGTCGCGTTGCTTTGCTGCTCCAATCCGCTCCAGGTGTAGAACGCGACCGGACGTTGCTCCCAGAGCAGCCGGGCCGTGGCGACGATCTGTTCCGCGGGCACGCCGGTGATCTCTTGCGCGACCTCGGGACGGTACTTCGCGCACTCCTCGAGGATGAGGTCCCACACTCGCCGAGACGCGCCGACCGGCTTCCGCGCGTTCGTCCACCGTTCGACGAATTCCTTGTCGTACCAACCGTTGTCGATCATCACGTGGGTGAGCGACAACGCCAGCGCCGCGTCCGTGCCCGGGCGCACGCGAAGCCACTGGTCGGCCTTGCTGGCCAGCCCGGCGCGCCGCGGATCGACTACGACGAGCTTGGCCCCGCGGCGCAGTGCGGCGGTCGTCGCGGTGGCGTGCGCGAGCCGCGAGACCGACGGGTTGTAGCCCCAGTAGAGGACGCATTGCGCGTTATCCAGGTCGGGCAGGTAAGCGCCCGGGACCGGCTCACCCCAGGTGTAGAGCGTGGCCAGGCGACGGCCCCAGCCGCACAGCTCCATGTAGCTGAGGAAGTTGGGGCTGCCGAAGGCGCGCCGCAGCCGGGTCAGCCATTCGACGGTGTCCGACATCGCCGACGTCGAAGGCGAAGAGCTGCTGAACACCACCGCTTCCGGGCCGGACTCCTCGGCGATCGCGGTCAGCCGGGACGCGATGGTCGCCAGCGCTTCGTCCCAGCCGATGCGCTCCCAGCCCGGGTCGGCCGCGTCTTTCGGGGCGGTGCGGCGGAGAGGATGCAGCAGCCGGTCCGGATGCGCGACGATCTCCGGCGCGGCCTTGCCTTTCACGCAGATCGCGTCGCCGGTCGGATGGCCGGGCAGCGGACGGAGCGCGAGCAGCCGCCCGTCCTCGACCGTCGCGGTGGCTCCGCACCTCGACACGCACAGCGGGCAGAACGTCGGCACCTCGGTCGCCATCGCGCACCTCCGGTCTCTGCCTGAGGAATCGGGAACGGCTCGTCCGGCGTAACAACCGGAGTTTCCCCGGCGACCCTTCAGGCGTGAACAATGCCGCGCCGGTGCGGTTGTCCGAGTTGGTCGCCACCCTGTCGCTGGTGGCCGATCTCGGCATGGGCCGCCCGATGGAACGCGTGCTGCGGCAGACCGTGATCGCCCTGAGGCTGGCCGACGCGGCGGGCGCCGACGACAGCGTGCGCGCGGCGGCTTACTACACGTCGTTGCTGACCTGGGTGGGCTGCGCCGCCGACACCAGCGAGCTGGCCGCGTTGTTCGGTGACGAGACCGAGCTGTACGCCGACAGCCACGACGGCGACCTCGCCGGGGTCGCGATGGCGATGTTCGTCCTGCGCCACCTCGGCCGCGGCAGCCCGCGACTCCGCCGCGCCACGCTCGCCGGCCGGTTCCTCGCGACAGCGGGCCGGTCGGTGCAACAGGTCATGCAGGCGCACTGCCAAAGCGCGAGCGAACTGGCCGGACGGCTCGACCTCGGTGCGGACGTCTGCCGTCCGCTGCTGCAATCCTTCGAGCGGTGGGACGGCCGCGGCGTCCCCGGCGAGGCCGGCGGTGCGGACCTCGACCCGGCGATCCGGCTGGTGCAACTCGCCGACAACGTCGAGGCTTTCCTCGACACGGCGGGTGTCGACGGCGCGGTCGCCGTCGCCCGGGAACGCCGCGGCACCCAGTTCGATCCGGCGCTGGTCGACTGCTTCCTGGAGCACCGCGGCGACATCCTGGCCGGCCTGGACCGGATCCAGGCGTGGGACGAGGTCATCGCCCTCGACCCGCGGCTCGGCGCGCGGCTGGCCGAGGACGAACTTGATCGCGCATTGCAGGCGTTCGCCGACTTCGCCGATCTCAAATCCCCGCCGCGGCTGGGGCATTCCCGCGGGGTCGCCGCACTCGCCGCGGAGGGCGCGACCCGGCTCGGCCTCCCGGCTCCGGACGTCCGGCTGGTCCGGCGCGCCGGCTGGGCGCACGACATCGGGATGATCGGCGTTCCGAGCGCGATCTGGAACGCGACCCGGCCGTGGTCGCTCGCGCAGGCCGAACGCGCCCGGACGCATCCGTACCTGACCGAACGGATGCTCGCCGGAATGCCCGGCCTCGCCGCGGTCGCCCGCTGCGCGGCCCACCACCACGAACGCCTCGACGGTTCCGGTTACCCGCACGGCCTTTCCGGCGACGCCCTGCCGATGACGTCCCGGGTTCTCGCTGCCGCCGACGTCTACCACGCACTTGGCGAACCACGTCCGCACCGCGCGCCGCTCGCTCCCGCCGCGGCCGCGCGGGTGCTCACCGCCGAAGCGCGCTCCGGACGCCTCGATCCCGACGCGGTGAGCGCGGTTCTGGCAGCAGCGGGTCGAGGGGTTCGCCGTACGTCGGGCGGGTTGACCGCTCGGGAGGTCGAGGTTCTGCTGCAGCTGGCCCGAGGGTTGTCGAATCCGGAGATCGCCGCCGCGCTCACGGTGTCGCGCAAGACGGTTTCGACGCATCTGGAGCACATCTACGCGAAACTCGGGGTGACGACCCGGACACAGGCCGCGCTGGTCGCGATGCGCCGAGGGCTGACCGGGTGAAAGGATCGGGCAGTTGCCCGATCCCCGGCGGGGCTCAGCGCCGTAAACCTGAAGCATGACAACACCACTCAAGGCCTCCCGGATCTCCCGCGCGGGTGCCTTCATCGAAGCATTGAGCAGGCAGGACTTCGCCCGGATGTCGTCCGCAATGGACAGTGAGGTGCGGCTGACCGCCTTGCTGCCGCCGGGATTGCGCGAATTCCACGGGCCGGGCGAGGTCATCGCCGCGTTCACCCACTGGTTCGGCGAGGTCGACGACTTCGAACTCGCCGAGGGGGAGGTGGACCGGGTCGGTCCGCGGCTGCACTTGCGCTGGCGAGCGCGAGTGCGCGCGGAACGGCTCGGCGAGGGGTGGTTCACGGTGGAGCAGCAGGCGTACGCGGACGACGACGCGGACGGGCGGCTCTCGCGGATGGTGCTGCTGTGTTCGGGTTATTGCCCGGAGGAGGGGGTGCGCTGAGGATCAATTCTCGTGAGTGTTCATCGCGGTGCTGAATCAGGATGAACACTCACGAGACCACCTGGCCGGTCAGCCAGCGAGGATCGAGGTCTCCCAAGCGAATCCGTCCGGGTCCGTGATCCGCCCGGCGTCTCCGCCGAGGGCCAGCAGGTGCGAGCCCGAACCCTCCTGGGGCACTCCGGCGTCCTTGGCCAGCGCCTTCCGGCCGTACAGCGCCAGCTTGATCGGGCTCGTCTCGAATTCCACGTACTTGCGCCCGTAGCTCTTGCCGACGGCGAGCCCGTGCGAGACGTAAAACTGCTTGGTCGCCGCCACATCCGACGCGCCCAGCAGCAGCACCATCTGGTCGTACTCGCGGACTCCCGCGCCGGAGTCCTTCTTCGTGGAAGTCGCGACCTTCCAGATCGCACCGTCCGGGGCCCGCACCACCCCGCCGAAACCCCAGAACGACTTAGCCGCCGGTTTCAGCGAAGCAGCGCCCGCGGCGAGGGCGGCGTCCAGGTAAGCAACGGCGTTGGCGGGCTGGGAAACGGTGAGCGACAAGGTGAATCCGCGGAAACCGGTGCTCGGCGCGGTGGCCTGCCGGAAGCGGAGCCGGTCGCCCAGGTCGAACGCGGCACGGTAGAAGCGCTCGGCGGCGGCGACATCGGGAACGTCCAGGGTGACGAAGTCGAAGGAAGTCATGCCGTAAACGCTAAGTCCGGCAGCGCCCCCGAGGCTTCTTGATTCCTGATCGCTTACCGGGCCTGGCGCCCGGACAGCCACGCCTCGCGCCGGCGCGGTGACGCGCGGGAAAGCCAGGCGTCCTCGACGACCTCGGCCAGCTCCTGCCGGGTCAGCCGGCCGAGATGGGCGGCGCGGACCAGCACCGACGGGTGGCCGTCGAAGTGCGGCGTGGTGAAAAACGGGCTGTCCGGGTCCTGGACCAGCGCCTGCTTGTCCGATTCGGACGGCACCCAGAACACGATCACGTCCGGGTACCGCTGCCCGGTCTCCGGGTCGAACGCGTCCGGCCGCGGCGTCCGGAAGAACACGAACGATTTGCCGCCGACCTGGTAGACGGGGTTCTCGCGCGAGCCGCGCACCACCGTGACGTGGGGCATCCCCAGCGCCAGTTCGTGCACGTCCTCGACCCGAGCCCGCATGACCTGAACGATACGACTCGAATCGCGCCGCGTCAGGTATGAACAGGGCATGGTCACGCTGGATCGGCTCGTCAACGTCCTCGGCGGATACGGCGCGCGGTTGTGCTGCTGTCCCGTCGCGCGCGAGGCGGCGTTGCGGGACGTGGTGGTGGACGACCCCGCCGATCCGCGCGGGTTGCGGGGCGACGTCTATCTCGCGGTCGGCGTCGACTCGGTGCTGGAAGCCATCGAACGGGCCGCCGCGGCGCGCGCCTCGGTCGTGTTGGTGCGCGGTGCGAACCCGCCGGGGCCGGAGGCGGTGGCCAAGGCGGAGGACGGCCAGGTCGCGGTGCTGCTCGTGGACCCGGAAGTGTCGTGGGGGCAGCTCGCGGGCGTGGTCTACGGCTTGGTGCTCGAAGGACGCGAGACGGAATCCGGACGCGGACCGACCGACTTGTTCGCACTCGCCGACAGCCTGGCCGACGCGCTCGGCAGCGCGGTCATCATCGAGGACCAGCTGTCGCGAGTGCTCGCGTACTCCAGCCGTCAGCAGGGCGCGGACCGCGTGCGACTGGAGACGATCCTCGGGCGGCGAGTGCCGGACGAGGTGCGCGAGCTGTTCGAGCGCCGCGGCGTCTTCGCGCATCTCGCCGGTTCGGACGAGCCGTTGTTCGTCGAGCCCGCTCCCGAGCACGGGCTCACCGGGCGCATGGTCGTCGCGGTCCGGGCCGGGCGCGAGACGCTCGGGTCGATCTGGGTGGAGTGCGAGGAGCCGCTGTCGGACGTCCGGCGCACTGTCCTGCACGACAGCTCCCGCACGGTCGGGCTGCATTTGCTGCGGTCGCGCGCGAGCGCCGACCTGGAACGGCAGGTCGAGTCCGACCTGGTGATCCGCCTGCTGGAAGGAACTCCGGACGCGGCGGCCGTGCTGAGCAGGCTCGGCTTGCCGCCCGGCCGGTTCCGCGTGGTCGCGCTCCAGGCGCACATCGCCGACGAACGGCACGCCGCGCTGCTGCTCGCGTTCGAGCGCGCGACCACGGGGTTCGGCTGGTCGCGGCCGGGCCGGAGCACGCTGTTCAGCAACACCGTCTACACCGTCCTGCCCGGCGAGGACGTCGATACCGCCCGTGCGTGGGTCGACGGGATCCGCGACGCGTTGCCCGCGCAGGTCACAGTCGCGGCCGGGATCGGAGCACCCGCTTCCACCGCGGAATTGCCCGCCAGCAGGCGGGAATCCGACGAATGCCTGGCGCTGCACGACGTCCGCCCGAAGCCGGGCGCACCCGTCGCGTACGACGAATCCTGGGACGACATCCTGATCCTCCGCCTGCGTGCCGCGGCGGCCGCGGGACGAGCCCCGGCGCGCGGTCCCATCGCCGACCTGGCCAGGCACGACGCGGCCAACTCGACCAGTTATGTCGCGACCCTGCGCGCGTGGCTCGAAACCCAAGGCGATCTCACCGAAGCCGCCGAGCGGCTCGGCGTGCACCCCAACACCATCCGCTACCGGCTGCGGAAGATGGCCGACGTGACGCCGTTGCGGCTCGACCTGCCCGCGAAACGGCTGGCGATGATCATCGAGCTGGCCGTCGCCGATCCGCAGGCTTGACCGTTCCGGACAAACCGGCCCGCGCTGATTGGCCGAACTCGACAAAGACCATCCGCCGGATCCGGGTCATCCTGGCCGCATCAGCACAACCAGCGGCACGGAAGCGGCGGAGGAACACATGGGCGATCTCGACCGGAAAGGCGCCGCGCCGCGTTCGGCGATCGTGGTCGGCGCGGGCATCGTCGGCCTGTCCACCGCCTGGTTCCTGCAGGAACGCGGCGTGCGGGTGACCGTCGTCGACCGCGAGGGCATCGCGGCGGGCTCGTCCTGGGGCAACGCCGGCTGGCTGTCGCCCGGGCTGTCGATCCCGCTCAACGAACCGGCCGTTCTCCGCTACGGCCTGCGCACCCTGCTCGACCGGCAGGCCCCGCTGCACGTTCCGGCTGCTCCGGACCCGCGGCTGTGGCGGTTCCTCGCCCGCTTCGCGGCCAACTGCACCCATCGGTCCTGGAACCGGGCCGTGCGAGCGAACCTGCCGTTCAACGAGCAATGCCTCGAAGCGTTCGACATCCTGACCGCGAACGGTGTGGACGCGCCGACCATCGACGCGCCCATCACCGCCCTGTTCGAGACCTCGGCGAAGGCGCAAACGCTGGTCAAGGAGCTGGACCGGCTCGGCGACGCCGGGCAGAAGGTGTCCTGGACCCAGCTCGCCGGACCGGAACTGCGCGAGCACTTCCCGCAGGTCACCGACCGGATCGGGGCCGGAATCCGGATCGACGGCCAGCGGTACGTCGACCCGGGCAGGTTCGTCGAATCGCTCGCCCGCGCGGTGGTCGGCCGCGGCGGCACGATCCGGCACCGGTTCGAGGTCGCCGCGATCCGCGGGCACGAGTACGCCTACACCGTGCTGTCGGCGAACGGCCAGACCGTCAACGCCAACGTCGTCGTGCTCGCCACCGGCGCCTGGCTCGGACAGCTGGCGCACCAGTGGGGCGTCCGCGTTCCGGTGCGCGCCGGCCGCGGCTACTCCTTCACCGTGCCGACCGACGAGCCGGTGCCGAGCCCGATGTACCTGCCGGACATCCGGGTCGCGTGCACGCCGTACCAAGGCGGGCTGCGGGTGGCCGGGACGATGGAGTTCCGCAAGCCGGACGACCCGCTGTACCCGGCGCGCGTCGACGCGATCATCGCCTCGGCCCGGCCGCTGCTCAGGGGCCTGCGCTGGGAGCAGCGCACCGACGACTGGGTCGGCTCGCGCCCGGTCAGCGCCGACGGGCGGCCGGTGATCGGCCAGACCGGCGCGCCCGGGATGTACGTCGCGGGCGGGCACGGCATGTGGGGCCTGTCCCACGGCGCGATCACCGGGAAGCTGCTCGCCGAGCAGATCGCCACCGGCAGGCAGCCGGAAGCGCTGCGGCCGTTCGACCCGCTGCGGTGACCCGCGGATGTCCGCCGAGCCCGTGGAGCAGCCGCTGACCGGGGACGAGCACGCCGAACTGCTCTTCCTCCGCGCGGAGAACGCCTTGCTGCGCACCGAAAGGGACATCCTGGTGAAAGCAGCGGGCTGGTTCGCCGCCGACGCCGGCGTGCTCGGCCGCCGCACCGAGCCCGAGCCCCGCTGACCGCCGCGGGACTCCTCGAAAGTCCGTGGGGGCTGGACGCCTCCTGCTTGCCCGGCCCCCACGGACGTCCTCCGAAAGGCACCTCTCATGTCGACGACCTCTTCGCGTCCCTGGCTGACCCCCGACGCGCACGCCCGCCTCGCCGCGGAACTCGCCGCCCTGCAACGCGAACCCGACCTGGACGGGGACGACCAGTTCGAGCGCAGGCAGCACCGGCAGGCGCGGATCCGGCAGCTGCGGGACCTGCTGCGGAACGCGGTGGTCGGCGAGGACCCGCCGGACGACGGGATCGCCGAGCCCGGGATGGTCCTGACCGTCCGCTACGACGACGGCGGGGTCGAGACCTTCCTGCTCGCCGCGCGCGACGAGGAAGGCGGCGGGCTCGAGGTCTATTCGCCGGACTCTCCGCTCGGACGGGCGCTGCACGGCGCGAAGCCGGGGGAGCAGCGGGAATACGAGGTGCCCAGCGGTGCACTCGTGCGCGTCACCCTGGTCGAGGCGCATCCCTACGGGCGTTATCGAGGCGACGGCTGAGGCCCGGTTTTCGCTTACCCTGGCAAGGTGACCGACGAAGAGCTCATCATCGAGTTCGCCCTCACCCGGCTGGACAACCCGAGCCTCGACCTCGAGGAGGTCGCGGCGCTCCTCGTCCGCCGCGTCGGACCGGACCGCATGCTCGACTTCGCCGCGCGCAACCTCGAGACACGCGGCGAACTGCGCGGAGCGATGTTCGAATCGGCGGTCGAACACGTCTTGCGCGTCGTCCTGACGCTGCGCGGCCCGGCTGACTGAGCTGTGGCCTGCGCGGGCAAGCCCGGCGATTGGCTGGAGTTGAGGACAAAACCGGAGGCGGAAGGTCGGCAAAGACGCTGATGGCCGCCTCCGCGCTGGGTATCGCCGGGATCGCCGCGCGCATCCGGAAGGGCGGCAAGCTCTGAGGCATCGAACTGGTGCCGAGGTCGCAAGCACGTAGTGCCCAACGCGCGCGTTCGCCCGCTCGCTGCTGGACCTGAAGCGGGACGCGGATGACCGCATCCGGACGGAACTCGGCGCGGCGGCATCGAAATCCGCGGCGCAGCCGCTGCCGGAAGACCGCGATCGGCGTGTCCGTGCGGACAGCTGGTCGAGGCGAGCGTTCCGGTGCCGCCGATGTTCCGCGGAAGATGGTCGACGAACGCTCGTGTTTCCGGACCGGGATTTCTCTCCGGTCACCGTCGCGGTGAAGCAACGGGAGAACCCCCGAGTCCTTTTCGGACTGTCCGCGCTCGCGCGTCGCCGCTGGTCACCGCCCCGGGGAAAGAAAATCGTACCCTTTTCCCCGTTCGCTCGTTCCGCTCCGGTCGATTCCATTGTGGACAATTTCCGCCCGCGCGGGCGCGGTTCCTGGGACGAATTGGCGAACTGGGAAATGGTTGCCCGGGTGCGGTAGCCGTCACATTACGGCGGGTGCCCGGCGAAAACCCTCCGAAGGATCACTCCTCCGGGTGGAGCACGGCGCAATCCGCCATCGGGGCCTCGGTTCCGGTAGCTCAGCGTGAGAAACCCTCGGTGAAGCGGCCGTGTTACATCACTCTTTAGTGGTGAAATTGCGATAATTGTGGTCACGGGAACCGGCTGGCGGGCGCGCTCCGCGACGGATCTTGCTTTGCGTTTCCCGGGCGTCTTGATAATGTCGCGGCCTGCCCGGGACCGGCAGTTGTGCTCGGTCACGCGTGGATTCGGGGATCCGTGCGCCGGCTTCATTCTTGATGTTCGGAAGGACAATTCATGCGTTCTGCCCTGCTGCGCGGACGGACCGTAGCGGTCGCCGTTCCCGCGCTGGCTCTGCTCGCCACCGCCGTCGCCCCGTCGGCGCTCGCCGCCGAGGCCCCCGCCGGGTCGGCCTACGGCGCGTCCGCCTCGGTCTCGCTGCTGCCCGGCGTGCTCGGCGACAAGGGGATCACGGTCGACACCGGCAAGATCGCGCCCTCCTCGACCGAGGGCCCGGAGTCCGCTGAGGTGGTGAACGTTCCGCTGAAGGGCCTGGTCACGGCGAAGGCGATCAGCAGCTCGGCGAAGCAGGACGGCAGCAACGGCCCGGTCGACGCCAAGGCCCTGATCGTCGACGCCGCGCTCCCGGTGCTCGCCCCGCTCGCCGG
The DNA here is from genome assembly GCF_000411975.1 of Amycolatopsis orientalis DSM 43388. Lineage (GTDB taxonomy): Bacteria > Actinomycetota > Actinomycetes > Mycobacteriales > Pseudonocardiaceae > Amycolatopsis > Amycolatopsis orientalis_D. Next base: position 51,750 of record NZ_ASXG01000145.1, read on the forward strand.
CGCCACCCCCAAGGCCCGCGTGATCAGCTCCGAGTGCAAGTCCACGCCGGACGGCATCACCGCCTCGTCCGAGCTGGTCGGCCTCGACCTCGGCAAGATCGGCAAGCTCCCGGTCTCGACCAAGCCGAACCAGAAGCTCGGCATCGACGGCGTGCTGCAGGTGATCGTCAACGAGCAGATCAAGCACTCCGACGGCAGCCTCACCGTGAACGCGCTGCACATCAAGCTCCTCGGCGGCGACGCCACCGGCGCGCTCGGCAAGGGCGACATCGTGCTCGCCTCGGCCACCTGCGCCAAGGTCGCGGGCAACCCGACCACTCCGCCGACCACCCAGCCGAGCGAGCCGGGCAAGCCGAGCGCGACCCCGCCCGCCCAGGGTCCCGGCCAGGTCAAGGTCGTGCCGGTCGGCGCTCCGGAGACCGGCGACGGCACGCTGGCCGCGGTGACCGCCAAGTGACGCGTTCCCGGTTCGGGCTTTTCGCGCTCCTGCTGGCTTTCGTCGCGAACTTCGCCCTGCTGGGCTGCGGTTCGGCGGACACCCCGCCCGCCGCGGCCCCGGCGAGTTCCGCGGCGGCGGCCCAGGAGGTCGCGGACCCGGTCTCGCTCGACGTTCCCAGCATCGACGCGCATTCGTCGCTGGTGCCGCTCGGCCTCAACGACGACAAGACCGTGCAGGTGCCGCCGGTGGACCAGCCGCTGCAGGCGGGCTGGTATCACTTCGGCCCCAAACCGGGCCAGATCGGGCCGGCGGTCGTCCTCGGCCACATCGACGGCAACCACCAGAAGGGTATTTTCTGGCGGCTGCACGAGATGAAGAAGGGCGACAAGGTCGTCATCGGGCGCAAGGACGGGTCGAAGGCCACGTTCACGGTGACCAAGGTCGACCAGATCGCGAAGAAGACGTTCCCCACCGAAGCCGTGTACGGCAACACGTCCGATTCGCAGATCCGGCTGATCACCTGCGGCGGCGCGTTCGACCCGGAGAAGAAGAGCTATCTCGACAATATCATCGTGTACGGCACGCTCGACAGCTGAGCGGTGCCGGCCGGTACCGGGGCCTCGTCGTTTCGCGCTCGGGCGAAGCGGCGGGGCCCCTCCGTCATTCCCCGGCGAGTTCGTCGGTCGCGGCGCGGCCCGCTTCGGCGGTGCGGCGCAGGAAACCGGCGATCAGCATGAGTTCCTCTTCGGTGTACCCGGCGCACAGATCGTCCATCGCCGAGTTCATCCCGCTGTACACGCGAAACACTTCCTGCGTGCGGCCCGGCACCGCGCGCACGGTGACCGCGCGCCGGTCGGCAGCGTCGGGATCCCGTTCGCGCACAATCCATCCGCCGCGCTGCAGCCGGTCGAGGATGCCGGTCACGGTCGCCGGATGCAGGCCCGCCCGGCGGGCGAGCGCGCTCGGGCTGAGCGGTCCGGCGGAGGAAATCAGTTCGAGGCAGTCGAGATCGACGTCCTTGAGTTTCAGCCGTCCGCCGACCTGGTGGTTCAGCAGCGACAGCTGATTGCGCAGTTCCCGCAGAGACTCCTTGAGGGCCACTGTGGTGCGCCGCCTGCGCCGCGCCGTCTCCGTTCCGGATGCTCCGGACGCCATCTGCTCCGCCCTCCCGTTTCTCGCGGGTCAGCGTAGCCGGGTCAGGCAGCGGCGAGCAGCGCTTCCCCGGCCGGGGTCAGCACGGCGGGCACCGGGCGCCCGACCGGTCCCGGTTCCTTCGCGCGCAGCAGGCCGGCGTGCGCCAGCGCGTGCGCGGTGAACTGGTCGCTGCACGGCAGGCCGTCGACGAACAGATCCGGCTCGCAGCTGCAGGTCAGCCGTCCGCGGCCGGCGGCGACGGCACGCAGCATCGAGATCCCGCGGCGGGTGACGGTGGTGTCCATGGCTGCCTCCTCGAAACTCGCTCTCACCGATACGTCGAACGAGCCACGCGGATTTCGACCTAACCTGGCGGGGAAACAGACCGGAAAAACGCGGGAGCCCCCATGCTGATCGACGACCTGCACACCGTCCTGCCGGACGACCGGATCGTGCGGGATCCCGACGTGCTGCGCAGCTATGCGCACGACGAAGCGGAGTGGGCTCCGTACGGCGAACCGGTGGCCCTGGTCCGCCCGCGCACTGCCGACGAGGTGCAGGCGACCGTGCGGCAATGCATCAAACACGGCACGCCGATCGTGCCGCGCGGCGCGGGGACCGGGCTGTCCGGCGGGGCGAACGCGCTGTCCGGCTGCGTTGTGCTGGCGACCGACCGGATGACCGCGATCAAGGAGATCGACCCGGTGGAACGGCTCGCCGTGGTCGAACCCGGCGTGGTCAACGACGATCTGCGCGCGGCCTGCGCGGAACACGGGCTGTGGTACCCGCCGGACCCGGCCAGCTCGCCATGGTCGACGATCGGCGGCAACGTCGCGACCAACGCGGGCGGCGTGTGCTGCGTGAAGTACGGCGTGACCCGCGATTACGTGCTCGGGCTGCAGATCGTGACCGGGACCGGTGAACTCGTCCGGCTCGGCCGCCGCACCGCGAAGGGCGTGGCCGGATACGACCTCGCCGGGCTGATGGTCGGGTCGGAGGGAACGCTCGGCGTCATCACCGAAATCACCGTGCGGCTGCGGGCGAAGCGAGCTCCGGAGGCGACCGTCGCCGGGTACTTCGACTCGACGGTCGCGGCGGGGGAGGCGGCAGCGGCGATCCGCGCGGCCGGGATCGTGCCCTCGGCGCTCGAACTCGTGGACCGGCATTGCCTGGCCGCGGTGGACGCGTGGAAGAACATGGGCTTGTCCGCCGACGCGAACGTGGTGCTGCTCGGCCGCAGCGACGTGCCGGGCGGGCACGAGGCCGCGGTCATGGTGGAGTGCTTCGAGAAGGCGGGCGCGACCTGGGCCGCGCAGTCGACCGACGAGGCGGAGGCGGACGCGTTGTTCGCCGCCCGGCGGCTGGCGTACCCGGCGCTCGAACGGCTCGGCCCGGTGCTCACCGAGGACGTCTGCGTGCCGACGCATTTGGTGCCGGACATGCTCGCCCGGATCGATGCGGCGGCGCAGCGGCACAATACGCAAATCGCCAATATCGCGCATATCGGCGACGGGAATCTGCATCCGCTGCTGATTACGCCGTCCGGGGACGACGACGCGCAGCGCCGCGCGCAGGCCGCGTTCGACGACATCGTCGCCGACGCGCTCGCGCTCGGCGGGACGGTCACCGGCGAGCACGGCGTCGGCCTGCTGAAGCGGCCCGGCCTCGAAAAAGAGCTCGGACCAGCGGTTCTCGACCTGCACCAGGCGGTGAAGAACGCCCTCGATCCGCACGGGATCCTCAATCCGGGGAAGGTCGTCGGGGGCCCGCTCAGCGGTAACTCGACCGAGTGAAAGTAAACAGTCCACAAAGGATAGTCACGCGTTTGTGACCCTTGTCTCCCAGTCGTTTTCTTTTGTTGGTTGCCTGCCGCAACCAACTTGCTTAGCCTAGCTAAGGGAACGGCTGGGAGAGGGGTTTTCGACAGTGGCGGAGCGCAGGACTTATTCGATCGCGGAACTCGGTCCGCGGTACAAGTGGATCGCGCTGTCCAACACGACGCTCGGGATGCTGATCGCGACGATCAACTCGTCCATCGTGCTGATCGCGCTGCCCGACATCTTCAAGGGCATCGGCATCAATCCGCTGGAGCCGTCGAACACGAGCTACCTGCTGTGGATGATCATGGGCTTCCTCGTGGTCACCGCGGTGCTGGTGGTGGCGTTCGGCAGGCTCGGCGACATGTACGGCCGGGCCAGGATGTACAACCTCGGCTTCGCCGTGTTCACCGTTTCCTCGATCATGCTGGCGATCACCTGGTTCGACGGCGACGCGGCCGCGCTGTGGCTGATCGGCTGGCGGATTGTGCAGGGCGTCGGCGGCGCGTTCCTGATGGCGAACTCGTCGGCCATCCTCACCGACGCGTTCCCGGCCAACCAGCGCGGGCTCGCGCTCGGCATGAACGGCGTCGCGGCCATCGCGGGCTCGTTCCTCGGCCTCGTGGTCGGCGGTGTGCTGGCGCCGGTGGACTGGAACCTGATCTTCCTGGTGTCGGTGCCGTTCGGCGTGATCGGCACGGTGTGGGCGTACGTCAAACTCCACGACACCGGCGTCCGCCAGCACGCGAAAATGGACTGGTGGGGCAACATCACCTTCGCGGTCGGCCTCATCTCCGTGCTGGTGGGGATCACCTACGGAATCCAGCCGTACGGCACTTCGCAGACCGGCTGGGGCAGCCCGATGGTGCTGTCCTGCCTGATCGGCGGAGCCGCGGTGCTGGTCGCGTTCGTGGTGATCGAGACGAAGGTGCCGAACCCGCTGTTCCGGCTGTCGCTGTTCCGGATCCGCTCGTTCAGCTGGGGCAATCTGGCGAACCTGACGGCGTCGCTCGGCCGCGGCGGGCTGCAGTTCGTGCTGATCATCTGGCTGCAGGGAATCTGGTTGCCGCAGCACGGTTTCACCTTCGAGCAGACGCCGCTGTGGGCAGGGATCTACATGCTGCCGCTGACCATCGGCTTCCTGGTGGCCGCGCCGACGTCCGGCATCCTGTCCGACCGGATCGGCAGCCGCGCGCTCGCCTCCGGCGGCCTGGTCCTCACCGCGCTCACGTTCCTGCTGCTGACGCTGCTGCCGGTGAACTTCGACTACTGGGCGTTCGCCGGGATCCTGCTGCTCAACGGCATCGGCATGGGCATGTTCTCCTCGCCGAACCGGGCCGAGGTGATGAACAGCCTTCCCGCCGACGCACGCGGGTCCGGCGCGGGCATGATGACCACCTTCCAGAACGCCGCGATGGTGCTGTCGATCGGCTTCTTCTTCAGCCTGATCATCGCCGGCCTGTCCGACCACCTGCCGGTCGCGATGTCGCAGGGCCTGACCCAGCACGGCGTTCCCGAGGCGGCCGCGCAACAGGTCGCCCACCTGCCGGCGGTCGCGGTGCTGTTCGCGGCGTTCCTCGGCTACAACCCGATCCAGCAGCTGCTGGGCGGCCAGCTCGCGCACCTGCCCGCCGACCAGGCGAGCTTCCTGACCGGCCGCAGCTTCTTCCCGAACCTGATCTCGGGCCCGTTCCAGGACGGCCTCGCGGTGGCGTTCGGCTTCGCGATCGCGGTGTGCCTGATCGGCGCGGTGGCGTCGCTGCTGACGAAGGACACGAAGAAGGCGCCGGAATCGGTGGGGGAGGAACTGGCCGCGGTGGCTGGGGAATCCGGTGGCGGACCTAGCGAGCTGGTGTCTCCCCGGAGCGACCGGTAGCGGCGTCCGGCCAGAGCACGGCTTGGGCGACGATCACGTTCTCGCCGTTGAAGGTCACCGCGGGGCCCTCGTGCAGGCGATAGCCGAGCGCGAGGGCTTCGCTGACTCGTCGGCAGAAGGCGGCGTCGTCGGGACCGGTGAGGACTCGGTAGACGGGGAGACCGTCCGGGGGCGTGCTCATGCCGGTCATGATTTCAGGGGTGCCGCCGTCGCGGCTACGAAGATCGCCACGGACTTCCGTTGCCCCGGCGAGCCGTCCGGACACATCGGGATGTCGGTGAGGTCCCTCAGCACCGACAGGGCGACCGCGAACTCGTCCGGGGAGTTGTCGGCGAATTCCTTGCTGTCGAGCCAGACCAGAAGCAGTTTGTGCTCGGGGAGGCAGCGCATACCTTCCCAGAGCGAATCGGCGAGGGCGTCCCAGACGTTGACTTTCCCGAGCGGAGGGTCCGTCGGCAGCTGCGTCTCCACCTGGTCGAAGAACGACTTCTTGCCGGGACCGACGCCTGACAAGACCAGCACCCGGAATCCCTCGCGACTTGCGTGGCGGGTCAACTCGCCAAGGTCGAGTTCGGCGACCACCGAAAGTCCCGGCTTGATCTCGTCCATGGTCGCGTCAGCGTAGCGGCTGCGCGCCTGTGCGCCGGAAGTCACCAGCCGAAGCTGACCGAGCGGATCTTCACCGGGTGCCTGGGCGCGCCGTCGAGCGGGCCGTTCGGGTCGGCCGGGATGATGCCGTCCGCGACCATCCGGTCGAGGACCTCCATGCCGCGCACCACCTTGCCGAGCACCGAGTAGTTCGCCGGGATGTGCGCGAACGAGTGCACGATGAAGAACTCGCTGCCGTTCGTGCCCGGGCCCTGGTTGCCCATCGCGACGGTGCCGCGCTCGTAGGTTTCCTTGCCGGTCACCTCGTCCGGGAATTTGTAGCCCGGGCCGCCCTTTTCGACCTCGTAGATGTCGCCGCACTGCAGGACGCCGAGGCGTGCGGAGTTCGTCAGCCGCCAGCACTGCGAGCGGTCGTAGAAGTGCTGCAGCACCAGGCTGGTCATGTTCGCCACAGCGCACGGGGCCGCCCCGGCGCGGTTGAGCCGCACGGTGACCGGGCCGTAGTTGTAGTGGAAGGTGACGTCGACCGTTCCGCGGGTGAGCGCGAACGGCAGCGGACGCAGTACCGGGCGCGCCGCCGGGTTGTCCGGCGTCGGCGTGAAGGTGCAGCTCACCACTGGCGGCTTCGCCGAAGGGGCAGCGCTGGCCGGGGCCGCGGTGCACAGGGAAAGACCGGCGAGTACGGCGGCCGCGAGCGCGGCCCAGCGTGGCTTCATGGGCCCGGAAACTAGCGAAAGCGCGCTCCCGGCACCAGTGCTTACTTGCGCCAGGCGGTGCGGCTCTTGCGCAGGTCGAGCAGCAGAAGCAGGACGATGAACGCGGCCAGGCCGACGAGCCACACGTTCTCGGTGTTGTTCTCGTGGTTGCCCTTGAGCATCAGCAGCAGGATGACCGCGGACACCCAGCCGGCGATGCGGGTGGCCTTCGGGAACGAGCCGTGCCAGCCCCACTCCGCCGACGGCTCGTCGCGCGGGTCGACCTCGGGGCGCTTCTCGACCGCCTTGCCTGCCACGACCACTCCTTCAAACCGCCTGACGTTGTGCCCTCGCATGATCCCACACCGCTGGCCGCCGCACGGACACGACCCGGGCCATAATGCTTGCCGATGACTACTTCGCGAAGCGTCCTCGTGCTGGGTTCCACCGGGTCCATCGGGACTCAGGCGCTCGACGTCGCCGCACGTAACCCGCATTTGTTCACGATCGCCGGCCTCGCCGCCGGCGGTTCCGATCCGGCGGCAATCGCCGAGCAAGCGATCGCCCACGAAGTAGCGGCCATCGCCGTGACGAAGCCCACGGCGGTCGAAGACGTGCAGCTCGCGCTGTACGCCGAGGCCCAGCGCCGGGGGTACGCGAAGGGCGAGTTCCGTCTCCCGCGCATCCTCGCCGGTGCGGACGCGGTGGCCGAGCTGATCGACTCGGTTCGGGTCGACGTCGTGCTCAACGGGCTGCCCGGCTCGCTTGGCCTCGAGCCGACGCTGCGCGCGCTCGCCACCGGCGCGACGCTCGCGCTGGCCAACAAGGAATCCCTGATCGCCGGCGGTCCGCTGGTGCTCGCCGCGGCGAAGCCGGGACAGCTGGTGCCGGTCGACTCCGAACATTCGGCGATGGCGCAAGCACTGCGTTCCGGGGAGGACAACGAGGTCGCGCGGCTGGTGCTGACCGCGTCCGGCGGCCCGTTCCGCGGCAAGAAGCGCGCGGACCTCGGCGAGGTCACCGTCGAACAGGCGATGGCGCACCCGACGTGGTCGATGGGCCGGTTGGTCACCATCAACTCGGCCACGCTGGTGAACAAGGGCCTGGAGCTGATCGAGGCGTCGCTGCTGTTCGGCGTCGAACCCGCGCGGATCGACGTGACGGTGCATCCGCAGTCCATCGTGCACTCCATGGTCACCTTCGCCGACGGCTCCACGATCGCCCAGGCGAGCCCGCCGGACATGCGGCTGCCGATCGCCCTGGCGCTCAACTGGCCGCACCGCGTGCCCGGCGCGGCCGCGGCGTGCTCCTGGGACACGGCGGCGAGCTGGACCTTCGAGCCGGTCGACAACGAGGCGTTCCCGGCGGTCGAGCTGGCTCGCGAAGCCGGGACCGCGGGCGGGTGCCTTCCCGCGGTTTTCAACGCGGCGAACGAGGAATCGGTGGCTGCGTTCCTGGCCGGCAAGGCCACGTTCCTGTCGATTGTGGACACTGTGTCGCGGGTGGTGTCCGACGCGGACGAATGGCGGCGCGAACCCCGTGACGTCGCGGACGTGCTGGCCGCCGAGCAGTGGGCCCGCACCCGGGCCGCCGAGCTGCTGGGATGAGCGCGACCGGTGCGCGCGGCCGCGCCGGTCGATGCAACACTGGTTTCACGCTGGCGGCGGATACTTGAACCCGAAACTTCCCGGGTGGTCTCGCCGCCTGAAGCCGTGGAAGACGACGAAACCTGCCGCCACCGCCTCGCGGGTCGCGGCTGAGGGGTGAGGTGGCTGGCCCGTGCTTGCCTATGTGATCGGCGTGGTGCTTTTCGCGCTCGCGATCTGTTTGTCGGTCGCGTTGCACGAAGCGGGCCACATGGTCACCGCCCGGATGTTCGGGATGCGGGTCCGCCGGTACTTCGTCGGCTTCGGCCCGACGGTGTTCTCCTTCCGGCGCGGCGAGACCGAATACGGCCTCAAGGCGATCCCGCTCGGCGGCTTCTGCGACATCGCGGGCATGACCGCGCTCGACGAGGTCACCGCGGAAGAGGCGCCGCGGGCGATGTGGCGGTTCAAGGCCTGGAAGCGGACCGTCGTGATGTCGGCCGGTTCCATCACGCACTTCCTGCTCGGCTTCATCGTGCTGTTCGTCATGGCCGCGACCATGGGCCTGCCGAACGTGGATCTGAAGCCCATCGCCGCGCAGATCTCCGATTGCGTGCAGAACGCCACCACGGTCGAGCAGGCCAACAACCCGGTCTGCAAACCGGGCGACCCGGCGCCCGCCAAACAGGCCGGGATCCTGCCGGGCGACCAGGTGCTGTCCGTGGCGGGCAAACCCACTCCGACCTGGGACGACATGGTGAACCAGGTGCAGTCGCTCTCCGGTCCGGTCCCGGTGGTCGTGAAACGCGACGGGGTCGAGCGGACGTTCACCGTCGACATTCCGAAGGTGACCCGTCCCACCGGGAACGGCGGCACCCATTCGGTGGGCGCGGTGGGCATCGCCCGCGCCACCTCGATCCACTACAGCGTGCTCGGCGCGTTCGGCGGCGCGACCTCGTTCACCGGCGACATGTTCGCCCGCACGTGGGACGGGCTGATGGCCTTCCCGAAGCGCATCCCGGCGGTCTTCAACTCGATCTTCGGCGCCCAGCGCGACCCGGACACCCCGGTCAGCGTGGTCGGCGCGAGCCGGCTCGGCGGCGAGGCGGTCGAGGCCGGGCTGTGGCAGGTCTTCCTGCTGCTGCTGGCCAGCCTGAACTTCTTCATCGGCGTGTTCAACCTGCTGCCGCTGCTGCCGATGGACGGCGGGCACATCGCCATCGTCTGGTACGAGCGGGTGCGCGACTGGCTGCGCGGCCTGCGCGGCAAACCCGCGGGCGGCCCGGTCGACTACACGAAGCTGTCCGCGATCACGATGGTGCTGGTGGTGATCGGCGGCGGGGTCACGCTGCTCACGGTGACCGCGGACATCGTCAACCCGATCCGCCTGCAGTAACCGCGCGCACCGGCCGGGTCACGTACGCGAGCCCGGTCGCCCGACCGGGGGTAACGCTGCTCACCGCGTCGGCTGACTTCGTTGAACCGCACCCGGGCGAGGTGGGTACGCTGGAAGCGTGACCGTCGCGTTAGGTATGCCCGCTCTGCCCCCGCCCGTTCTCGCCGAGCGCCGCAAGACCCGCCAGCTGATGGTGGGGTCGGTGGGAGTCGGCAGCGACCACCCGATCTCGGTGCAGTCGATGACCACGACGCTGACCGCCGACGTCAACGCCACCCTGCAGCAGATCGCCGAGCTGACCGCGGCCGGCTGCGACATCGTGCGCGTCGCGTGCCCGTCGGCCGACGACGCCGAGGCGCTGCCCGCGATCGCGAAGAAGTCGCAGATCCCGGTGATCGCCGACATCCACTTCCAGCCCAAGTACGTGTTCGCCGCGATCGAGGCGGGCTGCGCCGCGGTCCGGGTGAACCCGGGCAACATCCGCAAGTTCGACGACCAGGTCAAGGAAATCGCGCAGGCCGCGAAGGACCACGGCACGCCGATCCGGATCGGCGTCAACGCCGGGTCGCTCGACAAGCGGCTGCTCGAGAAGCACGGCAAGGCCACCCCGGAAGCGCTCGCCGAATCGGCGATGTGGGAGGCCTCGCTGTTCGCCGAGCACGATTTCCACGACATCAAGATCTCGGTCAAGCACAACGACCCGGTCGTGATGGTGCGCGCCTACGAGCTGCTCGCCGAGCAGTGCGATTACCCGCTGCACCTAGGCGTCACCGAGGCCGGGCCAGCGTTCCAGGGCACCATCAAGTCCGCCGTCGCGTTCGGCGCGCTGCTGCGCCAGGGCATCGGCGACACCATCCGGGTGTCGCTGTCCGCGCCGCCGGTGGAGGAGGTCAAGGTCGGCACGCAGATCCTGCAGTCGCTGAACCTGCGGCCGCGGAAGCTGGAGATCGTGTCGTGCCCGTCCTGCGGACGCGCGCAGGTCGACGTCTACACCCTCGCCGACCAGGTCACCGCCGGGCTGGAGGGGATGGAAATCCCGCTGCGCGTCGCGGTGATGGGCTGCGTCGTGAACGGCCCCGGCGAGGCCCGCGAGGCCGACCTCGGCGTCGCGTCCGGCAACGGCAAGGGCCAGATCTTCGTCAAGGGCGAGGTCATCAAGACCGTGCCCGAGCACGCGATCGTGGAAACCCTGATCGAGGAAGCCATGCGGATCGCCGAGGAATCCGGCGAATCGATCGGCGAGGGCACGCCGAGCGTCACCGTCGGCTGAGTTTCTTTCCGCGGAACGGGCTCCCCGGCTTCGGCCAGGGAGCCTTTTCCTGTTTCAGCGGCGTTCCAGCAGGACGACCGGGACCTGCCTCCCGGAAGCTGCCTCGAATTCGGCGAATTTCGGGACCAGCGCGATCTGTTTCGCCCAGATCCGGGCACGCTCCTCCCCAGCGGTCAGCCGTGCTTCGACCGGGATTTCTTCCGCGCCCGCCTCGACGACGGTCCGCGGATTCGCCATGAGGTTGCGGTGCCACGCGGGGTCGCGCGGGCTGCCGCCGTGCGTGCCGAAGATCGCCCAGCTGTCGCCGACCGGCTGGTAGAACAGCGGACTGATCCGCGCTTTCCCGGTTTTCGCCCCGATGTGGTGCACGAGAATCAGCGGCATTCCTCTTTCCGGAAATCCCGGCATTCGCGGTGGTATCGGACGACCCGCCGCCATTTCCTCCGGACTGCTCCAGGCGGCGTATCCGCCGTTCTCCCGAAGTTCGGCGATGATCCGGACATTCCAGTCGGCGAGGGTGGGCACGGCATCTCCTTCGCTAGGCGGAGCACTTGCTCCGAAAAGTAGCACACTAGGAGGAGCAAGTGCTCCGGTTAAGCGGGTATGCTCGGCGCATGGCCGTGGCTGAACCGCACACCACCCCGCGTCGACGTGCCGTGCGCGCGGACGCGATCCGCAACCGCGAGGCGATCGTCGAAGCCGCCGCGGAGGTGCTGGCGGAGCAGGGAGCCGCAGTCGACGTCCGCGAAATCGCCCGGCGCAGCGGGGTCGGCATGGGGACGCTGTACCGGCATTTCCCGAAGAAGGAAGACCTGGTCCGGACAGTCCTGGACCAGGACTTCTCCCGGTGGGCCGAGGCCGCGCGCCAAGCCGCGATCGACGCGGAAGACCCGTGGGCGGCGCTGACGGACTTCTATCGCCAGGCGTTGTCCGGCTGTGCCCGGCACCGCGCGCTGATGGAGAGCTTCGCGCTGACCTGGACGGACCCCGACGCCGCCGGGATCCCGCGGCTCCGCGCGGTTCTGGAGGAGCTGCGGGTCCGGGCTGCGGAGTTGCTGCGGCCTGGGATTACTGCGGATGATCTGGTGTTGCTGCTGATTTCGCTGGGGTACGCGGCGCAGTGCACGGATGCGGGCGGGCCGCAGATGTGGCAGCGGTTGCTGCGGGTTTCCCTGGACGGGTTGCGGGCGGAGCATCGGGAGCCGTTGCCGGAGGGCTAGTCGTCTCCACTGGAAGCGATCTCGAAGACGCCGCCGCCTTCGCGCGGCTGCCAGGACCATCGCACGCGTCTGACTAGATGCGGTGCCAGTCGCTTGCCGGGGTTTCTCGGTCGACTGCTTCGATAACGTCAGCCGCGCAGGTGATGCTGCGCCGCTTCCCGGATCTGCAGCCGCACGTTTTCCAGCGAAGCCGCCACCTCGTCGATCTGCCGGATCGCGATCTGCACCGAACCCTGGATCGCGGTGGCGGTGCCGGTTTCGCCGAGCAGGCCGAGGACCTGCGCCTGCAGATCTTCCAGTTCGCCCTTGGTGGCGAGGGCGATGCCGGTCGGCACCTGGTCGGCCAGCAGTTCGAGCTGCTGGGCCTGTTCCTGGATCGTCATCGGGCTTCTCCTCGTCGTGGGGACCGCCCTCCCGTGGTAGCAGAATCCGGGCGGGTCCGGGCTAGCCTGGTCGCGTGAGTCACAGCTGGGCCGCCCGTCCGCCGCATCCGGTGCTGCGGGGCCTGGTCACGCGCTACGTCGGGTACGCGCAGGAGAACGTCACCCTCGCGGTGCACCGCGGGTTGCCGTCGCGGCACGTCACGCTCGTGATCAGCCTCGAGGAGCCGATCCGGTACGCCGGGCTGGGCGGGGCCGGAGCGTTGCAGAGCGTGGTCGGCGGCCTGCACACCGAGCCCGCGCTGATCACGCAGGATCGGGTGCAGCGCGGGGTGCAGCTGGAGCTGGATCCGCTGGGCGCGCGGACGCTGCTGGGCGTCACCGCCGCCGAGCTGACCGGCCGGGTGGCCGACCTCGCGGACTTCGGCGGCGACCTCGCCCGGCTTCCGGACCGGCTCGCCGAGGCCGGCGACTGGCGGACCCGGTTCGCGATCCTCGACGAGGTGCTGGCCGCGCGGGCGGTCGAACCCGCTGCGCCGCCGCCCGAGCTGGACCGGGCCTGGCGCGAGTTGCGCCGCAGCGGCGGACTGGTGCGGGTCGGCGAGCTGGCGGACGAGGTCGGCTGGAGCCGGCGGCATCTGGGGGAGCGGTTCCGCGCCGAGCTGGGGCTGGCCCCGAAACAGGCGGCGCGCGTGCTGCGGTTCGAGCGAGCGGTCCGGCTGCTGCGGACCGGACACCGCGATCTGGCCGGGATCGCCCACGCCGCGGGGTATTACGACCAGGCGCACTTCTCCAACGAGTGGCGCGCGCTCGCGGGCTGCTCGCCGCGGACGTGGATGGCCGAGGAGCTCCCGTTTCTCCAAGACGAGACGAAGGACGCCGCCGCAGAATCGGTGGCATGACACCACAACCGACAGTCTGGCCGGCTTTCCGCTACCACGACGCCCACGGCGCGATCCGGTTTCTCGCTGACGTTCTCGGCTTCGAGGAAACCCTTGTGGTCCCTGGGGAAAACGGCGTCGCGCACGCCGAACTCCGGTGGCCGGAGGGCGGTGCCGTGATGCTGGGCAGCAGCGGGGGTCCCGCCGACGGCGTGCACGACGAGATGAAGCCCGGCACCAGCGCGGCGTATGTGGTTTCGGACCGGGTGGACGAGATTTACGCCCGCGTGCGCGAAGCCGGTGCCGAGGTCAGCGTGGAGCTGCACGACACCGACTACGGCTCGCACACGTTCACCGTCCGCGACCCCGAGGGGAACGCTTGGACGGTCGGGAGTTACCGGGGCGCTTAACCCTCGGGGTAGAAGACGAACAGCGTGCAGCCGGTCTCCGTGGCCGGGACGTGCCACGAACCGGCCGGGGCGTGCAGGAACGTGCCGGCCGGGTAGTCGCGGGCGCCGTCGTTGAAGGTGCCGGACACGACGAAGACCTCCTCGGGACCCGGCTCGTGGACGTCGCGTTCCGGCCACGTGCTGCCGGGATCGAACTCGACAACGTTGGCGTGCGCGCCGTTTTCGCCCTTCCACAGCGGGCGGAGGCGGATGCCGGGGAACAGGTCCTTCACCGGGGCTTCGTCGACCGGGACCGAGGTGTAGCCCGGCTGAGCAAGGATTTCGGAGTGCATGGGCCCCAGCCTGGCTCCCCGTGCGCGCGCGGGACAGTGTCAGGAAAGACGTCATAGGGTACTTTCTTGCCATGCATCGCGTGGTCGCTCTCGTCCGGCCGGTGCAGTCGACGTTCGAACTCGGCTGCGGCGCCGAAGTGTTCGGCACGCCCCGCGACGGCGTGCCGCAGTACTACGAATTCGAGGTGTGCACCGAGAAACCCGGCCCGGTGCCTACGACGGCCGGGTACGCGATGCACGTGTCCCACGGGCTTTCCCGGCTCGCCGCAGCCGACACGGTGCTGATTCCCGGCTGGCTGCCGGTCGAGACGCCGCTGTCCCCGAAGGTGCGCCGGGCGTTGCTGAACGCGCACGAGCGAGGCGCGCGGCTGGTCACGATCTGCTCAGGCGTCTTCGCGCTCGCTCAGACCGGGCTGCTGGACGGAAGATCGGCCACGACGCACTGGGCGCGAGTCGAGCAGCTGCGGCGGGATTTCCCGGCAGTGCGTGTGGAACCGGACGTGCTGTACGTGGACCACGGCGACGTCGCCACGAGCGCGGGTGCGGGAGCGGGCATCGACCTGTGCCTGCACCTGGTCCGCCGGGATCACGGCGCGGCGCACGCGGCGCTCGTCTCACGGCACATGGTGATGCCGACGCATCGCGAGGGCGGGCAGGCGCAGTACGCGCCGCCGCAAGCTTCCCCGGACGCGTTGGGCGGTCTGCTCGACTGGGCGGGGGAGCGGCTGGGCACGCCGCTGTCGATCGAGGATTTGGCTGCCTACTTGAGGATTTCCCCGCGGACGCTGGCGCGCCGGTTCGCTGACCAGCTGGGAACGAGCCCGGGTGCGTGGCTGCTGTCGCGGCGGGTGGCGGAAGCGCGGCGGTTGCTGGAGGAGACGGATCTGCCGGTGGACGCGATCGCCGTGCGGGTCGGCCTGGCGTCGGCGGTGAATTTGCGCCGCCGGTTCCGGGAGCGGGTGGGGACGACTCCGGGGGCGTACCGGAGGGCCTTCCGAACAGGGTGATCGGCGCGTACCGGCGGGGAGGTCCGGTACGCGCCGATCACCGGGTCACGCGGTGGTGGTTTGCACCGTCACCGCGGGGCCGACGCCGTTTCCGGTGACGGCGGCGATGGTGAACGTGTACGCGGTGCCGGACTTCAGCCCGTCCACGACGCGCGTCAGGCCCTTCTGTGTGGGCTGGCTGACGATCGTGTCGCGGCCGGTGACCTCGATGGTGCGGCCGTCGGACACGGTGATCCGGTAGCCGATCACCGGCGTGGACCCGCTTTCCTTCGGCGGCGTCCAGTGGATGCTCGCCGCGTCCGTGCTCGGCAGCGCCTTCGCCCCGGTCGGAACCGCGGCGAGCTGGGTGCCCGGCTGCCCGACCGTGACCGGTGCCGACGGCAGCGACGGCAGGCCGACCCCGTACCGGTTCCGCGCGGCGACCGTGACCGTGTACGTCTGGCCATCAGTCAGTTTCGGAATCACCGTGTACCCAGTGCGGGCGAAGTCCTTGGCAGACACCGAACTCGTCACGCTGTGCTTGCCGTCCGAAGCGGTCAGCACGTACTGCTGCACCGGCGCACTGTTTTCCGCGACCGTCGGGTTCCAGGTCGCGTACAGCTGCCCGGACACCGCGAACGTGCCGATCCGCGTCGGAGCCTGCGGAGCGGACGCGCCGTCGATCCGGCGGTTCAGCACCGAACGGTGACCCGGTTCGATTCCCGCGTTGTCCACAATGGACTTGGGTGCGGCGGCCGGGTTGTTCAGCAGGTGGTTGCCGGACGTGCTGACGCCCTTCTTGTCGCCGTCCGGATCCCCCTGCTCCCAGTAGTTGTCGGAGATGACGGTCGGGTCGTTGTTGCCGAGCGAGTCGCGGTAGTCGACGTGCGTGGAGGCGACGTTGGCGTACGCCGCGTGGTAAAGCACGTTGCCGGAAACGGTTTCGTAGGTGCAGCCGTTGTCGGTGTAGACGGATTTGCCGAGGCCCCACTGGTCGTAGATGACGTTCCCGGTGACCTTCTCGCCCTCGGCCTGCGACGGACCGGTGATGCCCTGGGTGTAAACGCCTCCGCCGTCGTCCAGCGAAAGCATGTAGTCGTGGATCAGGTTGTCCGACACCACGTTGTTGCGCGAGACGTTCGGCGTCGCGGGCTGCTTGATCTTGTCCGGCCAGCCGCCCCATCCCATCGAGATGCCGGAGTACGCGACGTGGTCGATCTGGTTGTGCGACACGACATTGTCCTGCGAGTACCCGTTGACGATCGGGACTCCGCCGGTGAATTCGCGCGGCATGCCGTACAGGTGGTTGTTGGTCACCTTGACCCGCGCGGTCAGGTCCGCGCCGGCCGCGGCGGGCTTGCTGACCCCGCCGATTTCCACGCCGTTGCCGGAGATGTCGGTGAACACGCTGTCGGACACGGTGCTGTCCTGCGCGCCTTCGCCGAGGTCCAGCCCGGCCGCGCCGAGGTGGGCGAAGACGGTGTCGCTGAACTCGATCCGGTGCCCGTGCGACATCGAGACGTTGCCGGGTTCCTTCGTCCAGTCCGCGTACGGGCAGGTGCCGCCGGGAGTGAACTGGCACAGGCCCTGCGTGGCCCAGCCGCGTTCGCCGGTGATCCGGTAGCCGGCCTGGATTTCGGAAAAGCCTTCCGGCGACGACGGTTCGAGCCAGGTCGCGTAGGAGAACTGGATGCCGCGGAACGAGATGTCGTGGATCGGTGCTTCGGCGGTGCCGCGGCCGTCCACCAGCTTCTCCAGCGCGGGCAGCTCGACGTCGGCGCGCTGCAGGTTCTCGCCCTGGCGCGGCAGGTAGTAGACGGTGTGCGCGGAGCGGTCGAGGTACCACTCGCCGGGGGTGTCCAGCAGCTCGAACGCGTTCTCCACATAGGACGGTTGGCGTCCGTTGGTGAGGTCGCCGGGGCCGACCATGTTGACCGAGCGGCCGGGGATGTCGGCGAACATCACGCGCCGGGTCGAGTTGTCCCAGCACGGCTGCGCCATGGTGATCGTCGTGCCCCGCGCCGAGGCGATCGGGCAGCGCGGTTCGGTCCACTGGCCGAGCCCGTTGCGCTCGACGTTCCACAGTCCCTCGCCGCTGGTGTACACCAGTTCGAGGTCGCTCGGGTTGCGCCAGTGCGCCATCGTGTCCGCGGAGGCGGTGTATCCGGTGTCGGTCGCCGTCACCGTCACCGGAAGCCGCCCGGAGGCCCGCTGCGCGCGGACGCCGTCGACGTACAGCTGGCGAGTGTTGTCCAGCCCGGCGGGCGCGGGCGCGGAGTAGAGCCCTGGCCGTCCGGCGACCGGACGCCAGCCGGTGACTTGCTTGCCGCCGCTGACCACGGTGCCCGGCGAGCCCTGCCAGACGACCCGGTGTCCGTTCGTGCCGGAATCCGCCGCGTCGAGTTCGAGCGGTTTGTCGAGCCGGTAGGTGCCGGAGGCGACGTGCACGGTCAGATCGGAATTGAGGTGCGCGGCGCGTTGCCGCACCAGCTGCTGCGCCCGGGGGAGCGTGCGCACCGGCGACCAGGCGGCGCCGGAACCGGAATCGTTGCCCCACGGCGAGACGTACACGTCCTGGCTGCCCGGCCACGCCGCGGCCGCGCCGGCGGGAAGCAGCGCGGTCGCGGCCGCCACCGCCGCGGCTAACCCGAGGGAGCGCGCTGGTCTGAGCTTCATCCGGGACCTCCGTGTTCGCCAGTGAACGACGCGAGCCTGCGCCGCAAGAAAGATAGGATCTATCGCCGGTCATGTCGAGGGGTCGCCAGCGAATAATCCGTGCGTTCACGGTGGTGAACAGGGGTGACTCGGTCCGCGGGGCTCGTCCCGGTTAGCGGGCATTGATCCGATGAATCGTTGCTGAACCTGGTCTGGCGCGCGTACAACGAAGCGATCCCCGGGAGAGGTGGTCGCGATGAAGCGAAGTCGGATCGGTGTGCTGGCCGCGGCGGTAGCGGTGCTGTTCGGGTCGCTGGCCGGAACAGCCGCGGCGGACAGTCAGTCGATCGAGTCCTGGACGCCGGTGGCGAGAACGCCGCCGATGGGCTGGAGCAGCTGGAGCTCGCTGCGCCGGAAATTCACCGAGGAGACGCTCAAGGCCCAGGCCGACGTCATGCACGACCGGCTCGCCGCCTACGGCTACCGGTACCTCAACATCGACGCGGGCTGGACCGACCACGTCGACGAGTTCGGCCGGGTCACGCCGGATCCGGCGAAATTCCCCAGCGGCATCGCCTCGCTCGCCCGCTACCTGCATCAGCGCGGGCTGAAATTCGGCATCTATCTGGTGCCCGGCGTCCCGGCGCAAGCGGTCGCGGCGGACTCGCCGATCGAAGGCACGCCGTACCGGGTGCACGACATCGTCATGCCCGGCGCGGGCAACACCGCGGACGACAAATCCGCGAAGCTCGACTTCAGCAAGCCCGGCGCGGCCGCGTACGTCCGCTCGCAGGCGCGGCAGCTGGCGTCGTGGGGCGTCGACTACATCAAAATGGACTTCGTCGGCCCGGGCGGCGGAAAGATCCCCGCGGACAACCGCGAGGACATCCGGCAGTGGCACGCGGCGATCCAGGCCACCGGCCGTCCGATCCACTTGGAACTGTCGAACTCGCTCAGCATCGCCGAAGCCGAGACGTGGCAGCGCTACAGCAACGGTTGGCGGATCGAGGGCGACATCGAGTGCTACTCGCACTGCGTCGGCCTGACGAACTGGGACGTGCGGGTCAAGCTGCGCTTCGCCGACGTTCCCCAGTGGACGCGCTACGCGGGGCCGGGCCACTGGAACGACCTGGACTCCATCGAGGTCGGCAACGGCGACGCGAACGGCATCACCCCGGACGAGCGCCAAAGCGTGCTGACGCTGTGGGCGATCGAAGCGTCGCCGTTGCTGCTCGGCACCGACCTGACGAAACTCGACCCGGACGACCTGAAACTGCTCACCAACCGCGAGGTGCTGGCCGTCGACCAGGCGGGACGGCCCGCGCGTCCGGTTTCGCAGGCGACTCAGCAGCAGGTGTGGTTCAGCCCGGACGGCCACGGCGGGGTGACGGTCGCGCTGTTCAACCTGGGCTCGACGGCGGCCTCGGTCACGGCGTCCTGGCCGGACCTGGGGCTCAGCGGCCCCGCGACGGTGCGGGACCTGTGGACGCATCGGAATCTGGGCGTGCGCCAGGACAGCTTCACCGCGACGCTGGCTCCGCACGCTTCGCGGCTGCTGCACCTGGTTCCGCGGCAGCACTGAGCCGGAAACCGAAACCCGACCTCCGTGAAGGACTCCTTGAGGGAATCAGATTCCCTCAAGGAGTCCTTCACGGAACGCCGCGGAGCCGGCTCCGGAGCGCTGTGGCACGCGCGCACCCGGTCCGGGCACGGTCGGTGGCGAGGCCCGCCGGGGCGCCGCCGTTCGGGTGCGAGGACCGTTCATCTCAGCGTGTCGGCCGGCTCGCGTTCCGTTCACCCGGTTCATCTGGCACTCTGGACCCTGTGTTGCGGCTTGCAGGTGCACGGCTGCTCGACGATCGGGACTATCCGGCGGTGCGCGCTGCACTCGCCGCCGACCCGGTGGGCAGCTGCATGGTCAGCGCCCGGGTCGAGGCGGCCGGTCTCGACCCGTGGCGGCTCGGTGGCGAGCTGTGGGCGGCCGATTCCCGTCCGGTGCGCGCCGGACGGCTCACCGGGCTGTGCTTCGCCGGGCCCAACCTGATCCCGTTGCGCGGCAACGCTTCGGCGCTGCGGTCCTTCGCCGACCGGGCGCTGCGCCGCCAGCGCACCTGCTCCTCGCTCGTCGGTCCCGCGCCGCAGGTGCTCGGGCTCTGGGACGAACTGTCGCCGGAATGGGGACCGGCCCGCGAGGTGCGCGGCGACCAGCCGCTGATGGCGCTCGAAGGCGACCCGCTGGTGCCGGCCGATCCGCAGGTCCGCACCGTCCGCCCGCACGAACTGGACCGCTACCTGCCCGCGGCGGTGGCGATGTTCATCGAGGAGGTCGGCGTCGACCCGCGAGCGGGCGACGGTGGGGCCAGCTACCGCGCCCGAGTGAGCGAGCTGATCTCCACCGGCCGCGCGTTCGCCCGTTTCGAGGACGGCGAGGTCGTGTTCAAGGCCGAGATCGGCGCGATGTCCGCGCGCGTCGGCCAGATCCAGGGCGTGTGGGTGCACCCGGACCGGCGCGGCAGCGGGCTCGGCACCGCGGGCACCGCGGCGGTGGTCAACCGCCTGGTCCACGGCCTCGGCCGGACCGCGAGCCTGTACGTGAACGGGTTCAACGCGCCCGCGCTGGCGGCGTACCGGCGGATCGGATTCCAGCAGGTCGGGCAGTACGCGACGGTGCTGTTCTGAGCTGGCTGCGCCGCGGCCGGGCGAGGTCGTAGGCTGGGCACATGTCCGTTCGCGCCCCGTTGAAGCCCGGTGTCCAGACCCCGCGCCGTGCCGTCCCCGCCGACATCGCCCGCCCCGAGTACGTGGACCGGCCGGCGCCGAAACGGGACACCGGCAACGGAGTGCGCACGCCCGAGGTCATCGAGGCGATGCGGGTCGCGTCGAAGATCGCCGCGCAGGCGCTCGAAGAGGGCGGCAAGGCGGTCAAGCCGGGCGCGACCACCGACGACATCGACAAGGTCGTGCACGAGTTCCTGCTCGACCACCACGCGTACCCGTCGACGCTCGGCTACCGCGGCTACCCGAAGTCGTGCTGCACCTCGCTGAACGAGGTGATCTGCCACGGCATCCCGGACTCGACCGTGATCGAGGACGGCGACATCTGCAACATCGACGTGACGGCCTACATCGGCGGCGTGCACGGCGACACCAACGCGACCTTCCTCGCCGGCGACGTCTCCGAGGAGGTGCGGCTCCTGGTCGAGCGCACCCGCGAGGCGACCGCGCGCGCGATCAAGGCGGTCCGCCCGGGCCGTCAGCTCAACGTGATCGGCCGCGTGATCGAGGCGTACGCGAAACGGTTCGGCTACGGCGTGGTCCGCGACTTCACCGGCCACGGCGTCGGCCCGGCCTTCCACACGGCGCCGACGGTGCTGCACTACGAGGAGCCCTCGGTGCAGACGCTGATCGAAGAGGGCATGACCTTCACCATCGAGCCGATGATCACGCTGGGAACCATCGAGTACGACCTGTGGGACGACGACTGGACGGTTACCACGAAGGACAAGAAGTGGACCGCCCAGTTCGAACACACCCTGGTGGTGACCGCTGACGGCGCGGAGATCCTGACCCTTCCGTAAGGCTTCGTCGTGAGTGCGTAGGCCGGTTAGAACCGGCCTACGCACTCACAAGGACTGACCGGCCACCGCAGCAGCCTTTGCCCGCCTTCCGCCGCTTCGCTGTGCCGCTACGCGTCGCAGTGGCGCCCGTGCCGCACCAAGGCAGCGCGCCTGTTGTTGTGAGTGTTTATGCCGGTTAGAACCGGCGTACGCACTCACAACTCCTCGGCCCGCGCGATCAGCTCGTCGAGGAACCCGGCCGCTTCGGCGGCGGAACGGTCGGCGTCGCGGGCTTCGATCGCGTCGACCAGTTCCCGGTGCCGGATCATCTCCGCGTGCTCCGGATTGTCCGAAGTGGACGCCACGCTCGCGGTGATGGCCTCCATCAGCCCGCGGTACAGCTCCAGCAGCAGGCCGTTGTGCCCGCACCGGACCACGACCAGGTGGAATTCCGCGTCGCTGCGGGCGAAATCGTCGAGGCGGCCCTCGTCCCAGTCGGTGTCGCGCCGGTTGAGCAGCACGCGCAGCTCGGCCAGGTCCTCCTCGGTGCGCGCGGTGGCGGCCAGCCGGGCGCCTTCGACCTCCAGCAGCCGCCGTACGTGCAGCACCTCGCGCAGTTCCGTCCCGCACAGGCGGCGGATCGCGCCGGATACCTCGCTGGTCGCGCGCACGTACGTGCCGTCGCCCTGGCGGACTTCCAGGATCCCGGTGTGCGCCAGCGCCCGCACTGCCTCGCGGACCGTGTTGCGCCCGACGCCCAGCTGCGCGGACAGCTCCGGCTCGGTCGGGATCCGGTGCCCGATCGGCCATTCTCCGGCGGTGACCGCCTCGCGCAGCTGGTCGATGACCTGGTCGACGAGTCCGGCGCGGCGGGTGGTGGCCAACGGCACAGCCCGATCCCTTCATCCAATCATCCTACGTATGCGATAGTAGCGCACATGTCCGCCGATTCCCGAGACTCCGCTGCCGTGTCCACCGCCACCTATTCCGACCGGCTCGAGCTCGAGCTGGAAGGCAGCATCGAGGAAGAGGCGCCCGGCCGCCGTCCGGGCGTGGTGGCCGGCGGCGTGCTGCTGGCGATCGCGGTGGTGCTGACGGCGATGAACCTGCGGCCGGCGATCACCAGCGTCGGCCCGCTGCTCGCGGAAATGCGCGGCACCCTCGGCGCGTCCGCGGTGTGGGCGAGCATCCTCACGACCCTGCCCGGGCTCTGCTTCGCCGGGGCCGGCTTGGCCGCGCCGGTGCTGTCGCGCCGCCTCGGCATCGGCCCGGCGATCGGCCTCGCGCTCACGGTGCTGACCGCGGGCCTGGTGGTGCGGGTGCTCGACGGACCGTACGTCGTGCTCGGCGGCACACTCGTGGCCACCGCCGGGATCGCGCTGGTCAACGTGCTGATCCCGGTGGTCATCAAGGATTCCTTCCCGGCTCGCGTCGGGCTCATGACCGGCGTCTACACCGCGGCACTGCAGGGCGGTGGCGCGGCGGGTTCCGCGCTGAGCCCGCCCCTGGAGTCGGCCCTCGGCGGCTGGCGGGCCGCGCTCGGTTCGTGGGGCGTGCTGTCGGCGATCGCGCTAGTCGCGTGGCTGCTCGCCTCGCGCGGCACCGGCCGCCCGCCGCGTCCGGCCGCGGGTTCCGCTCCCGCCCGGTCGCTCATGCGCAGCCCGCTGGCATGGATCGTCACGATCTTCTTCGGCCTGCAGTCGTTCATCGCCTACGTCGTGATGGGCTGGCTGCCGCAGGTGTTCATCGACGCGGGCGTCAGCAAGGCCGACGCGGGCCTGCTGCTCGGCCTGATCTCGGTGATCGCGGTGCCGATCAGCCTGGTGATCCCGCCGATCGCGGCGCGGCAGAAGAGCCAGAGCCCGTGGATCGTCGGCATGGGCGTCTTCGGTGCGGCCGGCATGCTCGGCCTGGTCATCGCGCCCGGGTTCTCGCCGCTGCTGTGGAGCATCCTGCTCGGCATCGGGATGAGCGTCTTCTCGCTGGCCTTGACGGTGATCGCGCTGCGCGCCCGCACCGGGGCCGAAACCGCGCGGTTGTCGGGGATGGCGCAGGGCTTCGGGTACCTGCTGGCGGCGGTGGGGCCGTTCGTGTTCGGCTTGCTGCACGACGCGACGGGCAGCTGGACGGTGTCGTTGATCGTGCTGCTGGCGGTGATGGTGACGCAGATGGTCTTCGGCGCGCTGTCCGGGCGGCGGCGCTTCGTCTGACCTGGGGAGAGCGGGCGGCCGGTGTTCCACGCCGGTCGCCCGTTTTGCGTTTCCGGGTGTGGTCTGCGGCACCTAAGGTTTTACACTTTTGCGTCTAAGTGTTAAAAATGTAGCCATGCCGAAGGTCTCCTCCGCTCAGCTCGTTCTCGACGCCGCCTACCGTTGCTTCTGCCGCAACAGCTATCGCCGCACCACGATTTCCGACATCGTCGAAGAGGCGCAGATGTCGCGTCCGACGGTCTACAAGTACGTCGGGAGCAAGGAAGACGCGATAGTCAAGATCGTCGAGGCCCTTCTGGAGCGGGCCGCGACGTCGGCACGGGCGGCGGCGGACGCCGCGAGCACCCCGGGGGAGAAGGTCCTCGCCGTGCTCACGGTGAAGCTCGAAGTCGCGATCCGGCTTTGGCAGGACAGTCCGGCGCACGCACAGGAGCTGCTGTCGGCCGCCACCGCTCAAGCGCCCGGCCTGATCGGCTCCTACACCGACGGCCTGGCCGAACTCCTGGTCTCGGCCCTGGCGGAGGTGGTGCCGGACACCGCGCGGCAGGTCGCCGCCGTCCTGCTCACCTTCACCCGCGGTCTGGAGGACGACCTGCGCGACGTCGACGCTGTTCGCGCCGAACTCGCGGCCGGCGTCCAGTTGATCACCCGCGGAGCGCTCACCGGCTCCGCGTCTTCTCCGGTCTGACCCCAGCGGGGCGGACCCTGCCGAAAGGAACTCCCGTGCACACTGCCCCCGTTTACTACCGCGACCAGCAAGCATGGCGCGATCTCCAGCAGTTCCTTCCCGAACGGCTGCGGCTGACCGACACGACCGCACCCGAGGAGGACTTCTGGGACTGGCGCGGCCACCGCGTCCACCTCGACCGCTACCGCAACCCCGACGCGAAGGCCAAGGTCGTCCTCCATCACGGAGTCGGCACCAACGGCCGCCAGATGTCGCTCATCCTCGGCGCCCCGCTCGCCAAGCGCGGCTTCGAGACCGTCGCCCTCGACAACCTCGGCTACGGCCTCACCCAGGTGAAACCCGGCACCACGCCGTCCTATGAGGATTGGGTCGATCTCGTCGTCGACTTCCTCGCCTACGAGCAGTCCCGCGACGACCGTCCGATCGTCCTTTATGGACTGAGCGCGGGCGGCATGCTCACCTACCACGTCGCGGCCAAGGCTCCTCGCGGCACCCTGCGCGGCATCGTCGGCATGACCTTCCTCGACCAGCGCGACCAGCGGGTCCGCGACGAAACCTCCCACGACAAGCTCACCGCACGCGCGGGCGTCCCGCTGATGGGCTTGCTGGCGAAGACGCCGGCCGCCTCCGCGAAGTACCCGATGAGCCTTGCGTCCAAGATGTCCGCGCTCGCCAACGATCCGGCCGCGATGAAGGTCTTGATGAAGGACCGCACCTCGGCCGCCAACTGGGTCAGCGTCCGCTTCCTCGACAGCTACGCCAATTACGCGCCCGCGGTCGAACCGCCGGACTTCGACGCCTGCCCGGTGCTGCTCACCCAGCCCGCCGAGGACCGCTGGACGCCTCATCACCTGAGCGTGCCCGTGCTCTCCCGCATCACCAAGGTCCCGGTGGACACCGTCCTGCTCGAGAACGCCGGGCATTACCCGCTCGAAGATCCCGGTCTCCAGCAGATGGAAGACGCCATCGCCGATTTCGTCGCCCGGACCACCGCCTGACCCGGCCCGCACCGTCTCCGGCGGGTCTGCCCATTGTGGACACTCTCGCCGGATCTCGTCAGCTGCCCGCCAGCGCCGTTTCTTCCCGCAGCGGTCCGGGAAGCTGCCCGGTCCGCCGCACGTCGTCGAGCGCGGCCACCGCTGCGGCAAGGCATTCCGCGGTCCACTCGGCCGGCTTCGCCCGAAGCTCTTCCAGCAGCGCTTGCGTCGCGGCCGTGGTCCCGAGTTCGGCCCGGCGCACGGCGAACACCAGCTCGAGCTCGGTGACGTCGCTCCAGCGAGCGGCCAAATCTTCCGCCGGCACAACGGTTTCCCCGGCGATCATGTCGGTCATGTCAGTCCCCGCACCTCCGCGGGGAACAGTAACAACGCGACGTCCATGTTACCCGATTCGGGAGTCGCCACCGGGCGCGAGCAACTCTCGGTATCCCCGGAGTCAGTCGAGCGGGAGATTCAGCAGCGCGTTCTCCACCAGTTCCGGCATCGCCGGGTGGATCCAGTACTGTCCGCGCGCCATCGACCGCGCGTCGAGGCCGAAGCTCATCGCCTGGATCAGCGGCTGGATCACCGTCGACGCCTGCGGCCCGATGATGTGCGCGCCCAGCAGCTGCCCGGTCGCCGGGTCGGCGAGCAGCTTCGCGAAACCGGTGGTGTCCTCCATCGCCCAGCCGTAGGCGATGCCCGCGTAGTCCTGCTTCGAGACCACAAAGGACAGTCCGCGCTCGGTCGCCTGCGCCTCGGTCAGCCCGACCGAGGCCACCTGCGGCGAGGTGAACACCGCGTGCGGCACGAACCGGTGGTCGGCCTTGATCCGGTCGTCCGGGTGCAGCAGATTGTGCTGCACCACCCGGGCTTCGTGGTTCGCGACGTGCTTCAGCTCCAGCGGCGACGAGATGTCCCCGAGCGCGTAGATGCCTTCGACGGACGTCTCCTGGTAGTCGTCCACCACGACGTGCCCCCGCTCGGTCGTGGCGACGCCGGTGGCGCCCACGTCGAGCAGGTCCGAGTTCGGCTTGCGGCCGGTGGCGACCAGGATCAGGTCGGCCTCGACCGTCTCCGCGCCCTGCGGGCCTTCGAGGTCCAGCGCGACCCCGCCGTCCGTGCGGCGCGCGCGAACCGTCTTGCGGTCCAGCCGGACGTCGAACCGCTGCGAAGCCAGTTCGGTGAACCGGGCGCTGACGTCCGCGTCCTCTTGCCGCAGCAGCGCGCCGGAGCGGTTCACCATCGTGACGCCGACCCCGAAGGATGCGAAGACGTGCGCGAACTCCGCCGCGATGTACCCGCCGCCGAGGATGACGATCCGCTCCGGCAGGTCGTCGAGCCGCATGATCGTGTCGGAGGTGTAGTAGCCGGTCTCGGCCAGGCCCGGTACGTCCGGGATCACCGGGCGCCCGCCCGCGGCGAGCACGAACTTCTCGGCGGTGACGACCTCGTCCGGACGGCCGTCGGCGAAGCTGACCCGCAGCTCCTTCATGCCGGTGAACCGGCCTTCGCCGCAGTAGACGTCGACGTTGCGGTTGTCCTCGTGGTGCTCGCGGTACTCCGCGCCGCCCTCGGCGATCGGGTCGATCCGGCCGAAGATCCGGTCGCGGATGTCCGGCCAGCGCACCGCGGTGAGCTGCTCGTCCACGCCGAGGCGGGAGCTGCCCGCGGGCGTCGCGGCGACGTCGGCGGCGTAGACGAACATCTTCGTCGGGATGCAGCCGACGTTCAGGCAGGTGCCGCCGAACACGCCCTTCTCGACGATGGCCGTCCGGAGGTCGGCGAACTCCGGTCCGAGGATCGAGTTGCCCGATCCGGTCCCGATGATCACCAGGTCGTAGTGCGGCACGGCGGTCCTTCCCGAAGCGGTTTGCTGCCAGCCTAGTCAACCCGGCGCCCCGTCCGGGTGTTCCCGGATCACTCGCCGGTGGCGGTGAAATGCATCCGGTCGACCGGCGACTTCCACGTCCCGCCCCACTGCCAGCCCACTTCGGCGAACGCGCGCACCACCGGGCCGCCGGCGGTGACCATCCCGGGCCGCACGTTCGCGCGGTCGACGTAGGCGGACGCCAGCTCCGGGACCACGAGATCGTCCTTGGTGTAGGGGTTGCAGAACGGATTGACGTCCACCGCGAGCCCGTACGCATGCGCGGACCAGCTCTTCTGCCCACGCGTCGGACGGCAGACGAACGCGCTGGTGTTGTTGCCGTCGCCGGTCGGCGGGGCGTCGAGTTCGGCGGCGGAGGTGATGCGCATTTCCTCGATCGGGAACCGCTGGGCGAACAGCTCGCCGAACGCCTTGACGACCGCTGGGGCGGCGTCCTCGCGGACCAGCAGCTCGCCGGTGTGCGCGCGATGATCGAAGCCCCAGAAGGAAAGCGTGACGTAACGAAGGTCTGCCGAGGACACCGGACAGGCGGGCTGCCAGGTGCTGCGCTTGAGCACGGCGTCGGGGACGTCGGCGATCTTCGCGGTGTAGGCCGGGCTGGCCGGCGGTGGAAGGAAGTCCGGCGTCGGCAGCGAGCGGTTCACCAGTTCGGGTGGGGTCGGCTGGATCTGGCCGAAGCCGTCCGGACGCAGCGGCAGCGGATGAGCACCCACCTGCCAGGTGACGGCGGGCGCGCTCGTCGCTGTCCGAGTTGCCGGAAGTGTCGGACTGGCCGGCACCGAAGGCGCGTGCAACAGGCTCGGCGGCGGTGCCGCCGGGGCGCTGGGGGCACATCCGGCCAGCGCAAAGGCGATCATCGCGCTGGTCGTCGCGGCTGCTTTCCGTCGCATGACTCCAGCTAAGCGGATGCGCCCGGGGCGGCGAGAGTCCACCCGTTCCAGTGACACCGTTTTGGGCTTGGCCCGTTTAGGGTAATCGCGGCCGTGTGTGCACGCGCCGGAGTCGGCTGATTCCCGAGCGCGTCCAGGCCGTGCCGTCGTAGTGCCGATGAAGGGAAAGCCCATGCCCGCGAAGTTCCGTCGTCCGGTCCTGCTCGCGGCGGGTTCGCTGCTCGCCGCCGCGATCGCGGTCCCGGTCGGTTCGGCCTGGGCGTCGACGCCGTCCGAGCCCGGTTCGCACGCGCAGCCGCGGATCGTCGGCGGCAGCGAGGCTTCGCTGGCCGACCACCCGTACGCCGTGTACCTCACCGACCAGAGCGGCTCGCAGTTCTGCGGCGCGGTGATCGTGAGCCCGTCCGCGGTGGCGACCGCCGCGCACTGCGCGAAAGCCGTGCCGAAGTCGTCGGTCCGCGTGGTCGCCGGCCGGCAGGACAAGCGGGACAGCGACGGCGTGGAACTCGGCGTCTCGCGGGTCTGGGTGAACCCGGACTACAGCGACCCCACGAAGGGCGACGACATCGCGGTCCTCACCGTGCGCGGGCGGCTGCCCTACCGCGCGGCGAAGCTCGCGGACAAGAACGACCAGTCGCTGTACGCGGAAGGCACGCAGGCGACCGTGCTCGGCTGGGGACGGCTCTCCGAAGGCGGCGAGCGGTCGGACGTGCTGCGCAGCGCCCAGGTGCCGCTGGTCAGCGACTCCACCTGCAAATCGGCGTACGACACCTACGACCCGGCGAGCATGGTGTGCGCCGGCTACCCGCAGGGCGGCCAGGACGCCTGCCAGGGAGACTCCGGCGGCCCGCTCGTCGAGGGCGACACGCTCGTCGGCATCGTCTCCTTCGGCGACGGCTGCGGGAAACCGGGCAAGCCCGGGGTGTACACGCGGGTTTCGCAGTTCTCCGACGACATCGCCGCGCAATCCCAGGCGCGGCTGCTCGGCTGAGCTGTGTTAAGCAAGGCGGCGTGACGACTCTGCACCGCGCCGCCGGGCCCGAACTCGCCGCCGCCGACCTGTACGAGATCCTCCGGCTGCGGTCGGACGTGTTCGTGGTGGAACAAGACTGCGTGTACGCCGACATCGACGGGCTCGACCTGCTTCCGGAGACGGAGCATTTCTGGCTCACTTCCGGCGCCGACGTCGTCGCGTGCTTGCGTGTCCTCGCCGAGCCGGGCGGCGGCAGGCGGATCGGCCGGGTCGTGACGGCGAAATCGGCGCGCGGGCAGGGGTTGGCGGCGCAGCTGATGGCCGCGGCGCTCGACGGAGCGTCGGGGGAGTTCGTGCTGGACGCGCAGACTTATGCGCAGCAGCTTTACGCGCGGTTCGGGTTCGTCGCCGAGGGCGAGGAGTTCCTGGAGGACGGAATCCCGCACATCACCATGCGCCGCCCGGCTTAGCCGCGGGGCGCGGTCGCCGCGATCACCTTCACCGCGCGGTCGACGTCCGCCTCGGACAGATCCGCGCGGGCGGTGAGGCGCAGCCGGGAAACCCCGTCCGGCACGGCGGGCGGCCGGAAGCAGCCGACCTGGATTCCTTGCTCCGCACAGGCTTCCGCCCACGCGGTGGCCGCCTGTGGCGACGGCGTCCGCACCGCGACCACGGCGGCTTCGGGGAGATCGACCGGCAGACCGGCGTTCTTCAGTCCCATTGCCAGGTTTCCGGCGTTCTCGATGACCTTCGCCGGCAGTTCCGGTTCCGACTTGAGCACCTGCAACGCAGTCAGCGCGGCAGCGGCGCTGGCCGGGGCGAGGGCGGTGTCGAAGAGGAAGCTGCGCGCGGTGTCGACGAGATGCCGGATCACGCGACGCGGGCCGACTACCGCGCCGCCTTGCGCGCCAAGGGCATGGGAGAGCGTGAGCGTGGTGACGACGTCCGGCGCGGACGACAGACCAGCGGCGTGCACCGCGCCTCGACCGCCTTCGCCGAGCACACCGAAGCCATGCGCGTCGTTGACGACCAGCGCGGCACTGTGCGTACGGCAGATCTCGGCGAGTTCGCCGAGCGGCGCGAGTTCGCCGTCGGACGAGAACACCGAATCGGTAACCACGATCGCCCGCGGTTTGCGACGGGTGGCCAGCGCGTGCTTGATCGCCGACGGAGTCGAATGCTCGACTGCGGCGATGTCCGCCCGGGAGAGCCGGCAGGCTTCGACCAGGGACGGGTGGACGTACTTGTCGGTGACGATCGCCGATTCGGCTCCGGACAGGGCCGTCACCGCGCCGAGGTTGGCGGTGAATTCGGAGGAGAACACCAGCGCTGCTTGGGTTCCGCAGAACCGGGCGAGCTCGTGTTCGAGTTCCGCGTGGAGTTCGGTGGACCCGGTGAGCAGCCGCGATCCGGTGGCCCCGGCCCCCCACCGCAACGCGGCCGCGGCGGCTGCCCCGGCGACGCGCTTGTCGCGGGCGAGGCCGAGGTAGTCGTTGCCCGCGAGGTCGAGCAGGGAGTGCTGCGCGGGACGCGGATTCATCCGGCGCGAGAGACCCGCTTCCGCCCGCCGCTGGCCTTCGGTTTCCAGCCAGTCGAAGACGTTCTCAGGCGGCAGCGGCGGAGTGTCAGTCACCCAGGCAGTGTCGCATCCGGCCGGGTGGCGCGTTTGCCGCCCCCGCCTCGGGAAGCGCGGGAAGCGGGACGGGGCAACGGAAACCAGCTGGGTTCGGCCTGGCTGGTGGGCTTTTGCCGGGTGAGGGATTGCCGGGTTGGCAGCGGGCGGGGTCTGTTGCTGGGCGATGGTCGCTGCGGGTGCCTCGCGGTGAGACAAGTCGTTGACGGCGGTTGCTACGTCGGGAGGCTTGTGGGGCGCGGGTCGGTGGCACGCGGGATCTCCGCCGGGCGGGTCATGCCCGGGCGGTGTTGGCAACGGCCGGGACTTCTGGTCGGCGCGGGTCGCTGTGGCGGGCCGTGGCTGTGGCGTGGGTGGCGGTGGGCAGGACCTCTGCTCAGCGACGACCGCTGCTGCACGGTGGGCGACACGTGACTGCGGGTTGGCGGCAAGCCGGGGACTCGCCGCCGGTGGGCGAGGTGTGGGTTGCTGGCGAGGTCGGGTCTCGCGGCTGCGGTGGACGGGTTGGCGGCTGGTGCGGGCTCGCGCCAATCCGGGGACTCGCCGCTGCGGTGGGCGGGACGGCTCAGCAGGCGAAACGTCCCGCAAACGGAGAACGGCCCCGCCGAAGCGGGGCCGTTCTTCAGAAAATCACTCAGGCGTCGTGTCCGCGGCGCGGGCCACGGCTCGGGCGCTGCGGTCGACCGGAGCTGCCACCGCCGAAGCGCGACTGCTGACGGCTGCGGCTGTAACCGCCACCGCCGCGGTTGTCGCGGGCGTACCCGCCTTCGCGACCGCCGTCACGCGAGTAGCCGCCTTCGCGGGCGTACCCGCCTTCGCGACCGCCGTCACGCGAGTAGCCGCCTTCGCGGGCGTACCCGCCTTCGCGCGAGCCACGGCCCTCGTAGGAGCCCCGGTTGTAGCCGCCGTCGCGGGGACCGCGGTCCTCACGCGAGCCGTAGCCGCCACGGTCCTCGCGGGAGCCGTAGCCGCCGCGACCGCCTTCGCGCGAACCGCGGTAGCCGCCGCCTTCGCGGGGGCCGCGGAAGCCGCCGCGGTCGCCGCCGAAGCCTCGGCCGCCGGAGCGGCGCGGGGATTCCCGGCGGCGCTCCACGACCGGCTCGCCGCTCGGTTCGCGGGCGCCGGTGATGCGGGACAGTTCCTCGTCCTCGGTCCGGATCATCGTGGTCTCGGCGCGCACGCCGGCCCGGTCGGTCATCCGGCGGACGGTGCGCCGCTGGTCGTGCGTCACCAGGGTGACGACGATGCCGGACGCGCCCGCCCGGGCGGTGCGGCCCGCGCGGTGCAGGTAGTCCTTGTGGTCCGCGGCCGGGTCGACGTGCAGCACCAGGGAGATGTCGTCGACGTGGATGCCGCGCGCGGCGACGTCGGTGGCCACCAGGACCGCCGCGTGGCCTTCCTTGAAGTCGGCGAGGACGCGGTTGCGCTGGCCCTGGGTCTTGCCGCCGTGCAGCGCCACCGCGTGCACGCCGCGCTCGCGCAGCCGCTCGGTGAGCCGGTCCACGTGGTGCTTGGTGCGCACGAACATGATCGTGCGGCCCTCGCGGGCACCGATCCGGGTGACGATCTCCTGCTTGTCGGAGTGCGACACCTGGAACAGGTGGTGGTCCATGGTGGTGACGCTCGCGGTCGACGGCGCGACCGAGTGCGTGACCGGGTCGGCCAGGTACTGCCGGACCAGCTTGTCGACGTCGCCGTCGAGCGTCGCGGAGAACAGCAGCCGCTGCCCGCCGGGCGGGGTGAGGTCCATGATCTCGCGGACCTGCGGCATGAAGCCCATGTCGGCCATCTGGTCGGCCTCGTCGAGCGCGATGAAGTTGCAGTCGCCGAGCGAGGCGGTGCCCTGGCGGACGTGGTCCGACAGCCGGCCCGGGGTGGCGATCAGCAGGTCGACGCCGCGGGCGAGCGATTCCGCCTGGCGGCCGAACGACATGCCGCCGACCGCGGTGCGGCACCACAGGCCGAGGGACTTGGCGAGCGGGGTCAGCGAGTCGGCCACCTGCATGGCCAGCTCGCGGGTCGGCACCAGCACGAGCGCGCGGGGGCGCTTCGGGCGGGCCTTGCCGCCGTCGAGCCGGGCCAGGATGGCCAGGCCGAAGGCCAGCGTCTTGCCGGAGCCGGTCTGGGCGCGGCCCAGCACGTCGCGGCCGGCCAGCGCGTCCGGGATGGTCGCGGACTGGATCGGGAACGGCGCGTCGATGCCCGCCTCGGAGAGCGCCCGCAGCAGCGGCTCGGGCAGGCCCAGCTGGGCGAAGGTCTTCACGGCGGGGGTTTCCACCGTGTCGTCGTGGAGAATGTCTCCACCGGCCGGCCGGTGCCGCGGCTTGCGCTCGGGGCGGCCCGCGCGGGAGCGGGCGGACTGGCCGGAGTCGTACGTGATGGTCACAAATGCCTCTCGGACGTGGCACGTCGCAAGGAGGCCCGGGCTGCCCGCGCGCAGGCAGGGCAAGATGGTGTGGCGATGGGCGTTCACAGGGACGGACCCGGTGCGCCGAGCCATGGCGTGGCACACCGACGGAAATTGCTTCGGATGGCCGCGAGTCCTTCTGCGGACTGTGGAGGCGACGGACACCAACTCATCCACGCCGCCGTTGCGGTCTTGACACACTCTACCTGAGAGAGCGCGGTTGCCCCGCACCCAGGTGCGCGGTTGTGGGCGGGGTCGCAGGTGTGTCCTGGCGCACACCCGCGGCCCCGCCCGCGCGCTCAGCCGAGTCCGGCCGCGTTTTCCAGTTCCCGCACCAGGTCATCGGTGTCGGCGACCTGTTCGGACAGTCCGCGGCCGCGGAACCAGCCGGCGAGGTTCGCGACGTCGCGGGCCAGGAATTCCCGGCCGCGCGGGTTCGCGATCACGTCGACCGCCTGGGGCAGGTCGATCACCATCAGGTGGCCTTCGTGCACCAGGAGGTTGTATGCGGACAGGTCGCCGTGCGCGAGCCCTTGCCCGGCCAGGAGGTGCAGCGCCGACACGGCCTGTTCCCACAGGTCGGCCAGCTCGTCCGGTTCGGGCCGCAGCTGGGCCAGCCGCGGCGCGGCGGTGCCGTCGGGCTCGCCGAGGAACTCCAGCAGGATCTCGGTGCCGTGCCGCTGCACCGGATACGGCACCGGCGCGCCGATCGTCCACAAGCGACTGAGGACGGCGAACTCCGCCACCGCCCACTGTTCGGCGATCAGGTTGCGGCCGAACGAGGTGCGCCCGGCCATCGCGCGCATCTCGCGGGACCGGCGCATCCGCCTGCCCTCGAGGTAGCCCGCGTCGCGGTGGAACAGTTTGTGCTCGTCTGAGCGGTATCGCTTGGCCGCCAGCAGAACTCCGTCCTCTCCGGGAAGGTTGCGGCGCAGCAGGTGCACGTCCGCTTCCTTGCCGGTCTTGAGCACGCCTAGGTCGGTGTCGACCGCGGCGAGTTCGGTGACCACCCAGTCCGGCCGCGGATGCGGACCCTGGTCGGCGTCGTCCCAGGTGGTCCAGCGGTCGGCGCCGTCGGGCAGTTCGGTTTCGGTGTAGGCGTCTTCGCGAAGCTGGGCGAGCCGGACGCGCTCGGCCTCGGTGAGCCGACCCCGGCGTGCCGGGGCGGGCTGGTCGTCGTAACGGGGGCGACGGCGCATCCGGCGAACGGAGTAGTCGGAGGCGTCGGAAAATTCGTCGAAATCGTGCTCGCGCACTGGTGGGTTCTCCTAGATCAGGGTGCCCACCGGGCGAGCGCGTGCTCTAGCCGAGGCGGGCGGGCGGAAGAGGGCAGGACAGCGCCCGGACAAACTCCACGACGCACCTCCTTTGCTTCCGGCAGCCGGCGGCCTCTCGCCGGACGTTGACGACCTTGCCGTCCGTCTCGGACTCGCGCAACTGATTTATTTCGCCCCTGCCCGGCGCGGTGGCGGGGAGCTGGGTTGTGGCCAGGCGGTTCGGGCTGGACGGTCTCGAGGGCCTGGCTGCACACGGTGGCGTCCGCCCTGGCCTTCACGCGCAGCCGCGGAGATGGGGGCGGTATGTGGGCAGGGGCGGGGAGTTGGCTCGCGCTTGCCCCAGGGCGTGCGCGTTCGGGTATGCGATGGAAGCGGTTTCCGGGGACGCGCCGCTGGTCGCCGCGTTGCTGGCGGCGGCTTACCGGACCGTGGCGGTGGAGACGATCCGGCCGCGGCTGGAGGGGGAGGACATGGCTGAGCTGGCGGTTTCGCACCGGGAACGGCTGGCTCGGGCGTTCGACGCGGTGGACCGCCTGGTCGGCGGGTGAGGCGGCGCCGGAGTTCCAGCGCCGCCTCGGGGCGAGTCAGCGGTTCACGAACGCGAGGTGCGCCGCGTCGTAACGCTCGCCCGCGAAGTTCTCCGGAGCGGCGACGTCCTCGATCGCGGCGAGATCGTCGGTGGTGAGGGTTATGGTCAAGGCCGCGAGGTTTTCCTCCAGATACCGCTTTCGGCGCGTGCCGGGGATCGGCACCACGTCCTCGCCGCGCGCCTGCACCCACGCCAGCGCCAGCTGTCCGGTCGTGACCTCCTTGGCGGCGGCCAGTTCCTCGAGTTTCGCCACGATCGCGAGGTTCCGGTCGAGGTTGCCGTCGGCGAACCGGGGCTGGTAGCGCCGCACGTCGTTGTCCGCCATCGTTTCGGTGGAGCGGTAGCGGCCGGTCAGGAAGCCGCGGCCGAGCGGGGAGAACGGGACGATGCCGATGCCGAGTTCGCGGCAGGTCGGCGCGATCTCCGCTTCGAGGTCGCGGGTCCACAGCGACCGTTCGCTCTGCAGCGCCGCGATCGGATGCACCGCGTGCGCGCGCCGGATGGTCCGCGCACTCGCCTCGGAAAGCCCGAGGTGCCGGACTTTTCCGGCCCGCACCAGCTCCGCCATCGCGCCGACGGTTTCCTCGATCGGAACGTCCGGGTCGACCCGGTGAAGGTAGTACAGGTCGATGTGGTCGATGCCGAGCCGCCGCAGCGAGGCGTCGCAGGCTTCGCGCACGTAGGCGGCGTCGCCCCGGACCCGGGTCGGTTCGCCGAGCCGGTTCGCGATGCCGAATTTCGTCGCCAGCACGACCTCGTCGCGGCGGCCGGCGATCGCGCGGCCGATCAGTTCCTCGTTGTGCCCGGAGCCGTAGAAGTCGGACGTGTCCAGGAGGCTCGCCCCGAGGTCGAGGGCGTGGTGCAGGGTTTCGATCGACTGCGCGTCGTCGGTCGCGCCGTAGCCGTGGCTCATTCCCATGCAGCCCAAGCCCTGTGCGGAAACCGTCAGCTCGCCGAGGTTCCGGGTCGGGACGTCGGTCATGGTCGCTCCCTAAGGTTGAGGTTGTTCGGGGCAAAAGCCCTGGATGCCCAGGACGATGGGGTGTGGCTG
>NZ_ASXG01000146.1 GCF_000411975.1 Amycolatopsis orientalis DSM 43388
CGCCCTACCTTCATGACGTGCCGCCGGTCGTCCGGAATGATCGGTGGGCGCGGGCGGGATCGGCATGGCTTTCATCACGCTGCTCCCCGATGGCTCAGGTGGCTCCGCCACCGGTCCCGCCACCTTGTTCTGACCGCTGATTAGGCGCTGCGGACCATCGCTATGTAGGGCGTTGACGGCGGAATGAGGTTGCCGCGCCAAGCCGTTCGCTGAAGGACCGGAGGAGCCGTGACGCTGGTGGCGGGCATCGACATCGCCAAGGAATTCCATTGGGCCGCAATCGTTGTGGCTGAAACCGGGCGGGAGCTTGTATCGCGGCGAGTGGACAATGCGCCCGACGCCATCGGCGAGTTCATTGCCGAGCTCGCCCAGGCCGCCGCCGAGCACGGTCCGGCGACAGTGGGCATCGACGTGCTGGGCGGAATCGCGGGCCTGGTCACCGCGATGCTGCTGGACACCGAACACCGCTTGGTGCACGTGCCCGGCCTGACCGTGAACCGCTCCCGCCACGGCACCCGCGGCGGCGAGCACAAATCCGACCCCCGCGACGCCCGGGTCATCGCCGACCAGCTGCGGCTGCGCGAGGACTGGCGGCCGGTCACCGGCGACGACGAGCTGACCCTCGACCTGCGCCTGCTGGTCTCGCGCCGCAGCGACCTGGTGACCGAGCAAACCCGCCGCATCAACCGGACACGCGACATGCTGACCGGCATCTTCCCCGGCCTGGAGCGAGCTCTGGACCTGACCAACCTCGGGGACCTGCGCCTGCTGACGCGCTACACCACACCGGCCGAGATCCGCCGGGCCGGACGAGCCCGGATCACCGCCTACCTGCACCGCAACGGGGTCCGCAGCGACCGCGCCGACCGACTTGCCGCTGCCGCGCTCGAGGCCGCCGGACACCAACGCGTGCGGGTGCCCGGCGAAACCCGCACCGCGCAGTTCGTGCGCGAGCTGGCCAACGATGCGCTCACCACGCGCGCTCGTCTGTCCGCCGTGGATTCCGAGATCGCCGAGGTTCTTGACCAGCACCCTGACGCGGCCCTCGTCCGGAGCCTGCCCGGAATGGGGGCCACCCTCACCGCCGAATTCCTGGCCGAAGCAGGCGACCTGGCCCGATTCGCCGGCGCTGACGCGCTCGCTGCCGCCTCGGGCCTGGCTCCTGTGCTGCAACAGTCCGGGAAGATGCACTACCTGCGCAGAGCCACCGGCGGCGGCAAGAACCTCAAACGCGTCTTCTACCACTCCGCGTTCTGCGCTATCCAAGCCGACCCGGCCAGCAAGGCGTTCTACGCGCGCAAACGAGCCGAAGGCAAACGACACCAACAAGCCCTCATCGCACTCGCACGCCGCCGCGTGACGGTTCTCTACGCGATCCTGCGCACCCGCCAGCCGTACCAGGCCAACCACACCACAGTCACCCCTGCCGCTTGACAAAAGCATTAGACAGCCACC
>NZ_ASXG01000147.1 GCF_000411975.1 Amycolatopsis orientalis DSM 43388
CATCTCCTCCTATGTATATCTTCTCTATCTTTTCCACTTCATAATTGTCTTCTATGTAATTTGCTACGTCTATCCATATGTCTTCAGCTTTCTCTCCTACATATGCCTTGTAATAGACATTCTTCAGTACGTTCCTTCCGTTTTTCTCTTCTCTACCTTCATGTATGTATATCAATCGCGGTGTTTCACTGCTGCCATCTTGTAAAGGTACATGGTCTTCATCTGCCTCTATGT
>NZ_ASXG01000148.1 GCF_000411975.1 Amycolatopsis orientalis DSM 43388
CGCCGTGGCACTCGTCGGCGGCGTCGTGACTGTCCGGTACGCGATCGAGACCAAAGGCCAGGTACTCGAACAGCTGTCACCGTGAATCCGTTGTGGACGGTGCGGGCTTCGGAACGAGGGGACCCGGCGATCAGTCCGCTGGCTGGTGCGTCCTGGTTTGCGCAGGACGGTGTCTTCGCACCTTTGCGCACGAAGTTTTCTGGGGAACCCGGCGTAGAGGTAGCGAACGCTCGGCTCTGCCTCCTTAGGGTGCGGCTTAGACTCCTTTTCTGATGTGCAGGCCCCTCGGTCAATGCGGTGAGTGTCATTGTCGCCTGAGCGCCAGGCCATGCGCCGAATTCCTGCTGCGCCCCGGGTCAGCGCGCGGTGTAACCGCCGTCGACGTACAGCACGGTGCCAGTGGTGTAGGCCGACTCGGCGGAGAGCAACGGCAACACCATGTGCGCGATGTCGGCCGGCGTACCCCAACGGCCGACGGGAATACTGTCGGTGAAAGCATCCGGCGCCGGCGCGCTCGTTTCCGCGGGCGCGGTGTTCATCGGAGTACGGACCGGCCCCGGGGCGATGCAGTTCACGGTGATTCCGGCACCGGCCACCTCGAGGGCGACGGAACGGGTCAGCGCTGCGACAGCGCCTTTGGTGGCCGCGTAGCCACTCCGTTCGGGGGCGCCTGTGGCGCCCAGTACGGAGCCGATGGTGACGATCCGGCCGAACCCGTCGGCGAGCATGCCGGGGAGCACTGCCCGGATCGCGAGCCAGGTGCCGATCACGTTCGTCTCCAGCGCCGCCCGGAGGTCTTCGAGGGACAGGTCAAGCGCTGAACCCCGCGCGAGGCGGCCAGCGGAGGTGACGAGTCCGCTGACGGATCCCCAGCGCCGGGCAGCGTGGTCCACTGCGGCCGCGAGCGATTCGGGATCGGTTGTGTCGCAGGGAAGCACTGCGTGATCCGGCCCGATTCGGGCGAGTGCTTCTTCAGCCGCGCGGCGGTGTGCGGCATCACGCCCGACGGCCACGACCGGTCTGGCCGATCGTGCCACTGCTTGCGCCACGGCGAGGCCGATCCCGCTCGTGCCGCCCGTGACGAGCACAGCACCGTCCTGAAAGGACTTGTTGGAATTCATCCCGTTGAGCATCCGCGTTCGCGGGCCCGTGCGCCAATCTCATGGTCCGTTCAGCGAAACAGGGAGACCGGAATTCCCGGTCCGCGGGAGGATCCCGACACGCGACCGGCTGGTGGCCGCGCGATGATCGATCTGTCAGCCGCCGCGGCCGATCCCGCCATCCGCGTGGCACGACTGAGCCAGCGATTGGCAGTCCGTACAGAGACGGGTGCCGGGATCGACCGTCGGGCGGCTGCACTCGTCGCACACGCCCAGTCCGACGGCGGTGGACAGGAAACCGCACT
Organism: Amycolatopsis orientalis DSM 43388; assembly: GCF_000411975.1. Classification (GTDB taxonomy): domain Bacteria; phylum Actinomycetota; class Actinomycetes; order Mycobacteriales; family Pseudonocardiaceae; genus Amycolatopsis; species Amycolatopsis orientalis_D. The sequence continues at coordinate 1,406 of NZ_ASXG01000148.1, forward strand.
CGAAGCACAGGATTGCCGGTTCGTCAGAGTTTTCCCGGGTGGTGACTTCGAGGAGGGCCTCTTCTCCGCACCACGGCGATGGGCAGGTGCTGATCGACCGGCTGTCCCCGCGGATGTTGTCGGCGTAGTGCTGGGCGATGTTCCAGCCGTACACCTTCCACCATGGGGTTCCGCAGAAGCGGCAGATGCCTTCTTCGCTGTCCCGGGTGAAGGTCCAGGCCAGTTGCCTGCAGTCGGGACAGTGGATGACGAGCCCGGGCCACTTGTCGAGGGACGGTGGTGGCGCGCTGCGATCGGGTTCGTCGTGTGCGGCTGCGGGAATCGGGAATTCCATGCTATCGCTGCTTGATGTCTTCGCGGCGACGCCGCCGGGCCCGCCCCACTGTCTCGGGCGCGAGGGCGACGGCGAGCACGCTGAGCACCCCGAGCGCGGCCAGGTACAGGGCGACCGGCCAGTATGAGCCTTGCCAGGCCAGCAGCGCGGTCGCGATGAACGGCGCGAAACCTCCGGCGAAGACCCCGGATACTTCGTGTCCCAGCGCCAGTCCGCTGTACCGGACCTTGGTGGTGAACAGTTCGGTGAAGAAGCTCGGCTGAGTCCCGATCATCGCGCCGTGGCAGACGCCGACGGCGACGATCACCGCGACGCACACGAGGAGCGGATTTTTGGTGTTCAGCAGCCAGAAGAACGGGAAGGCCCACAACACGAGCCCGCCGGCGCCGAGGAGGTAGACGGGGCGTCGGCCGATGCGGTCCGACAGTGCCCCGAACCCGACGATGGTCGCCGTTTCGACGATGTTGGCGATGATGACCGCGGTGAGCATCACCCCGGTGCTGATGCCGATCCGGGTGCCGTACGCCAGCGAGAACACCAGGAGCACGTACGAGCCGCCGTTCTCGGCCATCCTCGCGCCGATCACCAGCAGCACCGATCGGTACTGCTCCTTCAGGACCTGCACCACCGGAAGGTGGGGACGCTGTTCGGCCGATTTCTTGGCCTGTTCGAATTCCGGGGTTTCGGCGATCCGGGTGCGGATGAGCAGGCCGACGGTGACCAGGACGATGCTCAGCAGGAACGGAAGACGCCATCCCCAGGCCATGAAGGCGTCCTGGGGGAGTGCGCCGAACGCGGCGAACACGGCGGCGGAGACGACGAATCCCAGTGTCACCCCGGTCTGGCTGAAGGCCGAATAGAATCCGCGGCGTTTGCTGGTGCTTTGTTCGCTGATCAGCAGGACCGCGCCGCCCCATTCGCCGCCGACCGCGATTCCCTGTGCGATGCGGACGATCACCAGCAGCACCGGAGCCAGCATGCCGACCTGGTGGTAGGTGGGAAGGACGCCGATGAGAGCGGTGCTGGCACCCATGATGACGAGCGTGATGACCAGCATCGCCTTGCGCCCGACCCGATCGCCGAAATGGCCGAAGATCACGCCGCCGACGGGGCGTGCGACGAAACCGACCGCGAAGGTCGCGAACGCGGCCAGGGTTCCGATCGTCGGGTTTGTCGCGGGGAAGAACAGCTTGTTGAGCACGAGCGCGGCCGCGGTGCCGTAGAGGAAGAAGTCGTACCATTCGAGCGCGCTGCCGATGAGGCTGGCGGCCGCGACCCGGCGGATCGACCGGGCCCGGCCAGTTTGTTGCTCGGCCGGCACGGCTGGTGTTTTGCTGCGAGACACGCGTTCCTCCTTGAGGGGAAGGGTTCTGCCGCTGTGGTGGTGCGGAGTGCCGACGACCTCGTTGCGGCGGTGGGGCGGCGCCCGGCGGGACCGAAAGCGAAGACGGGTGCGGAAACTGTCAGCGAGCGAGCGGGCCGATGCCGAGGATGTCCAGATCGCGTCCGACGACGAGCTTTCCGGAATACCCTCGCTGCGCTCGCAGCCAGGTGTGCTCCGGCCGGTTCCCGGGCACGAGGTGGTTGAGCACGAGCGTCGGCACACCGGCCGCCTCGGCGATGGCGCCGACCTGTTCGATCGTGGTGTGCGCGTTGATCAGGTGATGGAACCGGGCTTCCGCGGAAGTGTCTCGCGGCTGCGGGAAAAGCTGTTCGGCCCACGCGCGGTCCATCACCTCGTGCACCAGAATGTCGGCGCCGCGCGCGAGTTCGATCAGGTTGTCGCTCGGTCCGGTGTCCCCGGAGAAGACGACGGACCCGTCGTCGGTGTCGAACCGGAACGCGAGGGCAGGGAAGACCGGTGCGTGCTGGACCAGCGTGGCGGACACGCGGATCCGGTCGTCCTCGTAGAAGGGGACCGGGCTCATGCGGGGGTGCGGATTGCCGTTCGGATCGGCCAGGAAGCGTTCCGGGATGGGCACGTCGTGCCCGGAGAACAGGGCCGAGGGCGGAGGCTTGCGGCTGTCGAAGACCCGGTCGTTGATGTCGGTGGCGAATGCGCGGACCATCAGCGCGATCATCTCGGCGGTGCCGGGAGTCGGATTGTCCGGTGCGGTCACCGGGGGAGCGGGAGGGGAACCGAACAGCGGCGGCAGTGCGCCCCGGTTGCCGGGCCCCCACACTTGCACCGGCTCGGGAACGCGTTGCAGGCCGTTGGACACGCCCTCGATCAGCACGTTGTCGAGGTCGATCGTGTGGTCGGAATGCAGGTGGGTCAGGAAAATCGCGCGGAGTGCGTTCAGCGGCCCGTCGGTGTCGTGGGACCAGTCGCCGAGCCGGGCGTCCCGGATCTGGCGGCCCGCCTGGTGCCCGGCGTCGACGAGATAGAACCGGTCGCCGACGGACACCGCGGAGGCGGTGCCTGCCCTGGTGGTGCCTGGCCACCACGGCGGTCCGCCGGAGGTGCCGAGCAGGATCAGCCGGGTGCGGTGGCCGTTTCCCCATTGGCGCGCACCGCCGGGTGCGGCTTCGGCCGGCCGGGCGGTCACGCCGGCGATCGCGGCCGCGCCGACGCCGGTGACCAGTGAGCGTCGGGTGAGGCCGCGGCGCAGGGCGGCCGACAGGAGGTCTCGCATCGTCTACTCCCCGGGTGCGGAGCCGGCCGGCGGAATCCGGCCTTGACTGGCCATCCTGAACGCACGGGGCGACGGGGGCTAATGCCGTTCTCGTCCGGGCTATAGCCGAGGGGCTATGGAAGGGCCCGGAGCGCTCACGACTCCAGGCCGAGTTCGACGGTGATGTCCCGCGCGGTGCGCTGGACCTGGTTGAGGAGTTCGCGCGCGTTCTCGCTCGCGGCGGCGTCCGCGAGAGACGCGAGCCCGATCGGCGCGGCCACGGCGGCCAGCGGAGCCGACAGCACCGCGAGCTGGTCGTCCCGCTTCGCGATGAGCAGCGGCAGCGGGGCGATGGCGTCGGTGGCCAGCAGGATCTCGCGAATGGTGAGGAAGGTGCTGCATTCGATGAGGTCGGCGGGCAGCGGGAGGTCCCGGGAGCTGAACTCGGTGTCGAGGGCGAGGCGCAGCTGGGTGCCGGGGCCGGGGAGGATCCACGGGTAGTTGACCAAGGCCTCCATGGCGGGTTCCGGGGAGCGGGCGGCGGGATGGCCGCGCCGCACCGCGAGCCGGACCGGTTCGTCGTAGAGGGGCAGCTGCCGCAGATCCGCGGCGGCCGAGAGGTCCTCGGTGAGCCTGCCGACGACGAAGTCCGCCTCGTTCCGGCGCAAGGCTTTGATCAGGTCGTCGGCCGTTCCCTCGACGACGGTCACCAGCGTTTGCGGCCGGGCGCGTTTGAACTCCGCCAGCGCGCGCGGAAGCAGCCCGGACGAGCCCGCGAGGTTGGTGCCCACGTGCACGGGCCGGCCGCCGCCCCGCCGGAGGTGTTCGATGTTTTCGCTGACCCGGCGCAGATTCGCGAGCACGGCGCGGGCGTGCTCGAGCACCATGTCGCCGAACTGCGTCGTCCGCACGCCCCGCGGGCCGCGGGTGAACAGCGCGACTCCGAGAACGTCCTCGACCTCGCGCAGGCTGCGCGTGACCACGGGCTGAGTGACGTGCAGCGCTCGCGCGGCGGCGACGAGACTGCCCTCTTCGGCGATGGTGGTGATCAGGACGAGATGGCGGATCTTGAACCGTCCGTCGAGAAGCTTGTCGAGACTCACCGGGGCTCCTCTCGGTCGCGCGCAGCCTAACCAGCCGTCGAGGTATGTGCCAACGGACATGGCTTGGCAGAAGTTGGCATTGGCCAGGCATGGCAGTCGGGACGCACCATGATTCCCATGCCGCCTCTCCCCGCCGCCGGATCGCCGCCGGCCTCGCTCGCGCAACTCTTCGGCCGCGGCCAGGTCGACGTTGTCGACCTCACGGCCACGCTGTCCGAAGCGACGCCCGTGCTCCCGCTTCCTCCGGAAATGGCCGCGATCCCGCCCTTCCGGCTGGAGCGGCTCGCCCACTACGACGACCCCGCGGAGATCTCGCTGCAGCACGCCATCCACACCGGCGAGCATGTGGGCACGCATTTCGACGCGCCCCGGCATTGGTGGAGCGGCCGCGACGGGGAGGACGTCGCCGGAGTTCCCGTCCGTCGGCTGGTCGCCCCCGCGGTCGTGCTGGACGCCGCCGAGGCGTGCCGGCGGGACCCGGACTTCCTGCTCGAGGTCGAGCACGTCCGATCCTGGCAGGACCGGCACGGCCCGCTGCCCGACGGCGGCTGGCTGTTGTTCCGCACCGGCTGGGACGCCCGGTCCCACAGCCAGGAACTGTTCCTCAACGCGGATCGCGAAGGCCCGCACACGCCGGGCGTGTCGCCGGAATGCGCCCGGTGGCTGGCCGAGGAGACGGGCATCGCCGGTTTCGGCGTGGAAACGGTCGGCACCGACGCCGGGCAGGCGTTCCGGTTCGACCCGCCCTTCCCCGCGCACCGTTACCTGCTGGGCACCGGCAAGTACGGCGTGACGCAGCTGCAGAACCTGGCGCTGCTGCCCGCCACCGGCGCGGTGCTCGTGGTGGCCCCCTTGAAGATCGCGGGCGGGTCCGGCAGTCCGGCCCGCGTGCTGGCCCTGGTCCCGACGTCCGCCGCCTTCGGCTGAACGGAGAACTCTTCGATGTACGTCCGCGACATCATCGGACAAACCCTGCACCAGCTCGGCGTGCGGACGGCGTTCGGCGTGATCGGAAGCGGCAACTTCCACTACACCAACGCTTTCGTGGCCGCAGGCGGTCGTTTCGTGGCGGCCCGGCACGAGGGCGGCGCCGCGAGCATGGCCGACGCCTACGCCCGGATGAGCAACGAAGTCGCCGTGCTTTCCCTGCACCAGGGATGCGGCTACACCAACGCGTTGACCGGCATCACCGAAGCGGCCAAGAGCCGGACGCCGTTGCTCGTGGTCACCGCCGAGGCCACCGAACCGACCTCGAACTTCTTTGTGGACCAAGCCCGCATCGCCGAGAGCGTGGGCGCGGCCGCCATGCGAGTGAGGTCGGCGGAAACTGCGGCGGAGGACGTGGTGCGAGCCTACGAGACGTGCGCGGCGGAGCGGCGCACCGTGGTGCTCAACGTCCCGATCGACGTGCAGGACATGGCTTTCTCCGGCAAGGCGGCGACCGTGCGGCGAGTTCCCGCGGGCTTCCCCCGCCCGGCGAACGTCGAGGCGTTCGCGGACCGGTTGCGGTCGGCGCGGCGGCCGGTGTTCGTGGCGGGCCGAGGCGCGCGAACGCCGGGCGCGCCGCACGCGATCGCGGAACTCGCCCGCCACACCGGCGCGCTGCTCGCGACCTCCGCCGTGTCCCGCGGCATGTTCCGCGATGACCCGTGGAACATCGACGTGGCAGGCGGATTCTCCACGCCCTTGGCCGCGGAACTGATTTCCGGCGCGGACCTGATCGTCGGCTTCGGCTGCGCGCTGAACATGTGGACCATGCGGCACGGAAAACTCATCGCCGACGACGCGACGGTGGTCCAGGTGGACGTCGACCGGTCAGCCATCGGCCGCACCCGCGACGTCAACCTCGGGGTGTGGGGCGGCACAGCCGAAACCGCTCGCGACACGCTCGCCGCGCTGCGCCGGGACGGCGTCCCCGTGCGTCCCGGGTACCGCGCTCAGCACCTCGCCGACCGCATCAAGCGCGAAGGCAGCTGGACCGATGTCCCCTTCGCCGACCAGAGCGGGTCCGGCCGGGTCGACCCGAGGGCCATGACCGCCGAGCTCAACCGGTTGCTGCCCCCGGCTCGCGTCGTCTCGGTCGATTCCGGGAACTTCCTCGGCTATCCCAGCATGTACCTCGACGTGCCCGACGAGTACGGGTTCTGTTTCACCCAGGCCTTCCAGTCCGTCGGGCTGGGCCTCGCGACCGCCGTCGGCGCGGCCCTCGCCCGGCCGGAACGGATTCCCGTGGCCGCTTGCGGCGACGGCGGTTTCCTGATGGGCGTCTCGGAGCTGGAAACCGCGGTACGACTGCGGATTCCGCTGCTGGTCGTGGTCTACAACGACGCGATGTACGGCGCCGAGGTGCACCACTTCGGCGAAGCCGAGGACCTGTCGGGCGTCACCTTCCCGGACGTGGACATCGCGGCTGTGGCGCGCGGCTACGGATGCCGCGCGCTCACCGTGCGCCGCGTCGAGGATCTGCTGCCCGTCAAGGAATGGCTCGACGACGAAGCTGCCGTCCCGCTCGTGATCGACGCGAAGGTGACTTCGCAGGAGGCGTCGTGGTGGCTTGCCGAGGCATTCGGCCACTGAGCACATCGGAAGGACTTACGCGATGACGAAACACAGTCCAGCGCAATCCGGTCCCGGCCGCGGGGGAAGCGGTGTGTCGGTGGCCGGCGCGGCCGAGACCCCCTACACGCGGCATGCTCCCGCCGGGACGACGACCGCGGGGCTTCTGGCGCGCGCGGTGCTGACCGCGGTGCGCGGCGCGGGCTTCGGACTCCGCGACGTCGACGGTCTGGGAGTAGCCAGCTTCACCCTCGGCCATGACCACGCCATCGACCTCGGGTGGCGGATGGGGCTGAGGCTCGGCTGGCTGATGCAGGACACCAACGGTGGCGCCTCCGCAGGCGGCCTGCTGCAGCACGCGGTGCGCGCGATCCAGGCCGGCGACGCTTCGGTGATCGTGCTCGTCGCCGGCGACCACATGGACAAAGCGGCACACGAAACGCTGGTGCGGAGTTACAACTCGGCGACCGCCGACCATCTCACCCCGCTGCCGATGTCCGGGCCGAACGCGTTGTTCGCGATGCTCACGTCGCGGCAGATGGACCAGCTGGGCTTGACCCGGGAAGACTACGGACGGCTCGTCGTCGCGCAGCGGCGCTGGGCGGAACGCAATCCCGGTGCGGTGTACCGGGATCCGTTGACGCTGGAGGACTATCTCGCCGCGCCGCCCGTCGCGGACCCGCTGCACCGCTACGACTGCGTTCCTCCGGTCAGCGGAGCGAACGCGGTGGTCGTCGCGGCGGACGACCGGTGGGGCAACACTCCCCGTGCGCGCGTCCTGTCGGTCACCGCGTCGTACAACTCCGACGACCAGCTGGGCTCCGGGCTGCACACCGGATTGGTCCACTGCGCGCCCCAGGCTTGGGACCGGGCCGGGGTCGGACCAGCGGACCTGGACGTCGTCAGCTGTTACGACGACTACCCGGCGGTCGTCCTCGCCCAGTTGCGCGATCTCGGCGTCATCCCCGCCGGCGCCGACGTGCCGGGCTTCCTCCGGGAGCTCGCGCAGGACCGGACGGTACCGGTGAACACCTCGGGCGGTCAGCTGTCGGCCGGGCAGGCCGGCGCCGGGGGAGGGATGCACGGATTGGTGGAAGTAGTCCGGCAGCTCACCGGAGAGGCCGGCCAGCGGCAGGTGCGGGCGCGGCTGGGCGCGGTGAGCGGGTACGGCATGGTGCTGTACCGGCACGGCGCCTGCGCCAACGTGACGGTATTGGAGGCAGCGGCGTGATCATGGTGCAGCGATGCCGGAACTGCGGGCGGCGTTACTTCCCCGCTCGATTGCTCTGCGCGGAGTGCGACGACATGGACTTCACGACGGTCGAACTCGCCCGTGCGCGCGTGGAAACGTCCACAGTGGTGCACGTCGGGCAGGCCGCCCGCCTGGTGACACTGGCCGACGACGACCTGGTGCTGATCGGGGCGCTGCACGGAGAAGCCGAACCCGGCGACCACGTGCCGCTGCACTCCCGGCCCGTTCCCGGCGACGGCCCGATCGCCGTGGTGCCCGGAACGGAACCGGCCTCGCCCGAGCACGCTCTCCGGAAGGAGTCCTCCCGATGACCGACGTGCCCGCCACCGCGGACCGGCCGCTCAGCCGCGCTACTGTGCCGGCCATGCTCGCGGATCGGGCCGCCACGGGAGCCGATCGCCCGCTGCTTGTCGTCGGCGAGCGTTCGTTCACGGCGGCGCAGGTCCGTGACCGCGTCGCACGGGCAGCGGCCGCACTGCGAGCCCGCGGCGTGCAGCCCGGCGACCGCGTGCTGCTGTTTTCCGGAAACCGTGTGGAACTGCTCGACCTGATCCTCGGCTGCGCCTGGGCCGGCGCGATCGCGGTGCCGGTCAACACCGCGTGGAAAGGGCAGCAACTGCACCATGCCCTGGCCAACTCCGGCGCCCGCTTGCTCGCGGCGGAAGCGGAACTGGCCGAGAGGCTGTCGGACCTGCCCGACGTCGCGGAAGTCCAGGAAGTCTGGATCATCGACGGCGATCCCCCGGCGCTTCCCGTGCGGGCCGCGCGCCTGCCGGATTACGCCAGCGAGTCGCATCCGGTCGAGCCCGCGCACCCGGTTCGTCCCGGCGACACCGCCGCGCTCCTGTACACCTCCGGCACCACCGGGGTGTCCAAAGGCGTGCTGTGTCCCCACGCCCAGTTCTACTGGTGGGGGTTCAACGTCAGCCGTCAGCTGGGAATCACGCCGGACGACGTGCTCTTCACCTGCCTGCCGCTCTTTCACACCAACGCGCTCAACGCGTTCAGCCAAGCCCTCGTCAGCGGCGCGACTTACGTGCTGGGAGACCGGTTTTCGGCCTCCCGATACTGGTCGCAGGCGGCGGCCCGCGGCGCGACGGTCGGCTACCTTCTCGGCGCGATGGTCTCCATCCTGGCCGGGCGACCCCCGTCGGCGGACGACCGCGCGCATCGAATGCGCATCGCGCTTTCCCCGGCGACGCCCGCGTCCCTGCTGGCCGAATTCCGTTCGCGATTCGGCGTAACGCTGCTCGACGGATGGGGTTCCACCGAGACGAACGCGGTTTTCGCGAGCACGCCCGCCGAACAGCGGCCGGGGTACTGCGGCCGGCTGCAGCCCGGGTTCCAGGCCCGCGTCGTCGACGAGCTTGGGGCGGAGGTCCCGCCGTCCGTGCCGGGCGAACTGCTGATCCGCAGCACCCAGCCCTACGCGTTCGCGACCGGGTACTACCGGATGCCGGACAAAACCGCCGAGGCTTGGACCGACCTGTGGTTCCACACCGGAGACCGGGTCGTCGTCGAGGAGAACGGCTGGATGCGCTTCGTGGACCGGATCAAGGACGTGATCCGGCGGCGGGGAGAGAACATCTCCTCGGCCGAGGTCGAAGACGTCCTGCGGCAACATCCGAGCGTTCGCGACGCCGCGGTGTGGGCGGTCGATTCCGAACTCGGCGAGGACGACGTCATGGCGGGACTGATCCTCGAACCCGGGACCGCACCGGCCTACCCGGACATCGTCCGGTTCTGCGAGCCGAGACTGGCTTACTTCGCGGTCCCGCGGTACTTCATCCGCCTCGATGAATTCCCGGTCACGGAGAACGGAAAGGTCCGCAAGGCCGACCTGAGGCGGCTCGGTCCGGCGGCCGCCGAGTGGGACCTGGAAGCCGCCGGTTACCGCCTCCAGCGGTGAGAGCGGCCGCGAAGGGGTTGCGATCTCGAAGACCCGTGTTCGCGGGGAGCGTTCGCCGCCGAGGACTCGATCGCCGTGATCGGGCCGGGCGTGCACCTGTTGAACGCGCACACCGGCAAGGGACAGCAGTTAGATTCGGTGGGTGTCCCGGGCTTCGAGGGCTTTCGCATTCCCGACGGTCGGGCTGAGTCAGAGCCGGAATTGCGCGAAGAGCTTCACGTGGGTCTGGTGATGCTGTCTCACGCTCGGCACGGCGTGGTGCTCAGCGGAGCCGCCGAGCGGCTCTCCGAGCGCGGCAAGCCGTACCAACCTGACGTGAGCAGGCGGTAGGACCGGGCGACCTCAACGCGCCCCCTGCAGCGCAGGAACTGGAAGTCCACATCAGCGCCACACGTTGCCGCTGGGCGAGCCGTCACACCTCGCCCGAAGGTGCCCGGGTGAGGATGGGAGCGGAGAAAACGGGGCAGCGCGGGGCTGGTCGCCATAGTGACGTTCGGCCATTCGTTCGCTCTCATGGACGTAAGCCTGCCGCCCGGTCTGGATCCGGCGGAGCGTGACGACATGATCGCGCGGGAGGAGGCCCACAGCTAGAAGCTGTTATGGGAGGGCAAGAGGCCGCACCTGTGGCGGATCGCGGGCTAGCACGCCAACTTCTCCGTCCTCGACCTCGCCGACCACGACGAGCTGCACGCGCTGCTGTCTGGGCTGCCGCTGTTCCCGTACATGGACATCGCGGTCGTGCCGCTGGTAGTGCACCCGTCGAAGATCGGCGGCTGAGCCTCCGTCCGCACCCGACAAAAAAGGCGGTGCCGAGTGGCATGGGGTTCGGCAAGTCGTGATCACGGGCACGGGGTGCGGCAGTGTGCTCGTCAGCTCAGCGGGATGTGCGCTTCGATGTCTGGTTTGATCCGGGTGCCGGCGCTGTTGAGAACTCCGGCCAGCATCGTGTAGTGGCCGGCGAGCATCATCGTCTCGATCGCTCCGGCTGTTCCGTACCGGCCGGAGAGAGAGTCGTCCACTGCGCTTCGGAGAGTGCGTGATCACGCACCACGAAATCGACGGCTTCCAGGAGTTCGGCATCCGGCCCCGGCCACTCGCCCAGGTCGGCGGTGGTGATCCGGCGGAGCTCCTCGGCGGAAATCCCGCAGTCCCGGCCGATTTTCGTGTGGTGGGCCCGTTCATAGGGGCTGCGGCAGTGCCAGGAGGTGCGGAGGACGACCAGTTCCCGTTCGCGGGAGGGGGAGATTCCTTTCGGTGAGGAAGCTGAGGCCGAATGGCTGGCAGCGCACGGCGAGTGCCGGGTGGTGCAGGATCGTGAGGCCGACGTTCACGGCCCCGCCGGTCACCTCGCCGAGTTGGTCGAGTGCTTCGGGAGCGAGGTGGGGCAGGACGAGGTCGTCGGTGATCCGCGTCGCGTGAGTTGTTCCCGCAACGGGGTCCTTCCTGTCGATCGTCGGTTCCGGGCGCCGTCGACCGGTGCGGCCGCGCTGTCGCGGCCACGTTTCAAGGGGTTGCGTGGTAAGGAGGTATCGCCGCGCAGAGGGCGGTCAGGTCGCGGCCGGCGCTGTGGACTGTCGCATCGGGACGGACGACAGCGGCGTGGGCGAAGCCGCGGCGCAACCAGCGGTGCAGGGCGCTCCCGGGTAGGGCCATCACGAGCACGGCACCGCGTTGTTCGATGTCGGCGCGCTGTGCGGGCGACGGTTCGGCGGTGCTGATGAACGCGAATCGGCCGGCTGTCACGTCGTCGAGCCGTCGCCCGCCGCCGATCGGTGCGTTGGGGCATTGCCGGCCGGCCAGGGAATGCCGGAGGAGCGGGCGTGCCACCAGCGCGGAGCGGTGCAGGGCCGGGGTTGCGGTTTCGAGCACGCGCTTGCGCAGGCCGGGCACGAGGTGCAGGCGCGGTGCGGCGACGCGGCGGAGGAGGTTGCCGAGTTCGCCGCCTTCGGTCATCGCCGTGCCCATCAGCTTGGCGAGCCGGATCATGGTGGTGGCGTGTGGTTTGCGTTCGGTCTCGTAGCTGGCGAGGACGGTTTCGGGGAGCGTGCCGTCGAGCACGCCGGCGAGTTTCCAGGCGAGGTTCATGGCGTCGCGCATCCCGGCGCCCATGCCCTGGCCGATGAACGGCGGGGTGAGGTGGGCGGCGTCGCCGAGGAGGAAGACCCGCCGGTCGCGCCAGCGGTCGGCGACCTGGGCGCGGAAGGTGTATTCGGCGACGCGGACGATCTCGAGGCGGTCGGCCGGTGTCTCCCCGGTCCATGGCTTGAGCAGGGGGACCAGTGCGGCCGGTTCGCGGTAGTCGTCTGCTGTTTCGCCGTCTGTCAGCTGGAATTCCCAGCGGTAGCGGTTCTTTCCGATGCGCATGTAGGTGGCGGCGCGGGTCGGGTCGGAGACCTGGTGCACCCCTTCCCAGGCGTCGAGTTCGGCGTCGGTGCGGATGTCGGCGACGAGCCAGCGCTGGGTGCACCCGAGGTCGCGCATGACGGCGCCGATCGAGGTCCGGGTCAGGCTGTTCGCTCCGTCGCAGCCGAGTACGTAACGCGCGAGCACCGAGTCCGGTCGACCGGACTCGGTGAACGCGACCCGCACGCCGCCGACCTCCGGGGCGAGCGAAGTGACCTCGGCGCCGCCGCGCAGCGTGACCACGCTGTGCCGCTTGAGGCCCGAGCGCAGGAGCGCTTCCAGTTCGGGCTGGTGGAACATGCTGGCCTCGGGGTAGCCGTGCCTGCCGTGCGCCGCGTCGCGCCGGAACTCCGCGAGCACGCGCATGTCCCGGTCCACGAGCCGCAACCCGTTACAGCGCCAGGAAATCCCCGAGAACTCCGCGAAGAGGCCGAGCCGGCCGAGGATGCGGCAGATCTCGTCGTCGAGGTGGACGGCGCGGGGCTGGGGGTAGATCGTTTCCCACCGGTCGAGGACGAGGGACTCGACGCCGTACTGGGCTAGCAGAGTGGCGGCGGTGAGGCCGGTCGGGCCCGCGCCGACGATGACCACGGGTACCTCGGTCACGAGGCACCTGCCAGGCGCCAGTCGATCGCGTAGCGGCCGAGGACCGCCTTGACCGCCGGCTCGTCGGCGTCGCCCGAAGTCCGCACCACCGCGATGACCGAGCCGTCGTCGATCTCGGCGTCGACGTCGAGGACGCCGGGCAGGCCGGCCAGCGCTTCGGTGAGCTCGCGCCGGGTGGCGTCGGCGCGCAGCGCGGGTTTGTACGGCTTGCCCAAGTCGGTGAGCGGCAGGGCATCGAACACCGTGACGGTCTTCGGCGCGGCGGCGGGCTCGGGGACCTGGTCGCGGGCCCAGTCGGCCAGGTCCTGCTCGGCGACCGTCGAGCCGGGAGCGAGCGTCACGTAGGCGACGGGGACCTCGCCGGAGTGGGCGTCCGGCCGCCCCACCGCGCCCGCGGCGGTGACCGCGGGATGGGCGAGCAGGGCGTCCTCGACGATCGCGGGGTCGATGTTGTGGCCACCGCGGATGATGAGGTCTTTGGCGCGGCCGGCGAGGTAGACGAACCCGTCGGGGTCGAGGCGGGCGAGGTCGCCGGTGTCGAGCCAGCCGTCGACGAGCTTGCCGAGGCCGTCGAGGACGTGGCCGTGCTCGTCCTGGCCGGTGACGTAGCCGGGGAACACCGCGGGCCCGCTGATCGCGAGCACGCCGGTGTGGCCGGGCGGGAGGTCTTCCCAGGTGCCGTCCTCGCGGACGCGGACGGTTTTCATCCGCTGGTAGGGCAACCGCTGGCCGACCGAGCCGGGCCGAGGCGCGTCGGGGAAGCTGCGCGCGCTGGCGCAGGTCGCTTCGGTCAGGCCGTAGCCTTCGACGAGCGTGATGCCGGTGCGGGCCTGGAAGTTTTCGCGGACGGCGGCCGGCAGGGGCGAGGCCCCGACCATGGCGAAGCGCAAGCTGCTGATGTCCGCGTCGACCGGGCACTGCGCGAGCACCGCGTACACGGTGGGGACCGCGCTCATCGTCGCGATCCGGTGGTGCTCGACGATTTTCCAGAACTCGCCGTAGAGCGGGACGTCGCGATAGCCCAGCGGCCCTGCCCATACCGTGGCCTGTCCCCTGAACAGCGGCGTGAGCAGGGTGACGACCAGCGCGTTGACGTGGAACAGCGGCAGCGCGGCGAAGAGCGTCGCGTTGTCGTCGAGCAGCGAGTTGGCGGCCAGCGTCCAGGCGTCGGCGATCTCGATGGCGTGCGTGTGCGCGGCCAGCTTCGGCGCGCCGGTGGTGCCGCCGGTCGGGAAGAACGCGGCCAGGTCTTCCGGGCGGGGCGGTTCGCCGATGAACACCGCGGAGTCTTGCCCGGCCGCCAGCTTGCCGAGGTAGCCGACGCGGATCCCGGGCAGGCTCGGCAGGTCCGGGGCCGGCTCGGCGGCGCCGGTGGGCCGCAGGACCAGGAGGGAGTCGACGTGTCCGTCCTGGGCGAGGGCGTGTGCGGTTTCCCAGACGGCGGGGGACAGCTCGGGACCGGCGGTGACGAGGACCCGCGCGCCGGATCGGCGGAGGAGCTGGGCGAGGTGCTGGTGTGAAAGGCCGCCGTTGAGGGGCGCCGCGATCCCGGCGAGCTGCGCGGCGAGGGTGGCGGGCACCAGTTCGGCGGTGTTGGGCGACATCAGCGCGACCGCGTCGCGTCGGCGGATGCCGATTTCGTGCAGCAGGTTCGCGTATCGGTGGACGTCGCCGAGCAGCCCGGCGAAGGTGCGCTGCTCGGCTTCTCGCCAGCGCGCGGCGTCCGGCAGCACAGTGAGCGCGGTGCGATCCGGCCAGGTGGCGGCGGCGCGAACCAACAGGGCGTAGGTCGACGCGGGAAGTCCGCGTGCCGCCAGCGGCACGGCTTCGATTGCGGAGAGGTCGGTGGGGCCGGCGTACTTCGGCCACTGCAGATCCGCGTTCATCGGGCATGCCTCACCGTCGTGCGCTGGGTGCCCAGATCGATCGCGCCATCGTCGGTGGCCACTCCGGCCTCCATGACGTCGCCGTCCTGGAGGTACCGGGGATTTCGTGCCTGGCCGCGGAAAAACAGCTTCCACTTGAGTGCCGGCGGCAGGAGCGAGCCGATGATCTCCACCGGTTTCGGCGGGGCGGACAACGCCGTGCCCACGGGGGTGCCGGTCAGGACGAGGTCGCCCGGGTCCAGCCGCTGGAAGCGGGCCAGCGCCCGGAGGGCCTCGGCGGGACGGTGGATCATGTCGGCGACCGTCCGGTCCTGCCGGGTTTCGCCGTTGACGCTCAGTCTCAGCCGCAGGTCGGCGAATCGCTTGAGCTCGTCGGCGTCGAGCAGGACCAGCGCGGGTCCGGTGGGGGTGAACGTCGGGTAGGACTTGGCCTCGTAGAACTGGGTCTGGGGCAGCTGGATGTCCCGCGCGGAGACGTCGTTGGCCACCACCAGTCCCGCGACGTACTGCGAGAGGTCGTCGCCGATCTCGGTGCCGACCGGGATTTCCGTGCCGATGACGAGGCCGATCTCGACTTCGTAGTCCAGGAGCCGCACGTGGGCGGGCCGCACCACGTCGTCGTGCGGGCCGCTGATCGAGCCGGACGACTTGCGGAAGAACGTCAGCGGCACGGTGTCCGGGTTCCCGCCGGTGTCCTCGACGTGCGAGGCGAAGTTGGTCATCTGGGCGACCACTCGGCACGGGGCGGTGACCGGCGAGACGAGCTCAAGCGTCTCCACGCCGACCGCGCGGCCGCTGGCCGCCGCCGCGTCGAGAGCTTTCCGGTCGGCCAGCAGTTGTGCGGTGGTCGCGGCCCGGGTGGCCACTCTGGCCGCTCCGGCGGGGGTAGCGACCCACCAGGCGTCGGCGGTACGGAGGACGGAAATGCTCATGACACAGCTACTTTCAGCAGGCCGCGCAGGCGGTCGAAGTCGAATTCGTTTTCCTCGCGCAGCGCGCCGACGATGGCGCGCAGCTCCCCGAACGCTTCCCGGCCGGGTTTGACGCCGAGGAAGTCCTTGGTGGCGGGCGGGCCCCACTGGGCCAGTCCCGACGCGGTCATCGGCGCCCAGCCGGGCTCGAGCGAACAGTCGAACAGGTCGCCGTCGCTGAAGTGCTCGACGAGGAATCCGTCGGGGTCGCGCCAGTAGTCGAACAGCTGGCTGCCCTGGACGTGCCTGCCGATGCCCCACGAGCGCCGGTAGCCCCGCTCGAGCAGGTACTCGCCGCCGGCGGCGAGCGAATCGAGGTCGGGCACTTGGTAGGCCGAGTGCACGTACCGGTCCGCCGGTCCGAGCACCATCGCGAGGGTGTGGTGGTCGGTCGGGGTGCCACCGCGGTCGCAGCGGATGAAGCTCATCACCGGGCCACGTCCGCGCTGGCCCGGGTAGTAGAGGAAGTCGCTCACGATCAGGCCCAGGTGGGCCAGGTACCAGTCGAGCGTTTCGCGGTACCTCCGCGTCTGCAGCACGACATGGCCGAGCCGCTGCACCTTGACCGGCTCCCGCCGCGCCCGCTGGGGCGTGTTCACTCGCCGGACCTCGTGCCCGAAGTTGAAGGTCAGCGGCACCTGCCCCGGCAACGCCGGGAGCTCGTGCGTGCCGGACACGACCCGCACCCGGGCGCCGCTCGGGTCGCGCAGGTCCACGGTGGCCCCGCCGAGGCTCTCCGGCAGGCGGACGACCTGGTGCCCGGTCCTCTCCGCCAGCCGAAGCACGTCCGCCGGGTCGGCGGCCCGGAACGCCGGTCCGGTGAACCGCGAGCGCGGGCCGCGGCGGATCAGGACGCAGGGTGCGCCGGGTTCGGTGCCGCGCAGCTGCAGTTCGTCCGCAGTGCGCAGCGACGTGGTGAACCCGAAGGCGTGGGCGAACAGTTCGGCCTTGGCCAGGTCGGGCTTCTCGAACTCCAGCCACGCCAGGTCGTGCACCTTGATGACCGGATTGCGCGCCCTCCCCGGGTGTTCGCCGGGCAACGCGCCTTGCTCGCTGTGCAGGTCGGCGTGGGGATCGGTCATCGCCCCTCCCATCTTGTTGACGATATCGTCACCTGCGAGCATATCGTCAGTCCAGAGATTCTGACGATTTCCTCATTTCTGAGACGGTCCGCTAAGGTGGCTCCCGGGAGGTGCGGGGCATGACCGAGGAGACAGCCGGCGACCGGTCGGCGCGGCGCAAGGCGCGGACTCGCGCGGCACTGCTCCGGGCGGCCCAGGGGTTCATCGCGGCTGGGAACACGAACGTCCCGATCCTGGAGATCACGCAGGCCGCCGACGTCGGGATGGGGTCGTTCTACAACCACTTCGAGAGCAAGGAGCAGCTCTACCAGGCTGCGGTCGAGGACGCGCTGGACCGCTACGGCGCCTTGCTCGACGAACTGACCGCGGGTCTGGAGGATCCGGCGCTGGCGTTCGCGCAGAGCTTCCGGTTGAGCGGCCGCCTGCACCGGCTGCGTCCCGAGCTGAGCCGGGTGCTGCTGAACAACGGGCTCGCCCTGGCCACAGCCGAGCGCGGGCTGGCCCCCCGGGCGCGCCGGGACATCGAGGCCGCAATCGACGCCGGCCGGTTCACGGTGCGCGACCCTGAGCTCGCCATGGTCACGGTGGCCGGCGCCATGTTGTGTCTCGGCCAGCTGCTGCACGACCAGCCCGGTCGCGACGCTGCGGAGGCGACCGACCAGGTCGCCGAGGATCTGCTGCGCATGCTCGGCCTGTCCGCCGACGAAGCCCGCGAACTCTGCCGGCGTCCCTTGCCCGACGTCGGTGCGGCCGGTTCCCGCGACTCCGCCGCGTAGCTCAAGTTCGCTCATCCGTCTGAACGGTGTTCTGTCGAGCCCTCTGGGGGCGGGAATGAGAGCGACGATGTTGGCCGGGGTCGGCTTGGTGCTGGTTCTGGCGACGGCAGCTTGCGGTCAGGCCGCGGGCGTGGCCTACCGGCATCGCCTCGGCGGTGGACGCACGGCCCAGGAGCTGGCGCGCTCCCTGGTGGCAAAGACCGGCCGGAAGACATCGCGCTCACCTACGGCTTCTCCGCGGCCGCTCAGCACCTGACCGGGAAGCGCGAGGTGCGCTATTCCGGTTGGGACAGCGCGATTTCGACGACGACGACCGTCCCCGGCGAACCCGCTGAGGTCCGGGTCGTCGACAAACCGGGTACGTGAAACTGCCGAATGCGGCGCGTGCGCGCGTGGGCGGCAAGACCTGGGTCAAGGTCACCGCCGACAGCAAAGCCGGCAAGGTGGTCAGCGCCTACCTGGACGCGGCCGAGCTGGGCGATCCCAGTCTGCTGATCGCACAGAACCAGAAGTCCGGCAAGGTCGTCGAGACCGGAGGGGGTCACCCGCTGGGGTGCCGAAGTCGGCATCCAGGCGCCGCCCGCCGGTCAAGCCAGCCAACTCTGAGCCGCTTCCATCCGACATCACAGAGAGGCGCACCGGGATGAAATCACTCCCACTCCGGTGTGTGCTGACGGCGACCGTCGGGCTCCTCGCGACCGGATTGCTCGGTGGCTGCAGCACGGACCTCGTCGGCACCACGGCCGGCAGCGGAGCAACATCGGCGAATACGGCACCATCCGGCCGCGCGGGACAGTTCACGGTTGCCGCGGACAAGGCGGGGAATCATCAGTGGGCCGCCGCCTCGACGGCCACGATCAAGCCCGGTGTGCAGACCTGCACCAAGGGTTCAGCCAGTGCGCGGCGAACTGCGTCTTCGTCGACGGAGCAGGCGCCGTTTATCTCGGTCAAGCCGCGCACTGCGCCAGTACCGGCGACGGCAACGAGAACAACGGCTGCAGTGCGGGCAGTCTCCCGCTCGAGACGGCGGCGACCTTCAACCGTGGCGGCTCACCGGCGGCCAGCAGCACGGTCATCGGGACCGGACGGCTGGCGTACAGCAGCTGGCTGGCCATGCGCAAGATCGGCGAGAAAGACCAGAACGCCTGTGCCTACAACGATTTCGCGCTGGGTGAAGGTCGCGGAGAAGGGCTACGGCAAGGTCGCTCCGAGCCTGCCGTACTGGGGCGGCCCGGTCGACGTCAACACCACGGGCGCCCAGCCCGGCGACCGCGTCTACGGCAATTCCAGTCTCCGCATGGGGATCTCCGTGCTTTCCTCGCAGAGGCCAGCTCACGCAGAGTCAGTCTGGGCCCACGCCCTGGCCGCTCCTGCTCCCGGAGTGCCCGGCGACAGCGGCAGCGCCTTTCTCGATCCTGCCGGGAACGCCCTCGGCACTCTGTCCACGCTGGGCCTGTCCCTGCCCGGCGTCAACAACAATTCGCGACATCGGACACGAACCGCTTACGCCCAGGCGCATTCCGGCATCGCGGGGCTCAAGCTCGTCCTCGGCGCCAGCCGTTCACCGCGAACCGCTGAGCTACCGGCCCGGAGCGATCAAGGCCGTGAAGAGCCGGGGGAGCACGTCGGTCAGATACCGGCTGTCGGCCTTGTCGGGGAGTCCGTCGAGGATCGCGCGTTCCAGCATGGTCTCGTAGAGGGCCACGATCGTGACGACGGCACTGCGCTGATCGACGGTCAGCCGCATGTCCAGCCGGTCGAGCAGGTTCTGCAGGATTTCCGCGAGCGCGTCGTGGAACCGGCCCTCGGCGGCAGCGGTCGGCTCGCGCAGTTCCGGTTGCCGCATGGCCTGGGCACGGAACTCGGCGTTGAGCAGATACCACGTCTCGTCGGCGGCGAGGGACTCCAGGAACAGCAGGCCGGCTTTCTGCAGTACCTCGTCGACGGAACCGGGCGCGGCCTCCTCGGCCGCCCGTTCGACGGCGGCGCGCAGCCGCTCGGCGCGCTCCCGCATCTCCGCTTCGTAGATCGCCAGGAACAGCTCTTCCTTGCTGGCGAAGTTCGAGTAGAACGCGCCGCGGGTGAAGCCGGCGCGTTCGCAGATCAGCTCGACCGGGGCATCGCGGATGCCCAGCTCGGTGAACACGTCGTAGGCCGCCGCCATGACCCGCCGCCGGGTCTCCGCGCGCCGCCGGGTCATGCCCTTCGGGGTGCTGAGACCCGCGCTGGTGGTCGCCATGCCGTTCACCTTACTTTCCCCGCCTCACCCAGCGGAGTGACGGGATGCACTATGCATCGGATACATGCTGTATTACGATACACGACGTATCCAACCTGGTCAGGAGTCTTCGTGTCGTCGTTCCTCTACCGGCTGGGCCGCGCCGCCGCCCGTGCCCGGGTGCTCGTGCTGGCGCTGTGGGTGGTGGTGCTGGCGGTCGCCGGCGGGGCGGCACTGGTGTTCAACCACGGGACCGACGACGCGTTCGCCATCCCCGGCTCCGAGTCGCAGGACGCGCTCGACCACCTCGGCCGGGTTTTCCCGGAGGTCAGCGGCACGTCGGCCCAGCTGGTCCTGGTCGTCCCGGACGGTACGAAGGCCGACACCCCGCAGAACCGCGTGGCGGTCGCGCGGGCGGTGACCCGGATCGGCAAGCTGGACCAGGTCGCCACCGTCGTGAACCCGTTCGACAAGAACGTCGACGGCGCGGTGTCGAACGACGACCGGGCCGCCTTGATCGCCGTGCCGCTGAAGGTGCAGCTCGCACAGGTCGACCCGACCACGAAGACCCAGCTCTCCGCGATCGCCGCGAATCTGGCGACCGCCACCGGCGCGAAGGTCTACACCGGGGGCGACGCGTTCTCCAACCGGGTCCCGAAGCTCAGTCCCACCGAAGGCATCGGCCTGCTCATCGCGCTGCTGGTCCTGGTGCTGATGTTCCGGTCCCTGATCGCCGCGGTCATGCCCCTGATCACGGCGGTTCTCGGCGTCGGCGTCGCCGTCGGGCTCATCTTTCTCGCCACGGTGGTCACGCCCATTTCCTCGACCGCGCCGATGCTGGCGGTGATGATCGGGCTCGCGGTCGGCATCGATTACGCCCTGTTCCTCCTGTCGCGGCACCGCGACCAGCTCGGCGAAGGGCTCGACGTGGAGGAGTCGATCGCCCGGGCCACCGCTACCGCCGGGTCGGCGGTCATCTTCGCCGGGCTCACGGTCGTGATCGCCCTGCTCGGCCTGGCCGTGGCGGGGATCCCGTTCCTGACCACGATGGGCGTCGCCGCCGCGGTCGCTGTGGCCCTGGCGGTCGCGATCGCCGTCACGCTGGTGCCTGCCCTGATGTCCTTCGCGGGCAAGCGGTTGCGGACGCGCACCCCGAAACCGCGGAAGACCCGGCCCCGCCGCAAGCCCCAGATCGCGCGTTGGTGGGTGCGCACCGCGACGAAGGCGCCCCTGGTCACCGTGCTGGTCGTGGTCGCCGGGCTGGCCGTGTGCGCGATCCCCGCGACTTCGCTGCGACTAGCGCTGCCGGACAACGGAACCGAGGAACACGGCAGCCCGGCCCGCGACACCTACGAGGTGGTCAGCGAACACTTCGGGCCCGGCTACAACGGCCCGCTCATCGTCACCGCCGACATCATCACCAGCACCGACCCGATCGGCCTGGTGAACAAGATCGCCGACGAGATCCGCCGCGTCCCCGGCGTCGCTTCCGTTCCCCTGTCCACCCCGAACCCCAAGGGCGACACCGGAATCATCCAGGTCGTCCCGACGACCGCGCCGGACTCCGCGCAGACCGACGAACTCGTGGCCCGGCTGCGCGGCCTGGAGCAGCACTTCCGGGACAGCTACGGGACGCAGACCGCGGTCACCGGCATCACCGCTGTCGGCATCGACGTCTCCGCCCAGCTCGGCAGCGCCCTGCTGCCGTTCGGGATCCTCGTCGTCGGGCTCTCGCTGATCCTGCTGGCCATGGTGTTCCGGTCGATCTGGGTGCCGATCAAGGCCACCGCCGGCTACTTGCTCTCGGTCGCCGCGGCCTTCGGGGCGACGTCGTTCGTGTTCGTGCAAGGACACCTCGCGGACGCCTTGAACGTGACCCACACCGGCAGCGTGATCAGCTTCCTGCCGATCATCCTGATGGGTGTCCTTTTCGGACTCGCGATGGACTACGAGGTCTTCCTCGTCTCGCGGATTCGCGAAGACTTCGTCCATCACGGCGATCCGCACCACGCGATCGAATCCGGCTTCGTCTCCGCCTCGCGGGTGGTGGTCGCGGCGGCGGTGATCATGTTCGCGGTGTTCGCCGCGTTCGTGCCCGAAGGCAGCGCCACCATCAAGCCGATCGCGTTCAGCCTCGCCGTCGGGGTCTTCGTCGACGCTTTCATCGTGCGGATGACCCTGGTGCCCGCGGTCCTGGCGCTGCTGGGCCGCCGCGCGTGGGGGCTGCCGCCGAAGCTCGACCGGATGCTGCCGGTGTTCGACGCCGAAGGCGACGCTCTCGTGCACGAACTGCGGCTCGCCGACTGGCCCGGCGTCGACGAGGCGGTCAGCGCTCGCGGCCTGCGGCTGGAGGACGACCGGGGCCATCCGGTGTATCACGACGTCGACCTGCACGTCCCCCGCGGCGGCGTGCTGGTGCTGCACGGTGCGGGTGCCTGCGGCAAGACCGCGCTGGCGTACACCCTCGCCGGGCGCGTCACCAAGTTCACCGGCGACCTCAAGGTGCTCGGCCGCGTCCTGCCCCAGCACACGCACGCCCTGCGCCGCGACGTCGCCGTCATCGCGGGCCGGGACACCCAGGACCCCGCCCGGCAGATCGTCGCCGCCCCCGACGCCGGACTCGTCGTGGTCGACGACGTCGACCTCGTGCTGCGCCCGGACATCCGCGACCACCTCCGCCGCCTCATCGCCGAACGGGGGACCACCACCTTCGTATTGACCTGCCAGGACCCCGAGCGCATCGCGGACCTGCTGCCCCCGGCCGCGCACCTGCATTCGCTCACCGCCGATCAGCCCGCCGAGGTCTTCTGATGCTCAAGCCCTTCGCCAACTCCGCCCGCGCCCTCGCCACGGGCCCGCTGACCTGGCGCACCTGGACCGGCCTGATCGCCGTCCCGCTCATCATCATGGGCCTGCTCACCTGGGCGTTCTGGACGCCGGAGCACAACCACGGCACCGCCAAGGCCGCCGTGGTCAACAACGACGAAGCCGTCCAGGTCAACGGCCAGACCATCCCGCTCGGCCGGCAGCTCGCCGGGTACCTCACCCACAGCGAAGATTCGGCCTACGACTGGGTGCTCACCGACGCCGACGACGCCTCCGCCGGCCTCGCCGACGGCAGCTACGCGGCCACGGTGACGATCCCGAAGGACTTCTCCGCCCGCGCCACCTCGGCCGCCACCGCCAAACCCCTCGACGCCCGCCAGGCCCAGGTGCAGGTGCAGACGACCGACGCCGCCGGCGTCAGCGACCCCGGCCTGGCGGACCACATCGCCCAAGCCACGCAACGGACGTTGAACCAGCAGGTCGTCCAGACCTATCTGGACAACGTGTACGTCGGCTTCACGACCCTGCACCAGAAGGTCGGCCAGGCCGCGGACGGCGCGGCGCAGCTCGCCGACGGCACCCGTCAGCTGGACGACGCCGCCGGGCAGCTGCGCACCGGGGCCGACCAGCTCGCCGCCGGAACCGCCCAACTCGCCACCGGCTCCGGCAAACTCGCTTCCGGGCTCACCCAAGCCGAGCGCGACACCGCGCGGCTGCCCGCGCTGACCCGGCAGCTGGCCGACGGCGCCGACCAGGTCGCCGACGGCAACGAACAGCTCGCCGGCGTCGTCGTGCCGCTGGCCAACCGGATCATCGCCGCCATCGACACCCTCCCCTCGGCGAGCAGCGCGGCCCGGCAGTTCCAGCAGCTCGCCGGCCAGTGCGCCGCCACCGGCGGTTCGGCCTCGTTCTGCGCCGACCTGCGCCGAACCGCGGACCGGTTCACCACCGACGCGCAGAAGATCGACAACGCCACATCCGCCGTCCGCGCCAACGCCGTCAAGGCCCGCGACTCCATTCAGGCGCTCGCGACCGGAGCCCGCAAGGTCGCCGACGGCAACGCCCAGCTCGCCGCAAAATCCAAGGAGCTGGCCGCCGGGATCGCGTCCGCCGCGAGCGGCGCGCGGCAGCTCGACAGCGGCATCCGGCAAGCCAACTCCGGCGCGCAAAAGCTCGCTTCCGGCACCGGACAGCTGAAGGGCGGGACCAAGAAGGTCGACGACGGCGCCGGGCAACTCGCCACCCAGCTGAACCAGGGCCGTGACCAGGTGCCCAGCTACTCCGACGCCGAACGCGCGCACCTCAAGACCGTCGCCGCCGACCCGAGCACCGCTTCGACCGACGGCACCCCGATCGGCACCCTGGGCTTGACGCTGTTCGCCGCGCTCGCGCTGTGGGCGCTGGCCTTGGCCACCTACATCGTCACCCGGGCCGTGCCGGACGGCGTCCTGACCGCTCGCGAGCCGACCTGGCGAATCATCGTGCGGGCCGCCATCCCCGGCGCGACGGCAGCCGCCCTCGCGGCGCTCGCCATCACCGCGATCGCCGTCCCCGTCCTGAAACTCGGCGTCGCCGGCACCCTCGGCTTCCTGCTGATCGCGCTGCTGGCCGCCTCCGCGTTCGTCGCGCTCAACCAGGCCGCCACGGCGATCTTCGGCCGAGCCGGAAGGATCGCGTCGCTGGCCGTGCTGGTCCTGGCGGGCGCGACCGGCGTCGTCTCGACGTTGCCCGGCCCGCTGTACGCGCTCGCCGACTACCTCCCGACCCACGGCGCCGTCCTGGCCCTGCGCGCCGCGGCCACCGACGGCACCGGCCTCACGACCGGGGTCGCCCAGCTCGCCGCGTGGCTGGTCGTCGGCACCCTCGTCTCGATCCTGATCACCGACCGCCGCCGCTACCTGTCGAGCAGGAGCGTCCGGCTCCGTCCCGTCAGGCCCTCGATCCCCTTCGCCGGAAAGGAAAACCTCGCATGAGCCGCGCCCAGCGCATCGACACCCATCAGCATCTCGTGCCGCCCGATTACGCGAAGTGGATGCACGAGAAGGGCGTCCGGCCCGGCGGGGTGGACCTGCCCGCGTGGTCGCCGTCGGCCTCGCTGAAGTTCATGGACGGCCACGGGATCCGCACCGGCATCCTGTCGCTGTCGACGCCCGGGGTGCACTTCGGCGACGACGCCGAGGCGCGCCGCTGGGCACGGGACGTCAACGAGTACACCGCTTCCGTGGTCGCGGACCGCCCGGACCGGTTCGGGTTCTTCGCCACCCTGACCCTGCCCGACGTCGACGGCGCGCTCGCCGAGGCCGAGTACGCCCTCGACACTCTGCACGCCGACGGGATCGTGCTGCTGGCCAACAACGACGGCCGCTACCTGGGCGACCCCGGGTTCGCCCCGCTGCTGCAGTTCCTGCACGACCGGCAGGCCGTGGTGTTCATCCACCCGGGCGAGCTGCCCGCCCCGGAAGTGCCCGGCATCCCGACGTTCACCGCGGACTTCCTGCTCGACACCACCCGCACGGCGATCAGCCTCATCCTGTCCGGTGCGATGGCGAAATACCCCGGGATCAAGTTCATCCTCGCCCACGCCGGTGGGTTCGTGCCCTACATCTCCTACCGCATCCTGCTCACGATGATGAGCACCAGGAACAAGGCCCAGCAGGCGTGGACGCTGCTCGACCAGAAGCACCAGGTGCCCAAACAACTAGCCGTGCTGCGCCAGTTCTACTACGACATCGCGCTGTCAGCGTCACCCGCGGCCCTGCCGAGCCTGCTCGAAGTGGCAGACCCGGACCACATCACCTACGGCAGCGACTACCCGTTCGCCCCGCCGCCCGCGGTGAGCTTCCTGAACAAGACCTACGAGAAGTACCCGCTCGACGACAAGCTGCGGGCCGCGATCGACCGCGGCAACTCCGAGGACCTCTTTCCCCGCCTGAAAAGCTGACCGCGGACAGCGAACCGGCGGCTGGGCACGAAGCCCGAGCTTCGGCGACGAAGAACGGAGCCACGCTCGCGACGTCGGCGAAGTCGAGAACGCGATTGAGACGGGCTTCCTCGAAGCGGTCATGCCCGTGCTGCTTTCAGGAGGATCTTGGTGGCCCGGCATTGTGCGTGCCGAATGGTCCGTCCATACAGGTCAGGGGTCATCGGCGGGTGACTGATCGCGGCTCGTGCTCGCTCGCTTCGCCTATCTCGCCGTCGCTCACGCCTTCGCCGTATTGGATCTACTGCCGATGAGCAACCGCGAGAAGGACATCGAAATTCTCGCTCTGCGCAATCAACTCGCCATCCTGCAACGACAACTGGGCGATCAACGCCCCCGGCTACGAGCCTAGAACCGGGCGCTGTGGGCGGCGCTGCTCGTGCCGCTGGCCCTTGCGGCACTGCGCCTGCTCGTCAACATCTGCTGCAGACTGCGGCAGGTCTGCTTCCGGCGGACCGGCCGGAGGGCGACCGCAGCCCGCGGGAGATACGGGAGGGCCTTCGCGACCGGGATCTGAAGATCTTCTGCGGTCGCGAGACTCGCGAACTCCGGCCAGCCGCTGCGCGAGAAGTCGTCTGCCCCGGAAGGCCGCCGGGGCAGCTTGCGCTCGACCTGGACTGCAGCCCCCTCGCCGACGCGCCGTCGGAGCACCGGACCGAGCCCGCCGAGGAGCACGAGAACCTGTTCCCCGAAGCCGACGAGCGACCGGTGTCATCAGGCCATGACCATTACGCGTTTCGCGGACGAGTCCGGTGCGATCACTGCAAGCGCAAGATGGAGGGGACGCCGCGGGACACGCGGATCTACTACCGCTGCGCCGCCCGGACGCTTGTCCCTGGCTCACCGGCTCTGGCTGATCACCCGAAGAACATCTATCTGCCGGAAGCGGCGTTGCTAGGTCCGTTGAACAGCTACATCCACGATGCGTTCTCGGAGGATCAACGTGACGCAACTGTGGACGCAATGCTGGGCGTCGCTGGCGACGTGAACGTCAACCCGCAGCGCACCGCGGATGCTCAGCGGCGGCTGACTCAAGCGAAGACTCGATTGGCGAGGCTTACGCAGGCCATCGAGGCCGGTGCGGACCTGGAAGCGCTGATCGAACCCCTGAACCGCGCGAGGGAGGAACGCGACGCGGCGGCAGAGGAGCTGGCGAGGACTCCGGCTGGTTCAGAGCTGGGGAGAGCGGACGTTGAGGCGCTGGTCGACTCGCTGGCGGACGCCGGGAGACAGGTGATCAGCGCGAGCCCGGCCCGGCTGCAAGAGCTATACGAGGAGATCGGCCTGGAACTGGTCTATAACGCGAAAGAGCGGATGGTCGATGTGACCATCCGCCCACCCCGTAGGGTTAGTACGCGTGTCCGAGGGGCGAGTTGCTCACTATTCACACGCCTCCACCTGACCCAGTGAACGACACAGCTTTCCCTCAGAAGCCGGCCCGTCGGTTTGGCGCTGGCTTACCGTCGGCGAGCAGATGACTCTGCGGCCGTAGCGCGCGTTGGTTGATGGCGGTGGTCCACATGCCAGTGAGTCGAGTGCGTCCGGATAGCAGGCTCGTCGGTCAGACTCCTGCGGTTATGTCATTGGCGCAGCGTCGTATGTCGTCCGAGTTCGTGTAACCCGCAGCCGCCAACAGTTCCTCCAGGAAGGGCTGAAGAATCACAGGCAGAGGAGCGTTGCACGAGACCCCGTTGAGCGAACGGCTGCCATATCCGTCTGGTCCGCAACTCGGTCGTGGATCCGTCATCCGTTTCGTTGGCAAGGCGGTCGACGTGGCCAGGTCGGTCCACCAGATACTTCCCCCCTGGTCGTGGCTCACGGCCAGGGCGTTGACGCCGATGCGCCAGTCGAGGCGCCGCCACCGCTCGAACCTCCGATGTCGATGGACGCTGCGATAGGCCTCGGACCGCACGACGTCATGAAGCCGACCGAGCACCGAGAGCGTCTCGTCAAGAGGCAGGGTCGTCGACGGAGGAACCGCGAGGTTCCACATCAACTCTATTAACCCCGTCGGATAAAAACTGATCCAGCTGGATGCGTTGGCTAGACCGGGGACGGGCTGGCAATATCGGACCAGATCTGGCCCGCTGTAGTCGGCACTTTCCGTGAATAGGTCCGCCAGTTGATCTGCGACGATGTCGTGAGCGGCGCTCATGAAGTCAACCGGCAATCGATGACCGGCAGAATCGCTCGGAGCGACAGCGACGAATAGGCAAAACGAGTAGTACTGGTGCACAGGGCTACGCTGCCGCCCAGTGATCGGGCGGTGGTCCGGTCGAACCTGCCGATTGAGCCACCGGCCGACGGGGCCAAGTTTCGTCAGGAGCCACCCGATGACGGGCCCCTCGATGCTCGTCATGTCAGCGCTCGCTCGATCTCGAAGACGGTCATGTCAGTCCTATTTTGCCAGTACCAAACGTAGGACACTCCACATGATGCCGCCGATGCCGATGATCTCGAAGGAGATCGCGGTGGTAAGCAGCCGAGCAACCTTTATGTTCCGCTTGCGCGCTGACTCGACCGCGGTTAGTTGAGTCCGCGCGATCTCTCTGTGTGCGTGAACCTCCGGAGCTTTCCACGCCTGGTCGTCAAGAAGGGGCCGCAAGTTCCTGAGCACCACCACCTCGACGCCGCGCGGCAAGTTCGTCGCAATACCCAAGATCGCAGCGAGCGCGAGAGATGCGGCGGCCAGGCACAGCGGTAGCTTCGTACTCCCCGGAAGGACGAAGTTTTGGGCCTTGGTCGCGAGGGCCGCCAGCCCGAGCAACAGTGTGACCAAGGTGCCAGACGAGCTGATCACTGCCAGGCCCCGCGACTGCACCGAGGACGCGGGGCCTCCGCTTTCTCCGCTTCCTTGGTGATCAAAGCGGCGATCATTGGGCCGGCCAGCGCAGCCGCTGAGATGCCGGCCGACCGTGACTCGTCGTTCGCCATGACAGTATCTAGCCTCGACGGTGGTCCTCGCTGATCCCTCGTGTCTCAACACGGCTCCGACCCGCGTCCTTCTCGATGACCCGTTCTGTCCCTATCGTCGGATACACAAACGGCTCCTCCGAAGACGCGTTCGACAGCCCCGTCTGCTGTGGGGCGTCGGCGGTTGGCGGGTTTTCGTCACCCATGGCCACACTCCTGCTAGATGTTCTGAACTGCCCACGGACGCAGGCCAGCTCGGAAGTTGTACTCTCTTCGTCAAGCCCATCATGCTGCCGGCGGAACACGGAGGCCGACACGCCGAAACAAGCCACGGGGTACGGCGATAGCGGCAGCCGGTTTGTCGTTCAGGTCGCCCGCTCGGTTCAGACCGTAGTGGCCGCGGTGCCTAGCGTCGGTTGACGTCACCCTCGATCACGGATCTGGCCGCACTCGCACATTTCCCCGGAGGAGGCCATGCCCGGTTCGCAGCGGGCCGGGGTGACGACGATCCCGCCGGCGATCGCCGTCAGTGCATATGGGTGAAGCAGCGCAGCCGATTCCGTCTGCTTCCGGCCAGCGGGGCCAGGACCGGACTGATGGCGCGAATCGTCCGCGGCGACGTCCTCCCCCTGAAACAAGCGCGCGCGGCGGGACTCCAATCCGACGAGTGAGCTGCACCTGTCGACCTTGCCTTAAGCCTCCGAACAGGTGTGCGGCGTTGATCAAATGCGCGTCGTCGTAGTCCTGTTGCAGACCGGGGCTACGCGCCATCGGCAGCAGGCCTGCCGGGAGGTGCCCAAGACCCTGCACGTCACCGCTACCGGCACCCGCACAGGGGCGCCGGCCGCGGCCAGTTCACGCCACTAGCGGGAAGGCTATTTTCCCGGGAGATTGTCCTGCGCGAGGTAGGCCGCTGCCTTGCGGAAGACCTCGTTCTCCTGCTCCAACACGGAGTTGGACCCTGCGAGCTAGAAGACGGTATCAAGTCGATGCAGAAATGAATCCAATAAGTGACGCTAGCCTGAAGTGTAACTGTCGATGAAGGAACTTCGATGCTTTACCTATGACCCGTGAGCACTTGGATGACATCAGCGCCATCCCTTCCGCCAAGCTTCCCGCCACCGACAGGGCTCGCGGCATATACAGTGACTTTGAAGCGTATAAGACGCCGACAGATTCAGATTACGCGGCTCTGCTGAAGGAGGGCCTCATCAGTGTCGATGCGAACGTCCTTCTAAATGTGTATAGGTACACGGATCAAGCACGATCGGATTTGCTTGAAGTCTTGGCTAACCTTGGTGAAAACCTGTGGGTCTCTCACCAGGTTATTCGGGAGTTTTGGAGACATAGGGAATCGACCCTTCGTGAACGCAAAGATACAACTAGGACCGTCGGCGAACTGGCTACTGAAAAAAACAAATCTGTCCAGGTCATTCGATCCTGGGGTAATCGGGTGTTCCTGGCTCAGGGTGATCTAGACCGGATGATCAGTATCATATCCGATGCTTTTGGAAAAGTGTCCGAAGAAATTGAGAGGCACGACGATGGCCAGTCCGAAAAGGCTCGCAGTAGTACACATGAAGACTTGGTTCTAGGGGAACTGGAGCGGACTTTAGATGGGCATATTGGCGAGCCGTTGGAGAAACCCGAATACGATGAGGCCGTAAAAGAGGGCCTGCGCCGAGTCGAGCTTCAGATTCCTCCTGGATACAAGGATAAAGCAAAATCGCAGGGTGAACGAGCTGCAGGCGACTACCTAGTCTGGACGCAACTTGTACGCGAAGCGAAGCGTCGACAGCGTGATGTGGTATTTGTAACAAATGATCTAAAAGAGGACTGGTGGCGTATCGAGCCAGGTGAGCTGCGCCGGGGCCCTCGTCCAGAGCTAAGCAACGAGATGCGTGAGCTTGCAGGCGTGAGTTTATTCCTCATGCGACCAGGCTCGTTGCTTGAGCACGCGAGTCGCGTGCTTCAGGTTGAAGTCCAAGCGCAATCGGTAAAAGACGTTAACCGTGTAGACGAACTCCTCTCCCAGGGGGAAGGGGTTGAAAGTGAGTTCGGGGGCTGGACAACCGTTGGGCTGTCAGCTGTTCTGAGCAAGCTCCACTCCGAGGCACCTGTACAGGCGGCAGCAATAGCAGAAGCTGCACTTGGTGGGGACGGGTACATTAGCAGGTCTGAAGTCTATAAGATCGGTAGATACTCGCAGGATCGCAAATTGATAGGGTTTACGCGTCCGGTCAATAGAATCACGGACGAGATGCGCGATATGGGATTTGTGGCATCCGAGGCGGTGCAGATACTCGACACCGACTACGGGACTGATGCACCAGGGTTCGGCTGGGCGAGCGGGTTTAGGATCAACGAAGCGGTTTTGCCGCTTTTTTCAAGTCTGCACTCAAATTTGCTGATCAATATTCGATCGACCGAACCGATGGAAGAATGAAAGGAAACCTTGCGCGACTTCGCATATCTTTCCCGTAAGGCTCTCAGCTCGTTAGCGATTTTTATTGCCGTGGTAGGGTGATGGACTTGGGAGACATTGATTACCGGCGGCTTATGAGAACCGGTAATGCTATCACAAGGATACTTTGAGTGCTGCGCAATACTGGAGTGTAATTGAGCGAGGCGAGTGGCAATGAACAAGTCAATTCAGGTGAGAATAGTGGAGGGGGTCCCGATAAGGTAAATGAAGAGCCCCTGAAGGGAAGCGGGCTCGTCAAAAAACAGAGATGGAAGGATAGGCGATCAGTCCACTCGCTGAAAAAGCTAGCGGATCACGAACCGGGTGGACTACATCAAGAGTTTGAGAAGCGTGAGAATGATCGCACGAGGCTGCCTGTTGGCGAGACGGCCCACTTCGGGGCAGTTATGTTCGCAGAAGCGTTCACTCCATCCACTGTTTCGCGCCTATATGAAAGTCTCGAAGACGGGGATCGGCGACGACATGGAGTAAGTGCGCGTGAGCAGCTACGACTGAATCGGCAAGGCCAGTTTTCCGGGTGGCAGAACCTAGGCTACGTAAGGAGGCCAGGTCAGTTTTCTTTGAATGGTAAACATGACCCGAATTTGCCCGAATTCGTAGATGCCGCATGGGTTAAGCTGCACTATCTGACAGCATCGCTTTCTATTGTTGTCACGACTTTTACTATAAAAGAAAACCACGGCGATCTTTCGGGTGTTCTTCGAACCGACTACCGTGACGAATCGGGTCCCGCTCGCATCAGAGTTTTTGGATTTGCAGGCCCAATACGGTCGCGCATCCCTTTTTCTCGACCTAAGCGGTTTCGTGTCGAATCCAATATTCGCAGTGCGTTTGATGCCAAGCGAGAAGCCGCCTTCGGGAAAGTAGAAGCAATGGAATCGGCGTGTCATCGCTGGCTTTCGAAGGAGTATCCGGGGAGGTTCGCGCAATACGACCGGAAAACAAGGCCGACAATAAGAGTATTTCTCATAGGCGGCGAGAGGCCATTTCAGGATAAGGGGGGCTGGTTGTCAGAATTAGATCTCGACCGAGTGTACGGATCCTGGGAATCAGTTAACCAGCCGGGCTGGTTTCTTTCTGAGTATAGAGGTATCGGATCGGAGACGCGCAGCATCGTAACTGTTGCAGCGAGACGCGACGACGTGCAAGTGGCGAATACTCAAGACCCGACTAGCGTCTGGTCTGTGACCCAAAAGTTTCACGACAGTCACTCGCCGCTAGCTGTAAAAGTTACCTTGGCGTCTTTACTTTCAATCTACGATGATCGATTAGGGGAAATACGAGACAATGCTCAATCTCAAAAGTTTCCACGGCGGCCAGTAAAGGAGGCGAAGCGACTAGAAGAGTACTTGATGGGAGACGGACTGGATGCCTCTGTGGTTATTCAGGATATACTGGAAATTACGAAGGATGTGACAAAATTCCGAGGTGACACTCCTGAGTATCGAGAGCGGGTTCCGGAGGTGATAAAAGCCCGGCTACCGCGAGCTGCAGGGGAGCTCGGCTCGTCTATGCGCGATTCGATTCGGCACCGCGCGACCTCGCTGGAGAATTATACTAAATCAATCACCGAGAACTTCCGGGCTTCCGCTGAGCTTCGTCAAGCCATAACGAACGCGAGACTTCAACGCGCGGCGGCCGCTTTGTCAATTCTCGCACTGGTGGCAGCCGTGCTCGCCCTTGTTAAGTAAGGCCTGGCTAACTGAGCAGCGGCCTGGCAAGTAATGATGTGGAATAACGTGGTTTGATTTAAGATTGTTACCCCCTGGGCAGGGTCATCGGATCCACTGGGTGGAGGGTTGTGTTGATCGAGGAAGCATGATATGTGCTGCAGCAAGAATAAGTCGGTCGATCTATATTTGCGGATGTGCGATCTTGCGCAGTATTTTGATATCTGTTTCACAGTGCGATGGTGGAGTATCTTGGTCTGCGATTAGGATGCCAGCGTCCCGCTGACTGTAATATATGACAATTCCGCCATCCGGCATGCTATATCGATCGAAGGCGGTGATGAGGCCGCTGCGCCAGGCAAGCTCTGCTTGAACGATTCGCAGCGTCAACAGTTGGGATCCTGATGTGGCCGACCGCGGGAGCGAATGCAGCTGTCGTCGGAGCGTCGCGACGCTAGTGTCGTCGGCATCGAACGCTCGGTCTGAGATGAACGCTTCGATCGGGGTGGAGCACGGCTCGGGCCGCTGGTGGATGACGTGGAGCAGTTCGGGGATTACGAGCGGGTTCCATGTCACTACGCTATGAGCAGCTAGTCCATGGGTTAAAAGGGCTGTTGTACGCGCCGGCGATAGCGGCGCGCCATGGACTACCCAAGACTCTCCTGGTGTGCCGCTAGCCAGGCGGAGGATGTCGCGTTTCGCATGACCCGTCGCTCCGATCGCACCGAGGATGCATGCAACATCGCTGATGTTTGGTATGCGACGCGCCTGCTCCCAGCTGGAGAGCACCGCAGGTGCAATGCCGATCCGGCGCGCGAGTTCACGGAGTCCGAAGTTTGCTTCGATCCGCGCACTGCGGAGGGTGGTGCCGAGGATGCGTGTGCGAGGACTGGACGGCATGGCGGTTCTGCTTCGTTCCTGCTTGTAGTGGGTGAAAGCCCTATTTGGGGCGCGACCGTGGCAGCCCGGGATGGTCCGGCCGGATCGGGATCCCGCGGGCGCGGCGGTACTGGTAGTCGCAGTAGACGCACGTGAGCAGGGCGCCGTTGGGGGCGCGCGTGTCACGTGGCCGGAAACCGGCAGGCGCGGTGAGGCCGCACAGCATGGTTACGTCGTCTCCGGGGTCCGGGACGGAATCGAGCGCGGAGCGGTGCCATACGCCTTCTATGACTGGGTGTACGTGGTCGAGGTCGATGAAGATCAGCGCTTGCATGAGGGTCTCCGTACCAGTGGTCGAGGTGTCTCGGAGCTGTCACAGCGTGCCGGGAGGGCGTGGGGCGGCGTGACACGACGAAAGCGGTTGTGCGCTGGGGGAACACGGTTGTGACGGCTGTGACGTGTCCCGTGGTGCGTCCGCCGGTGCGCCCGAGGCGGTCAGTTCGGGCCATTGGCAGCCGCTGCGAGTGGCGTCACAGCGGTTCGTGTCGATGGGGATCGAACATGTCTTGTGCTGGCGTGGGCTGTTGAAATCATTCAAGTCCAGCGACGGACGCGAGACCACGGCGTGCGTGTGGCAAGGCTGTGGCACTTGTACCGCTGACCTGTGTCTGCATTTGCTATTGTCCGACTTGACAGGTCGGGAGGGGTGAAGCAGGGCGATGGGCAAGCGTCGGGAAGCGCTGATTTTGGCTCGTGAGGATGCTGGCCACACCCAGGAGACGCTTGCTGCGGTGCTTAGTGTCGACCGGACGACCGTTGCACGCTGGGAATCCGGCGGGCATCGTCCGCTGCCTCACCAGTGGCCGGAGCTGGGGCGGGTGCTTGGGCGGCCGGTCGCGGAGGTGCGGGCATTCTTCGGCGAAGGCTCGTTCGAGGCGGAGGGGTCCGCGCTTGCGTCGGCATTTGCCTGGCTGGACCGGTCGGCGGGGTGGGCTTCCGGAACTGCTCGGCGAGCGGCGCGACCAAAAGCGAGGCGCGGGGGCCTGTCCGGTCGTCGGTCGGCGGAGGCCGAGGTGCTGCGGCGGTACTACGGCACGTTGTACGGCGAGCACTGCTACTTCGCTGCGGAGGTCGATGGCGACGGGGTCGCCACGAGTGTGCTGACCAGGCCGGGCTGGACTGATCTCCGCTGCTCGTTGGACGTCGGTGGGGACGCGCTCAAGCTTGATCTGCATGCGGATGCGCCGGTGCGACGTGCGGCACCGGACGTCGCCGTGTCCCGGCTATCGGAGGCCGAGAAAGCGGACGTCCGCATTGCCGACCGCCCGCTGTATCGGCTGCTTGACGTCGACGTGCGCGCTGGCCAGGTGGGCGGAACGGTCGGCACGGCATCGTTTATGGATTACGCGTTGGGGCCTGACCTGCTCGAACGGGAGTTGGCGGCCGGTGAGATGTGGCTGCGGAGCGATCTGCTGCCGGATCTCCCGAGCGTTCTCGACGTGCATAACCGCCTTTGCGCTGGTGGGGTACTGGCACTGACAGCGATCGCGCGGCCGGCGGATCCCGCCCGCGGTGGGGCTGACTATCTCCTGCTCGTCCAGGAGCGATCAAACCACGTGGTCAACGGGTCGGGCCGGCTCGCTGTGATCCCGAAGGGGTTCCACGGGCCGCTTGCGGACCAGCGCGGCGACGCGCGGATCGGTGCGACGCTCCGGCGTGAGCTTGAGGAAGAGTTGTTCGGCCGGGACGACGTCGACACCACGGCAGAGGTGCAGCGCGCAGCAGACCCGATGCACCCGGCGCGGCTGTCGGAGCCGATGCGGTGGCTGACGGCAGAGCCGAGCCGCATGCGGATGGAGTGCACGGGCTTTGGGTTCAACCTGGTCAGCGGCAACTACGAGTTTGCGGCGGTCGTCGTGATCGAAGACGAGGAGTTTTGGCCGCGCTTCGGCGGCGTTGTCGAGGCAAACTGGGAAGTCTCAGGCATGCGGCAGTACTCGTCGCTCGACCGGGAGCTGGTCGGCGAGCTGATCACCGACGAGAAGTGGACGAACGAAGGCCTGTTCGCGTTCCTGCTGGGCCTGCGCCGATTGTCGGAAATCGGCGGCGCAAGGGTGTCGTTGCCGTCGATCGACTTACATGGCTGAAGGCCACCGGACGGTCAGCACGACGGAGTCGGCGAGCGCTTCCCAGGAGTGGTCGACGCCTGGACCCCACATGACGTAATCGCCTTGGTGTGACATGGTTTTCGTGCCGCCGGTGACGTCGATGCGGAACTGGCCGGAGATGAGCATGACGAGCGTGGTGCGCTGGTCGTCGGCCGTCCACTCGGGACGCTTGTCTCCTGCGGGGTGGTTGGCCCACTTGACTTCTACGTCGTTCGTGGCTCGAACTCCGTGCGAGGGGTCAAGGAAGTGGCCGACCAGCCAGCCGCGGTTGCCTGCGGCGTCTTCGTTGGCATTGCCGCTGGTCCAACCCTCGGTCACTCGCTGATCTCCCACTCGATCGTTGGCAGGCGCACCCGGTCTCCGCCGATTTCCGCGAGGCGTCGAAGTCCTTGCGTCATGGCGAACAAACCTTCGTTGCTCCACGCTACATCAGTCAGCAGTTCGGTCAGAAGCTCGATGTCCGTGGTCGAATACTGGCGCAGCATCGAGGATTCCCAGTTCGCGGCGACGACTCCGCCGTACTGGTTCCAGAACTCTTCGTCCTCGATGACGATGAGGCTGGCGAACTCGAAGTTGCCGCTCACCAAGTTCAGCCCGAACCCGGTCGTCTCCATACGGAGGCGGCCGGGTTTTTGCATGAGCCACCGCATCGGCTCCGACATCAGCGTCGGGTGCATCGGGTCTGCGGTCAGCGAGTCGGCGACGGTGTTATCGATGTCGGGGCGGCCGAACAGTTCCTCTTCCATCTCGCGGCGGAGGGTCGCGCCGATCTGCGCGTCGCGGCGGACGTCGGTGAGGGGCTGGTGGAAGCCCTTCGGGATGACGGCCAGGCGGCGCGCGGCGTTCAGGACGTTGCCCGAGCGTTCTTGGACTAGCAGGACGTAGTCGGCTTCTCCGCGGAATGGGTCGGTGGGGCGGGCAATGGCGGTGAGGGCTAGTGCGCCGCCGGCGCAGAGGCGGTCGCTGACGTTGAGGACGGACGCGAGGTCGGGGAGGTAGCGGTCTCGCAACGGGAGCTTGAGCGGTCCGCCAGCGATGATGGCGTCGACCAGTTCGCCCTCCAGCAGGTCCAGCGTCAAGGCGTAGTGGACGAAGTGCGTGGTGCCGAAGGATCCGGCGAGCTGGTGTTCAGCAATATCGAGGGCAAGCGCGCGGTACAGGGGGCTGTTCACGAGGCGGGTGTTCATGGCCAGCGACTCGGCGAGGCGGTGAACTGCTGCGGTTGCAGCGCGCTCGTCGAGGGCCAGGTCTGCCTCGGGTTGCGCGGTGGCGACCTGGAATCGGTCTGATGCGGGCCGCAGCTCGCAGTCGAGGTCTAGCCAGTTCGCGCAGGTCAGGACGCTGGTGTTCACGAGTTCGGTGCTGACTCGGGCGGTGTAAAGGCCGTGGTCGCCGGTCCGGGTGCCGTAGTAGGTGGCGAGTGCGTCGGCGGTGTCGCGTTGGGTGACCCAGCTACGGCGGGTGCTGCGGTCGCGCAGGGCTTGGGTGTCCAGTTGTGCGGCTTTGGCGGCGACTGCGCGGCGGGCGGTTCCGGGCGACCAGTGTGCGTGCTGGTCGATCCATTCGAGCGCGGACGCGATGTTCGGGTCGTCGTCCAGGCGGGGATCTCCGGGTGTCTCGGCCGGTGCGGTGCCGGTCAGCTCGGCGAAGCGGGCGCGCTCGGCGTCACCGATTTGCTCGTACGCGCGGTCGAGCACCTGTTGCATCTCCGACCGCGGGCGCAGGTCCGGCTTTTGGTGCCAGGACGCGACCGTGCGGACGCCGATGCCTAGGTGTGCGGCGAAACCCTCGTTGCTCATTCGGAGAGCGGCTTGCAGCGCTGATGCGGTGCGGCCCGTCCATTCGTCGGCCGGATTCATCGGCGCGCGCATTCCGAATTCGAAGCTGCATTAGTCGTGCACTGCTCATGCACTGGCGATGCATGGGAACGGTCGCCGTTTCGGCCTTGAATTCGGGGTATGGAAATCACCTGGTTCATCAGCCCGAAGCGCAAGCCGTCAGCGCTTCTTCTGCACGTGGTCGACGACGGTCGCCAGGCTGGTCTGGACGTCGTCCAGCCGGTCGAAGATCTCGTCCAGGCGCTGTTCGAGCGCGTCGAGACGGGTCGAGAGTTCGCTACCGTCGTCGGCCGGCTCGTCGGGGTGCGGCGGCGTGCGGTTCTGCAGCACGGCCTGCAAATGCTGCGGGTGCCAGCCGAGCGTGGTCGAGAGTGCTTCGAGCGTGCGCGCGCTCCGTCGGCGCTCGACCGTGTGGTGCTGCAGCTCGCGCACGATCGCCTGCGACACGTGCGACCGCTCCGCCAGCTCTCGCTGTCGCCAGCCGAGTTCGTGCACGCGCATGTCGATCGCCTTCGCGACCGCCGCCCAATCCTCCGACACCTATTCCTCCGCGCTCCGCCTCAGCGCCGAGATTAGCGCGTCATTGCGCTTTTCTCGCGCCGCGTAGCGGGTGTTCCGCGGCGCGTCGGATATCTATGCCCTTCGGGCAGCTGAAATCAACAACATAGTCTTGAAATCATCAGATTGGCCTTTTCTTATGAACTCGAATGTCACTTTTCACACGCCGGATGAAGCGGCTTGGCTGCTCGGCGTCTCGCGGGGCGCGGTCAGCCGGGCCATCCGGAGTCGCAAGCTGCGGGTGGTCCGTCGCCGGGAAGGGCTGCGGATCCCGTCCACCGAGCTGACGCGCGTCCTCCGCGGAGGTGCGGCGTGATGGACGAACTCACCTTGATCGGGATTGCTTGGCGGCTCGACGCGCTCCGTTGGGTGCCGTCCGATGTGCTCTACGACGTCGTGACCAGGGATGGACTCTGTATGTGGCCACCGGACGGTGACCCGCCGCCCGCCTCGTCGGACGCGGAACTTGCCGCGCGGATGTGCGGCGGATGTCCGGTCCGGGACATGTGCCTGGAACTGGAGTTGCGGACGGCCGGTGCGGCGACGGTTGGGGTCTGGGGCGGGATGACTGACGACGATCGGCGGGCGTTGCACCCGCATTGGCTGCGCCGCGGCGAGCGGGCCGGGGGTGCGCTATGAACGGACTGACCGTGACACCGACGCAGCTCGTGGCCGGAGTCGGCGTGCTGCTGGTGCTGTTTTGGGTGTGGCGTGCGGGTGCGCGCCGGGCGAAGGCGGCTGCGGAGAAGGCGCGGTCTGGGGCGCGACTGGTGTCGTTGGCTGGGCGGGTCGTGTTCAACGCGGCGCTGATCGTGGCGGTTCAGTGGGTGGTGATCGCTCACCAGGGCGGGACGTGGGTCTTGCTGGCGGTGTTGGGGTTGCCTGCGCTGTTTGCGGCGCACGCGCTGACTCGGGCGCTGACTGTGACGACGGTCGACACCTCGAAGCGGGGTGGTCGGCGATGAGTCGGGCGCAGAAGTTGGCGCAGGACGCGGCTGAGGCTGCGGAGGTTCGGGCGTACCAGACGGATCCGGACGTGGTGGCGCTGCGGATTGAGCGGGTGCGGCGACAGGTCGACTGGATGGCGTGGTCTGGAATCGTGCTCGGGCTGGGCTTCACGATGACAAACGTGCAGACCTTCGCGTCGGCGGATACGGCGGTGTGGTCGTTGCCGTGGCTGGCGGCGTGGGTGTTGGATCCGACGGTTTCGTTGGTGCTGCTCGCGATTCTCCGGGCGGAACAGGTGACGGCGCGGTACCAGGTTCGGACGGGGCCGTGGGTGCGGCGGGCGAAGTGGTTCACGCTGGCGGCGACGTATGTCATGAACACCTGGACGTCGTTCATGGCCGGTGAGGCTGCGGCGATCGTGTTGCACTCCGTTCCGCCGTTGGTGGTGTTTGTGGCGGTGGAGGCTGTCACTGATCTTCGGGACAAGCTGACCGATGCCGTACTCGTTGCTGCTGGTGAGCGTCGAGTCGTTCGTCCGGTTGAGAGCGGGCGGCGGAAGCTCTTCGCGGACTACCTCGCCGAGGCGCGGGCGGCTTGGGCACCGGGAGTGGAGATCACGCCGGCGTGGGTTCGGCAGGAGACCGGGTGTTCGCGCGGGTTGTCGCCGCGATTGGCTCGGGCGTTGCGCGCGGAGGTGGCCAATGGCTGACGACGCGCTGGTCAAGGCGGACCCGATACTCGACGGGGAACTGGTGGATGACACGTTGCCCCAGCCTCGGCCGCGAAAGCGGTTCGAGTCTTGGTGGCTCCGATCCCGGTGGGTGCCGACTTGGTTGAAGGACCGGAGCCAGGCACGGCAAGCCGCGAAGGACTTTGTTGCGGGTGTGCTGCGCTCGCCGTTCCGTTGTCTAGGTGCGGTGGCGCGTGGGCTGGTCGCTGCTGCGCGGTGGTGGCGAGCTTGGGTGACAGTCCGGGATTTCCGGGAGGCGGCGGAGCAGTCGGAGAAGTTGGCGGACAAGTTTGCCGATATCCGGGCGCTGACGTTGTTTCGGTGGAAGGTCACCGGTGCGGTTGCAGCTGGAGCAGCTGCGGCCACGCTGGTGGCTCACCTGGTTTACGGAGCCGTTGCTCTTTGGGTTGCTGGCGGAGTGCTCGCGGTTGCGCTGGCCGTGCTCGGGCGACAGCGCGAAGGGAGTCCAGGGCGGAAAGCGGTGCTCGCCGGGCCGCGGACGTTGCGCTGGACGATGGATCCGCAAGTACTGGTCGACGCGTTCCGGGACGCGAAGCTGGTCGGCAAGGACGAGACGTTGCGGCTGGTCGAGCGCGCGACGCGGATGGGAGACGGCTGGGCGATCACCGTGGATCTTCCCGCTACGCGGAAGGCCGCGGACGTGATCAAAAACCGTGAGGCGCTGGCGTCGGCGCTTGCGGTCGACGAGGTGCAGCTGATCGTGGAGCGGGTGCGCGGCAATGGCGGGCATGCTGGCCGGGTCGCGATGTGGGTTGCCGATGAAGATCCGTACGCATCTCCGCCACGGCGGACACCGTTGCTCGATGCGGCGCGGTGGGACGCGTGGCGGCCGGTCCCGTTCGGACGGGATGCGCGGGACCGGCGGGTGGATCTTCCGTTGGTGTGGACGTCGCTGCTGGTGGGTGCGATTCCGCGGCAGGGCAAGACATTCGCGGCGCGGTTGGCTGCGGCCGGGCTGGTGCTTGACCCGTTCACGCGGCTGTACGTGGCGGATTTCAAGGCTGGTAAGGACTGGGACGCGGCTGGGCGTGTGGCGCATCGGTTCATGTCGGGCGATGAGCCAGAGCATGTGTTGGCGCTGGTCGGCTGGCTGGTGGAGCTGGTCGGCGAAGTGCAAGGCCGGTTCCGGCGGATGCGGGAGCTGGACGACGAGACCTGTCCGGAGTCGAAGGTGACGCCGGCAATGTCGCGGGACCGTGCGTTGGACATGCCGATTACGGCGATTTTCGTGGACGAGGTGCAGGTTCCGCTGGAGGACCGGACTCCGGTCAAGGTCGAGGGCAAGACGTTGACCGCAGGCGAGTATGTCGGCGAGTTGTTGACGTGGCTGGCGAAGAAGGGGCCGGCTGCCGGGATTGTGC
Source organism: Amycolatopsis orientalis DSM 43388 (assembly GCF_000411975.1). GTDB lineage: Bacteria > Actinomycetota > Actinomycetes > Mycobacteriales > Pseudonocardiaceae > Amycolatopsis > Amycolatopsis orientalis_D. The sequence goes on from NZ_ASXG01000148.1 coordinate 42,494, forward strand.
TGGTGTTGGCGACGCAGCGGCCGGATTCGAAGACCATCCCGTCCGGGCTGCGGGCCGTGCTGGGGTCGCGGTTTGCGTTGCGGGTCATGGACTGGCGCGACAGCAACATCGTGCTCGGCGAGCAGATGAACACGCGTGGGTATGACAGCAGTCGGCTGCTCGCGTCGCACAAGGGGGTTGGGATTCTTCGGCCGGACGGCGATGCGCAGGCTGGCGGGGACGTGCTGGCGCTGACTGTGCGGACGTACTACATGCCGAATGAGGATTGGCAGACGATCTGTCGCCGCGGACGTGAGCTGCGTGAAGCTGAGGGAACTCTGACCGGGCACGCGGCCGGGACGGACTTGGCGCTGGAGAACACCTTGAAGATGCTCGGGCAGGCGGAGGTCACAACGCCTGCCGTGCTGCCGGAGCCGCTCGCTTCCCTCGCTGCCTACCTGGACGGCGACGAGCGGGAGTTCATCCCGACGGCTGAGCTGGTCGAGGCGTTGGCGGTAGACGCGAAGGAGTTCGCGCAGCTGATGGCGGACCTTGGTTGCCAGGGCACACGCGGACGTGTGCAAGCCGAGGACGGGCGCGTTCGGCAGGTCCGTGGGTACCTGCGGGCTGAAATCAGTGCATCGATCGAGCAGGAGCGAACGCGAGCCGACGCAAGCGGGGGTGGTGCATCATGACGCGCCGCGACCGCTCACCGAGTGAGGTCCAGGTTATCCTGCCAGGTAAGGCACCGACACTGACCGTGCCTGCGGCGCGAGCGCTGTTGGCGATTCTGATCGAACTGACTGCGGTTCCGGACGCGGAACCAGTCGAGGGGGTGCAGCATGACGGCTGATTTCATCAGCGATCCGTGGGTAACGCTGGATGAGATTCTGGGTGTCCAGGCGGTCGAGCCGGTTGACGAGGGCATCGGGCCGGTCGCGTTCTACGGGCGGTGCTCGACGGAGGACAACCAGGACCCGGAGACGTCGTTGGGCTGGCAACTCGGTAACGCGCGGAAGTTCGTGGAGCCGTTCGGCGGGCGCGTGACCACCGAGTATTTCGATGTAGGCCAGTCGCGGTCAGTCCCGTGGGAGCGGAGGAATGAGGCTTCTCGGCTGCTGGCTGCGCTCAAGGATCCGCGGCGCGGGTGGGATGCGATCGTGGTCGGCGAGGGCACGCGATGCTGGTTCGGCAACCAGTTCTCGCTGATCGCGCCACGGTTCGCGGCCTACGGCGTGGACCTGTGGGTGCCAGAGCTGGGTGGGAAGTTCGATCCTCGGAATCCATCGCACAAGATGCTGATGAGCGTGCTCGGCGGGATGAGCGAGTCGGAGCGGCAGCACGTTCAGGCTCGGGTGCGGGCGGCGATGGACACACAGGTGATCAACGAGGGCCGCCATCAGGGTGGCCGGGCACCATACGGGTACGTGGTGGTAGATGGCGGGCCGCATCCGAATCCGCGGAAGGCGGCGGAGGGCTTCCGGCTGCGATTGCTGGCTGTGGACGAGTTCGCCGCCGACGTGGTCCGGCGGATCTTCGCCGCCTACTTGGACGGCTGGGGCGACCGGGCGATCGCCAATGAGCTGAACCGGCTCGGGATTCCGTGCCCGTCGGCGCACAAGCCAGAGCAGAACAGGCATCGGTTCGCGGACGGCTGGCAGGGCAGCACGGTGCGGTCGATCGTGGAGAACCCGCGGTACACCGGTTACGCGTTCTTCGGGCGTTGGACGCGGCAGGAGATGCTGTTGGACCCGGAGGACGTGGCGGCCGGGAATGTCGTGCGGTTCCGGCGGGCAGCACCGGACCGCGTTGTCCGCTCGCGCAAGCCTGCTCATCCGGAAATCATCTCGGTGGAGGACTTCACGCGGGCTCAGCTGCTGCGCCGTTCCAAGGCCGCTGGCGGCCTGCGGACCGCGCGGAAGACGGAGCGGTCTGCGCGCGCGGTCAAGCACCCGTACTTGTTCCGAGGCTTGATCCGCTGTGCGGCGTGCGGACGGAAGATGGAGGGCAGCCCGCGCAAGCACGGCATGTACTACCGATGCCCGGCGCGGACGCTCGCTCCGGGCTCACCAGCCTTGGCGACTCACCCGCCGACGATCTACCTGAGGGAAGAGCCGCTGCGGGATGCGGTGAACGGCTGGATTGGGGAGCTGTTCGACCCGAGGAACGTCGACCGGACGGTCAAGCGCCTGGTGGAGGCACAGCCCGCAGCGAGGTCGGGAAGCGATGGTGCGGCGCGCCGTCGGCTGGATGAGGCCGAGGTCAAGCTTCGGCGGTTCCAGGACGCGATCGCGGCCGGCGTCGATCCGGCGGCGGTCGTGGAGGGCATGAACGAGGCGCAAGCGGATAGAGCAGTGGCACAGGCTGAGTTGGTGACCGCAGGGGAACCCGCCGGGCTGAGCGAGGCCGAGGTCTACGCGATGATCGATTCGCTCGGGAATATCGGCGCGGCGCTGACCGACTCGGAGCCGGGGAAGCTGGCCCAGCTGTACCGGGACCTTGCTCTTGACCTGCGGTTCGACCATGAAAAAGAGGCCGTCGATCTGACGGCCTCTCCACGGGTGAATAATGTGTGTGTCCGAGGGGGGACTTGAACCCCCACGTCCGTTAAGGACACTAGCACCTCAAGCTAGCGCGTCTGCCATTCCGCCACTCGGACTTGCTGATGAAGAGAGTATACGACGGCAGAACACGTCGTTTCGGGGGGGTATGGAACCGTGCCGAGGGCTCGCATGAGATGATCATCTGTTTTCGACATTCGGAATCCCGGTCGAATATCCGCAGGTCACCGGCCTGCCTGGGCGGGGCAAGGCATACGGATCCCGCGACCGGAGCGGGCCTGGTGCTGATCTTGCCAGGCTCGGCCTGGCGGGACGGGCGTCCGCGGCTGAGAACCCCGGGGGAGCGAGACACCTGGGTCAAGCGCCGATCATCGTCACCAAGCCGGATACCACGATCAACCCCACGATCGCCCGGTCGAATACCGTCCGCGGGACTTTTCCGATGAGGCGTCCGCCGAGGATGTTGCCTGCCAGGGCGGCCGCGACCAGGAGCGGGAGCTGGGGGCCCAGGTTCGCGGTGGCGAATTGCCCGGCGGTGATCAGGAGCAGCAGGGACAGGCAGTTGGTCACCACGAAATAGCCTGCCAGGTCGCCGACGAAGGTTCGGGGCGGGACTTTTGCCGAGGCGAGCAGGACGGCCGGCGGTGCGCCGTTCAGGGAGGTCGTGGTGGAGAGGTAGCCGCCCAGCAGGCCGGCGATCGTTTGTTTGACCGGGGTGGCCGGGTGGGGCTCGCGGGCGGGGCGGAGGAGCAGGCGAAGGCCGGAAAGCACTACTACGGCGCCGGCCAGGATGCGGAGGGCGTGGGGTGGCAGCAGGTGCAACGTGAGGGCTCCGGCGGCGGCCCCGGGGAGGCTTGCGGCGCCCAGGACAGCGACTCTGCGCCAGGCGATGTGCTCGCGTTCGCGGTGGAGCACGGCGAGTCTCGTGATCATGGTGGCGATCAGGTTGATGACCACCACTTGCGGCAGCGGGAAGCCGATGAGCAGCAGCAGGGGAGTGCCCACCAAAGAGGCGCCGAATCCGGTCAGGCCGCCGATGAAGCCGGCGAAGGCTACGGCTAACGCGCCCAGGATCATGCGGCTGCCTCGCCGGACGAGGGGCACGGCCTCATGCGACGACCGCCTGGCCTACCAGCGCCAGGGAAAGCACGGCGAGGATTCCCAGGACGATCCGGCGGACATCGCCGCGGGCGTGGCGATACAGCCAGGTTCCGGCCGCCACTCCGGCGAGCGCGACGGGGAGGAACAGGGCGGTTTGCAGGAGGACCTCGCTGCTCAGCAGGCCGCCGGTGCCTGCGGTGGCCACGGTCATCGAGTCGGCGGCCAGGAAGAAGACGACCAGGCTCGCGCGGTTCACCGCCATCGGCAGCGGGGACGCCAGGTACATCAGGACTACTGGCGGCCCGCCCATTCCGCACGCGCCGTTCAGGACGCCGAAGGCCGTGCCCATGCCCGCGCAGGCGGGGCGGCCGGGCAGGCGATGGGTTCGGTGGCTGAGGGCCAGGGCTAGCGCGGAGATTCCGACGACCAAACCCACAGTCAGTCTTGTCGCGCGCTCCGGCAGGGCCGCCAGGAACCAGATGCCGATCGGCAGTCCCAGGAGGGCTCCGGCGAGCAGCCAGCGGATGGAGGGGCGGTTGGCGTCCGGCCAGGATTTGGGCAGCAGGCTCACGCTGGAGGCTATTTCCAGCAGAAGCGTGCTCGGGATGACGGCCGGCGGCGGGAGCACCAGGCAGAGGCAGCTCACCCACACCAGGGACGCGCCGAAGCCGGAGTAGCCGCGGATCAGGCCTCCGGCGAGCAAAGCGGCGACAGCGAAAGCCATCGCCGCGGGGGACAACTGCCAGAAGGTCATCGGCGGGCTGGGGAACGGCTCGGCATCGGACCTCCACGGCGCAGGCGGGACCGGTCTACCTTGCGGCACGGCTGGCCGCGGCGGTAGGTCCAGAATCGCAGCATCGCGGGGTGCCAGACGGAGGCACGAGCCAAAGGCGGAAGCGGGTCCAGCCGGGAGCTGCCGGAGAACGGCAGAGCCCGGCTGGACCCAACGGGAGGCCGATCAGGGGGAAGCGATCCCCGCCTCGCCCCGGGAAGCGTTCTTCTCCGCGACCGCCTCGGGCCCGGGACGGCGCTTCCGGAACTGGTACGCGATCAGGATCAACGCCAGGGTCACCGCGCTCAGCCAGAACTGCGAGCGGGTCGTCGGGAGGAACGCCATGGCCAAGATGACCGCTGCCATCAACGCGATGGTGGCGTAGCTCAGCCACGGGAACAGCCACATCTTCAGGCTCAGCGCGCCCGGGTCGGTGTTCTGCAGGCGCTTCCGCAGGCGGACCTGGGCCAGCGCGATGGCCAGGTACACGAAGAGCGCGACCGCGCCGTAGGAGTTCACCAGGAACTGGAAGATGAGATTCGGCGAGGTGTACGCGGCGATGACGGAGACGTAGCCGATGACGGTCCCGGCGATGATGGCCCGGCGGGGGACGCCGCTGCGGGACAGTTTCGTGAACATCTTCGGGGCGTCGCCGTTGCGGGTCAGGGCGAACAGCATCCGCGAGGACGTGTACAGCGCCGAGTTCAGGCAGGAAAGCACTGCCGTCAGCACGATGGCGTTCATGATCGTCGCGACCGCCGGGACGCCCAGGACGTCCAGGACCGCGGCGTACGGGCTGACGGCGGTGTCCGGCGAGTTCCAGGCCTTCACCGCGACCACGACGAAGACCGAGCCGACGTAGAACAGCACGACGCGGAACACGATGGAGCGCATGGCCTTGGCGATCGCGCGCCGGGGCTCGGCGGACTCGGCGGCGGCGATGGTGACGATCTCGGCGCCGGTGTAGAAGCCGACGCACGGGACGACCGCGGCCAGGACCGCGCCGATGCCCATCGGGGCGAAACCGCCGTGGGAGACCAGGTTGCCGACGCCGCCGTGGGCTCCGGGCCAGACGCCGAACAGGTACAGGGCGCCGACCACCAGGAACACCAGGATCGCGATGACCTTGATGGACGAGAACCAGTACTCGAACTCGCCGTACGACCGCGCGGAGACCAGGTTCGTGGCGGTGAGCAGCAGGAGCAGCCCGAGGCTGAGCACCCACAGCGGCACGTTCGGCAGCCACAGCTGCAGGATCCGGCCGCCGGCGACCGCCTCGACGGCCACCACGATCACGAAGAAGTACCAGTACATCCACCCGACGGTGAAGCCCGCCCGGTTGCCCATCGCCTCCCTGGCGTAGACGTAGAACGAGCCGAGCGCGGGCCGCGCGACGGTCATTTCGGCCAGCATCCGCATGATGAGCACGGTGATCAGCCCGGCGATCAGGAACGAGACCACCGCCGCGGGCCCGGCCGACTGGATGACCACGCCGCTTCCGACGAACAGGCCGGCGCCGATCACGCCGCCCAGCGCGATCAGATTCATGTGGCGTTGCTTGAGGCCCGGCTTGAGGCCGCTGTCAGCGGCTGTTTCCGGTGCAGAACCCACGTCTCCTCCTTCCGGCGGCGCCGGGGGACCTCGATGTCCCCGCGCCGGCCGCCGCCGCGATGTCGCTGAGAGCTGCTGTGTGGTTCCCGTCACCGTAAGAAGGAACAGGCCCCGCCGCGAGAGCCAGATGCTAGCCATGCTCCGGTACCAGAACGGCCTGATCCCGGACAGCAGGACGGGCGCCGGGCACCCTCGGAACAAAGGGGTACCCAGCGCCCGCTGTCGCTATCCGTCAGGGCTGGATCGCCTTCTCCACGTCGGTGAGCATGCCGTCGACGCCGTGCAGGAGCTCGTCCAGCACGTCCGTGTCGGCCACCAGCGGCGGCGAGATCATCAGCATGGTCGCGCCCCGGTCGTCGCCGCGGAGGATGACCCCGGTGCGGCGGAACGACTCCGGCAGGACCTCCCGCAGGACGGTCAGCGACTCCTGGTCGGTCAGCTCGCGGCCGCCGTCGCGGTCGGCCATCAGCTCGATCGCGTAGAAGAAGCCGGTGCCGCGGACGTCCTTGACGCACCGGTGCGCGTCCTTCAGCGACTCCAGCGCGGCGTGCAGCTTCGGGCCCTCGGCGAGGACGTGCTCGGGGACTTTCTCGTCGCGCATCGCGCTGATGTTGGCTACCGCGACGGCGGTCGACACCGGGTGGCCGCCCCACGTGGCGCCGTGGGTGAAGACGCCGCCCTTCGGGGAGTCGTACAGCTCGGTGACCAGCTGTTCCCGCACGATCACGCCGCCGAGCGGGGCGTAGCCCGACGTGGAGCCCTTGGCGAAGGTGATCAGGTCCGGGACCACGCCGGTGAGGCCGTGGCCGAAGAAGTGGCCGAGGCGGCCGAACGAGCAGATGACCTCGTCCGAAACGAGCAGGATGCCGTACTTGTCGCACAGCGCCCGCAGGGCCGGCCAATAGCCCTCCGGCGGAACGAGCGCGCCCCGGCCGTTCTGGACCGGCTCGGCGAAGACCGCGGCGACCGTCTCCGGGCCTTCCTCGAGGATGACCGCCTCGATCGCGCGGACGCAGTCCAGCTGGTCGGCCGGACCGCAGTCGCCGGTGAACCCGAGGGTGTTCGGGACGTGCCGGACACCCGGCAGCAGCGGGCCGAACGGCTCCTTGATCTTCGGCAGCCCGGTCACCGACAGCGCGCCCATTGTCGTTCCGTGGTAAGCCATTTCGCGGCTGATGATCTTCGTCCGCTCGGGCGCGCCCTGGCTGCGGTGGTACTGCCGGACGAACTTCAGCGCGGTCTCCACCGCCTCCGAGCCGGAGTTCACGAAGAACGTGGTGCCCAGATCGCCGGGGGCGAGGTCGGCGATGATCCGGGCCGCTTCGATCGACGGCGGGTGCGCCGAGCCCCAGTTGCTGGCGTAGGCGAGGGTGCCGGCCTGCTCGGCCGCGGCCTTGGCGATGTCCGCGCGGCCGTGGCCCATGTTGACGCAGAACAGCCCGGCGAGGCCGTCGAGGTGGCGGCGGCCCTCGGTGTCGATCAGGTAGCTGCCCTCGCCGCGGACGAACACCGGGAATTCGCTCTGCCAGGTGTCCTTGCGCGTGAAGTGCGGCCCGAGGTGTCGGCGGGCAGTGGCCCGCAGCTCCGTGACGTTCACCTGGCGACCTCCTGTGTGTTGCGAGAACGGGAATGTGTCGACGATCGCAATCTTTCTGGCCCTCGCCCAGAGCCAGAAAGCGCCGGTTCACTGGGGCCAGATCCGGGCCTCGAAGCGAAAACCCGGACGCGAAAGAGCCGGACGCGAAAAAACCGGCCGGGCGCGGGGCCCGGCCGGTTCTCGGTTCGCGAAGCGGCGGTTACACGTAGTCCTGGTACTTCTCCAGGAACCGCACCGGCTTCTTGAGCGCGTCGCGGCGGAACGGGTCGCCCAGCTCGCGGGTGCACATGATCTCGATGACCGTCGTGCGGCCCTCGTTCATCTGCGCGTCGACGGCCTTCTTCAGCGCCGGGCCGACGTCCTCGAGCTTGTCCACGACGATGCCGTCCGCGCCCATCGCCTGCGCGATCCCGGCGAAGCTTTCGCTTTCCAGTTCGCCCGCGACGAACCGGCGGTCGTAGAAGTCGACCTGGTTCTTCTTTTCCGCGCCCCACTGGCGGTTGTGGAACACGACGGCGGTGACCGGGATGTCGTGCCGGACCGCGGTCATGATCTCGCCCATGCTCATGCCCCACGCGCCGTCGCCGGCGTACGCGATCGCCGGCCGGTCCATCGCGGCGGCCTTGGCGCCGATGATGGTCGGCAGCGCGTATCCGCAGTTGCCGAAGGACATCGGCGCGAAGAACGACCGCGGCTCCTCGAAGCGCAGGTAGCTGTGCGCCACGGAGTTGATGTTGCCGATGTCGGTGGAGACCATCACCCGCGGCGGCATGGCCTTCTCGAGTTCGCGCAGGACCTGGCGCGGGTGCAGCCAGTTGCCCTCCTCCTGCTCCTGCTCGGCGATCATGTCGAGGGAGTAGGGGTCCTTCTCGTGGGTCCACGCGGAGAGTTCTTCCTCCCACGCGTCCTTCTCGGCCTTGGTGCGCGCGGCGCGCTCGCCGCGGGTGGCGTCGCAGGCGAGGGTGCGGTCGGCGAGCCGGTCGGTCAGCGCCGCCGCGGCGGCCTTCGCATCGCCGCAGATGCCGACGGTGATCTTCTTGACCAGGCCGAGCATCTTGTGGTCGGCGTCGATCTGGATGATCTTCGCGTTCTTGGGCCAGTAGTCCATGCCGTGCTGCGGCAGGGTGCCGAACGGGCCGAGCCGGGTGCCGAGCGCGATCACCACGTCCGCCTGCGAGATGAGCTTCATCGCGGCCTTCGAGCCCTGGTAGCCGAGCGGGCCGCACCACTGCGGGTGGCTGGCCGGGAAGCTGTCGTTGTGCTGGTAGCTGTTCACCACCGGCGCGCCGAGACGTTCGGCGAGCGCCTTGCACTCCTCGACGCCGTCGGACATCACCACGCCGCCGCCGGAGATGATGACCGGGAACTCGGCGGTGGCCAGCAGCTCGGCGGCCTGGGCGAGGCTCTTCTCGCCGCCCGGGCCGCGGTCGAGCCGCTGCGGCTCCGGGATCTCGGTCTCGATCTCGCCGTAGAAGAAGTCGCGCGGGATGTTCAGCTGCGTCGGGCCGATCTCCGACAGCGCCCGGTCGAAGGCCCGCGCGGTGTACTCGGCCATCCGGTTCGGGTTGTTGACGTGCGCCTGGTACTTGGTGAACTCCTGGAACATCGGCAGCTGGTTGGCCTCCTGGAAGCCGCCCAGCCCGGTGCCCATCGTGCCCGCCTCCGGCGTGATCATCACGACCGGGCTGTGCGCCCAGTACGCCGCGGCGATCGCGGTGACGCAGTTGCTGATGCCCGGGCCGTTCTGCCCGATGACCACGCCGTGGCGGCCGCTGACCCGGGCGTAGCCGTCGGCCATGTGCGCGGCGCCCTGCTCGTGCACGACCGGGACGAGCCGGATGCCGGCCGGCGCGAAGATGTCCATCGCGTCCATGAACGCCGAGCCCATGATGCCGAAGATGTCGGTGACGCCGTTGGCCACCAGCGTCTCGACGAAGGCCTCCGACGGGGTCATCTTCGCCGTCCCGCTGACGACGGTGCGGCCGTCGCCCGTCTTCCTCTCCGCCATGGTGAACTCCTTCGCCGCTGAAAGTCTTGGTTTTCGGTACGTGGTGTTCGTGAAAGCTGAACGCGATGGACGATAGGACGCCGCGAGCGGGAGGTCAACCGGCAGTTGCTGGAAAACGAGACAGGATGTGCTAGTTTTCGGAACGTGAGTGAGTTGCGGAAGACCAGCGCCGTGGAACTCGTGCGCGAGCCGGACGGCGCGGGCCTCGACGGAGACACCCCGACCATGCGGCTGTTCTCGCTGCTCGAGCTGATCGCGGCGAAGGACCAGCTGGTGACGCTGCAGAGCCTGGTCGAGGAGACCGGCCTGCCGAAGCCGACGCTGCACCGGATGCTGCAGCAGCTGGAAGGCGCCGGCCTGCTCGTGCGCCAGGCCGACGGGCGGCATTACGGCACCGGCGACCGGCTGCGCCGCCTCGCGGAGAACCTGCTGCTCAACGCCACCCATCACGGCGCGCGCCGCGCGGTGCTCAACCACCTCGTCGACGAGCTGGGGGAGAGCTGCAACATCACCGCGCTGTCCGGCAGCGAGATCGTCTACCTCGACCGCGTCGAGACGCCCGAGCCGCTGCGGTTCTACCTCCGGCCCGGTTCGCGCGTGCCGATCCACTGCTCGGCCAGCGGCAAGATCATCCTGTCGCAGATGAGCCCGGCGCAGCGGCGCAAGCTGCTCGCGCACGCGCCGCTCAAGCGGTACACCCCGAAGACGGTCACCGATCTCGACGCGCTCGAAGAGGAGTTCGCCCGGATCCGGCGCGACGGATTCGCCCTCGACGACGAGGAATTCCTGCCCGGGCTCGTGTGCGTGGCGGTGCTGGTGCCCAGCCGCACCGGACGCTCCAACCTGGCGGTGGCGGTGCAGGCCCCGGTCATGCGGCTCACCGCCGACAAGGCTTTGCAGGCGCTTCCCGCGTTGCAGCGGGCCGCCGAAGCGATCAAGGAGGTCGAGGCCGAGGGTTCGGCCGACGACGCCGACAGCATCCCGTCCTGACGGAGGTCTTCCGATGAACCCGTTGTGCCCCGACGGCCCCGACGCCCGGATCGCCGTGCGCGACGCGTTCGGCCTCGACTCCGACCTGGTCGTCCCGGCCTTCTCCGAGCCGGACGAGCACGTGCCCGAGATCGATCCCGCCTACCGGTTCAACCCGGACGTGACGCTCGCCCTGCTGGCCGGCTTCGCGCACAACCGGCGCGTGCTCGTGCAGGGCCTGCACGGCACCGGCAAGTCCACGCACGTCGAACAGGTCGCCGCGCGGCTGAACTGGCCGTGCCTGCGGGTGAATCTCGACGGGCACCTCAGCCGGCTCGACCTCGTCGGCAAGGACGCGGTGGTGCTGCGCGACGGCAAGCAGGTCACCGAATTCCGCGAGGGCATCCTGCCGTGGTCGCTGCGGCGGCCGACCGCGCTGATCCTCGACGAGTACGACGCGGGACGGCCGGACGTCATGTTCGTCATCCAGCGGCTGCTCGAACGGGACGGCAAATTCACGCTCATCGACAGCAACACCGTGCTGCGCCCGCACCCGGGCTTCCGGCTGTTCGCCACCGCCAACACCGTCGGGCTGGGCAATCTCAACGGCCTTTACCACGGCGTCCAGCGGCTCAACCACGCGCAGATCGACCGGTGGAACATCGTCGCCGCGCTCGATTACCTGGCCCCGGAAGAGGAAGCCGCGATCGTGCGGGCGCGCGTGCCCCGGCTGTCCGGGCAGTTCGTCGAGGCGATGGTGGCGGTGGCCGGGCTGACCCGCGAGGGGTTCCGGGCCGGGGACCTGTCCGCGCTGATGTCGCCGCGCACGGTCATCACGTGGGCGGAGAACTGCGAGATCTTCGGCGATCCGGCGCTCGCGTTCCGGTTGACCTTCCTCAACAAATGCGACGAGGCCGAACGGCCGGTCGTCGCCGAGTACTTCCAGCGCTGCTTCGACCTGGAGCTGGCCGCGGCGTGAGCGCGCCCGAGACCCGGCGCCGCCAGCAGGTGGAGGAGCTGTCCGCGGCGGCCATCCGGGCGGTCGCCGGGACGCCTGACGCGCATTTCCGGGGCGGGCGCCTGCATCGCGGCACGCGCCCGGTGCCGATGCCCGCGCCGCATTTGCGGGCCGAGGACGAGGATGTGCCGTCCTTCCGCGGCGCGGCGGACGGCATGGCGCTGCACTTGAGCCGGTCCGATCGGGAACTGCACAAGCGGTTGCGGCCGGACGGCGGGGTCGAGCGGCTGCTGTTCGAGCTGCTGGAGCAGTTCCGGGTGGAGTCGTTGGTCCCGGCCGGTTTTCCTGGCGTGACAGCGAATTTGCGGCGGCGGCACGAACGCTGGTCGCTGTCGGCGCACCGCAATGGACTGACCGAGACCGCGCGCGGCGTGCTGATCTACACCGTCGCGCAGGTCGCCCGGGCGCGGATCACCGGCGAGCCGGTCGTGGAAGAGACCGAGGATCTGATCGAGGCGACCCGGGCGGCGCTCGCGCCGAGGCTCGGCGCGCACTTGGCCGGGCTGCGGCGGAATCGGGCTGATCAGGCCGCGTTCGCCGAGCATGCGCGGGCGCTGGCCGAGGCGGTCGCCGAACTGCTCGAGCCGGACAAGCCGGAAGACGCGGAGGACGAAGAAAACCCTGCGGAATACGCGCTGCTGCTGGATTTCGATGACGAAACCGGCAGCGAGGAAGGCGGCACCGCGGGCCTCGGCGACCATCACGGACCGGTCGCGGCCGGGTCGTATCGGGTTTTCACCACCGCCTACGACCGCGAGGACCGGGCGGGACCGTTGGTGCGGCCGGAATTGCTGCGGGAGTTGCGCGAGCAGCTGGACGCGCGGGTGGCGAAGCAGGGCGTCAACGTCGCTCGGCTCGCGCGGGAACTCACCGCGGTGCTCGCCGAGCCGGAACGGTCCGGCTGGGACGGTGCGCAGGAGGAAGGCCGGATCGACGGCCGGGCCCTCGCGCGGCTGATCGCGACGCCCGCGGACCACCGGGTGTTCCGGGTCGAGCGGACCGAACCGGTCGCCGACGTCCTCGTCACCTTCCTGATCGACTGTTCGGGTTCGATGAAGGCGCATCGGGAAACCGTTGCGGTGCTGGTCGATCTGTTCGCTCGCGCGCTTGATCTCGCCGGTGCGCGGTGCGAGATCCTCGGCTTCACCACGGGTGCCTGGCACGGCGGCCGGGCGCGGCGGGATTGGCTGCGCGCCGGGCGGCCGACACAGCCAGGGCGGCTCAACGAGCGCCGGCATCTGGTGTTCAAGGACGCGGCGACGCCCTGGCGGCGCGCTCGGCGGGAGGTCGCCGCGTTGCTGAAGGCCGACTTGTTCCGCGAAGGCATCGACGGCGAGGCGTTGGCGTGGGCGGCGGAGCGGGCGCGGGCGTGCGATGTCCGGCGGCGGTTGGTTTTCGTGTTGTCGGACGGGAGTCCGATGGACGGGGCGACCGCGTTGGCCAATGAGGAGCGTTATCTCGACCGTCATCTGGTGCAGGTGGCGGATGGGTTGGAGCGGAGCGATACGGAGGTGTACGGCATCGGGGTCGGCCTCGATCTCAGTGCGTATTACCGCCGGAGCCTGGCCCTGGACGCCGCGGAAGGCACGGGATTCCGTGCCTTCCGCGAGATCCTCGACCTGATCGCCCGCCGCTAGCCGGTCGGCTGCGCGATCGGCGCGGCCGCGGCTGGTCCGGTGCGTTCCCGGGCGATCGGGGAACGCCGCTCGCCGGGAGAGAGCAGGCTCCAGCCGAACACGATGACCAGGTTGACTCCCATCGACACCAGACCGGTGTTGAGGCCGCCGAGCGTCACGCCGGTGACGTACAGGACGACCGCGGTCACCACGCCGACCACCATGCCGGTCGCGATCGCGGCCGTGCGGACCCGCCGGGCGAACAGGATCGCCAGCCAGCCCGGCACGACCTGGGCCAGCAGGTTGTAGGTCAGGTTCAGCACGGTGAGCATCAGCGTCGAGGCGGTCAGCGTGAGCACGGCGGCGAGCACCAGGAACACCGCGACCGCCACGACCGTCCAGCGGCGCTGTGCCGCGGGCCGGACGTTCGGGGCCAGGTTCCGGCTGACCATGCCGCCGATCGCCAGCGCCGTGGCGGACAGCACCAGGACGCCGGACAGCGCGGCGCCGGCGGCCACGAGGCCCAGAACCGGTTCCGGGAGAAGGCCTTTCGCGGTCACCATGAAGACCGTGTTCGGGTTCTTCAGGCCGGGGTGCTGCTTGAGCCCGTAGTACGCGGCGAAGACGAGGAACGGGTAGATCAGCATGTACAGCGGCATCCACACCGTCGAACTCTTCACCGCCCGCTCCGAACGCGCCGGGAACACGTACGCGCCGCCGAAGCCGAGGTAGAAAACCACGCTCTGGAACAGGATCGTGGTCATCGCGAACCACAGTTCCTGCCCGCCCATCGTGGTTTGCGCCCGCGCCAGCGCCTCCGGCCCGGTCACCCCGGACGTCCCGCCGGCGACCAGCACCGCGGCGAGGCCGACGAGCACCACGCCGAGCAGCATGAACACGTCCTTGAGGATCGACACGAACGCGGGGGAGCGGATGCCGGACACGGCGATGTAGGCGAACGCGATGATCCCGGCCAGCAGCACGCACTGCACCGGCGTCAGTTTCAGGCCGAGGTTGCTCAGCACCACCTGCAGGCCGATGAACTGGTACTGGCCCCACGGCACGAGCGCGATCAGCATGGTCACGCACGTGATCAGTTCCAGCGTCCGGCTGCCGTAGTGGCGGCCGAAGACGTCCGGGACGGTCATCGCGTCGTGTTTGCGCGCCGCGCGCCAGACCAGCGGAGCGAGGAAATAGCCCAGTGCGTAGGCGAGCAGGATGTAGCCGAGGAACCAGATCCCGTAGCTCGCGCCGTGCGCGTAGATCCCGCTCGGGAAACCGATCATCGTGCCGATGCTGTACACCTCGCCGACCGCCAGGAAGTACAGCAGCCACGGCGGGAACGAGCGGCCGCCGACCAGGAACTCGGAGATCCCGCCGCCGCGCGACGAGCGGCCGGCCCAGAGCGCCAGCAGGATCGACAGTCCCATCACGACCGCGACGATGAGAATCAGCATTCCCGGTCCTCCTTCGCCGCGGGGGTGTCGGCCGGGTAGTGCCGGCGGTCGAAGAACCGCCAGCTGATCCACAGGCACAGGGTGGTCAGCGGGAAGCAGAGGAACATCCAGAAGAACACCAGCGGGAACCCGGCGACAGTCGCGGGCGAACCCGCCACCAGCGGGATTCCGCCGAGGATGGCGACGGCGGGGATGCCCAGCCCGATGCACAGGCTCGGCCAGCTGCGGATCATCGGATGCCTCCCGCCGTGGCCGGATCGCGTTGCCAGACCAGCTGTCCGCCGATCACCGTGGCGTCGACGGTCAGGTCCCGGATCCGGCTCGGGTCCACAGTGGTCGGATCCTCGGACAGCACGATCAGGTCCGCGAGCTTGCCGACCTCGAGGCTGCCCTTGCTCGCTTCCTCGCCGGCCAGATATGCCGCGTCGATCGTGTATCCGCGCAGGGCGGCTTCGACGTCGATCGCCTGCTCCGGGCCGAGGAGCCGGCCGCTGCTGGTTTGCCGGGCGACCGCGCACCAGATGCCCTCCAGCGGCGGCACCGGCGTGACCGGGGTGTCGGAATGCAGTCCGAAGTGGATGCCGCGGGAGCGGGCCGACGCGAGCGGGCTGATCCGGCGGGCCCGTTCCGGGCCGAGGAAAACGTCCCGGTGCCGGTCGCCCCAGTAGTAGACGTGCTTGATGAAGAACGACGCGGCGATGCCGTTTTCGGCCATCCGGTCGAGCTGGTCCTCGCGGGCGGTCTGGCAGTGTTCGATGCGGTGCCGCCGGCCGGTGCCCTCGGGCGCGCCGAGCCGGGCGTAGCCGTCGATGATCGCGTCGATCGCGGCGTCGCCGTTGCCGTGCACCGCGACCTGCCAGCCGGCGGCGTCGAGCGCGGCGATGCGGCGGGACAGGTCGTCCGGTTCGAGCAGCATCATGCCGTGTTCGCCCGGATCGCAGGTGTAGCCCTCGGCCAGGCAGCCGGTGCGGCCCTGGATCGAGCCGTCCGCGACGATCTTGACGCCGTTCATGGTGAAGCCGTCCGGATCCGACGGATCTGGCGGTTCCGGCGTGCCCTCCGCGAGCCCGGGCACGAGGGTGTGGAAGAGATAGCCGTGGACGCGGGTGCGCAGCTTTCCGGCGCGGGTCAGCATCCGGTACGCGGCGAGTTCCTGTTCGCCGCCGATCAGGCCGATTCCGGTGTCGTGCACCGAAGTGACGCCGTTGCGCAGGTACTCGGCGTCGGCCAGCTGGAGGGCGTGGGCCAGTTCGTCCGGGCCTTGCGCGGGCATCGCGGAGTTGACCAGGAACGCCGCCGTCTCGATGAGCAGGCCGGTCGGTTCGCCGCGTTCGTCGCGGGCGATGACGCCGCCGGGGGGATCGGGCGTGGCCGCGGTGATGCCGACGGCTCGCAACGCGGCGGAGTTCGCCACGGAGAAGTGGCCGGTCACGTGCGTGAGCAGGACCGGGTTGCCCGGGGAGGCCGGATCGAGGTCGTGCCGGGTCGGGTGCCGGTTGTCGGCGAGGAGCGTGTCGTCGTAGCGGAAACCCTTGATCCATTCGCCGGGCCCGAAATCGCGCGCCGCCTGCCGGACCCGGTCGGCGATGTCGCTGATCCGGTCGTTGGGCGGGCTGCCGGCGTCGACCGGGGCGGCCAGCGCCATGCCGAAGAACGACGGATGGTTGTGCGATTCCACGAATCCCGGGACGACGGCGCGCCCGGCCAGATCGAGCACCGTCGTGTCCGGACCGGCGAGGGCGGCGATCGCGCGGTCGTCGCCGACCTCGGCGATCCGTCCGTCGCGGGCGGCGAGCGCGGACGCCCGGGTCCCGCCTCGGTCCAGGGTCAGCACCGTGCCCCCGAGCACCACCAGGTCGGGAGCCGGGCGAGCGGATGCGACGGGTTCGCCCACGATGGGACCTCCTTGTCCACGTGTCCTGCCCCCACGACAGTGCCGGGGGAGCTGGCCCGCGAACAGGTCCAGAAAGCGACGCGCGCGTGGCGCCAGAAGCGGCCGCCCGCTAGACGATGTCGAGCAGCGATACCTCGCCTTCGCTGCCCACGATGCCGAGCGGTTTGCTGGTCGCGTCGTCGACGATCTGCGCCAGGTGCTCGGCGATGTCCTCCGGGGTGGTGTCCGGGTTGGCGTAGCCCTCGTTCATGGTGAGCGCGATGCGCTGCATGAGCCCGCCTTGGGTCAGGAAGGTTTCGCCGGTCACCGCGCAGGCTTCGTGGGCGAAATAGGCGACCAGCTGCGACGCCATCGACGGCGTCATCTTCTCCTTGAGCGTTTCCTTGAGCGAGTCCGGGATGTCGGCTTCCTCGGCCAAGCGGGTGTAGGCCGTCGGCGCGATCGCGTTCACGCGGATGCCCGCCGCCTTGCCTTCCAGGGCGAGGCACCGGGTGAACCCGAAGACCGCGGCCTTGGAGGTGACGTAGGGAGTCTGGCCCTCCCAGCCGACGATGGTCGGCGACGAGGTGTTGACGATGCGGCCGGCCCCGCTGGCGGCCAGGTGCGGCCACGCGGCGGCGGCGATCGCGGCGGTGCCGAAGAAGTTGACCTCCATCTGGCGCCGGATCTGGTCGACGGCGCCGGGCGAGCCGATCGGGGCGGGCACGTTGATGCCGGCGTTGTTCACGACGATGTCGAGCTTCCCGAACGCGTCGATCGCAGCCTGCACGACGGCTTCGGCGTCGGCGGCGACGTCGTCGTGGTTCGCCGCGGCGGTTCCGCCCGCTGCCTTGATCTCGGCGACCACTTCGTCGGCCGGGCGCGGGCTGGCGCCGGAGCCGGTCGGGTCGCCGCCGAGGTCGTTGACGAGCACCGAAGCGCCGCGCGCGGCCAGCAGCAGGGCGTGCGAACGGCCCAGGCCGCGTCCGCCGCCGGTCACCAGGGCCACTTTGCCGTCGAAACGCAGCATCTCGGGTCGCTCCTCGTCGTGGTCGGGGCCTGGCTGCCGACGGCCTCCAGTGCGTCGCACAATATGTTATATATTTTGGGTGGTTGTCAAGGCCCGAGGCGCGGCGGGCGTTCCCGTCCGCCGGGCGGGTTCAGGCGTCCAGCAGCTCCCGGCAGAGGTCGCCGAGCAGCCGGATCCCCGGGTCGATCGCGGACTGCGGGGTGGCGGAGAAGCCGATGCGGAAGTGGTTGCGCGGCGGGTCGTCGCCGAGGAAGAAGATGTCGCCGGGTTCGACGAGGATGCCCAGTTCCTCCGCGCGCCGCACGAGGACCCGGCAGTCCAGTTCGGACGGCCCGGTCATCCACAGGCTGACGCCGCCGGGCGGATACGGGCCCTGCGGCCACGGCAGGTATTCGGCGACCGCGGCGGTGGTGGCGGTCCACTTGCGCATCAGTTTCGTGCGGTAGCGGCGCAGCGACCGGTGGTACTCGCCGCTTTCGATGAGCAGCGCCAGTGCCCGCTGCAGCTGGCCGGGCGGGTGGCGCAGGACGTAGCGGCGCGCCTCGCGCAGCGCGCGCACCAGTTCGCGCGGCCCGACCAGGTAGCCGAGGCGCAGGCCGGGCGAGAGGAATTTGGAGAAGGTGCCGAGGTAGACCGCGTCGCCGGTGTTGTCGAGCGCCTTCAACGCCGGGGTCGGGCTGCCCTGGTAGCGGAATTCGCTGTCGTAGTCGTCTTCGACCAGCACGGTGCCGGACGCCGCGGCCTGCGAGAGAAGCTGGCGGCGCCGGCCGATGCCGAGGGTCGCGTTGGTCGGGTGCTGGTGGCTCGGGGTGAGGTACAGGAGATCGATCCCGTCGAGCGATTCGGGCGGCTGCAGGCCGCGGGAGTCGACGTCGAGGCCGGTCACGCGGGCGCCGGTGCGGAGGAAGATGTGCCGCGCGTCGAGGTAGCCGGGGTTTTCGATGGCCACGACCTGGTCCGGGCCGAGCAGCACGCGGCCGAGCAGGTCGAGGCCCTGCTGCGAGCCGACGGTGATCAGCACTTCTTCCGGGTCCGCCTCGATGCCGCGGGTGGTCAGCAGCTGCCGGCAGACCATCTCGACCAGCATCGGATCGTCGGAACCGACGCTGTCCTGCAGGCTGTGGAAGACGTGCGGGCGGTAGAGCGCGTCGCGCAGGCAGCGGGTCCAGGACCGGGCCGGGAACGCGGTGATGTCGACCTGCCCGGCCAGGAACGGATACGGGTAGCTCGCCCAGTCGGTGCGTTTTTCGATGTGGGCGACGCCGGCGTCCGGGAACCGGCGCACCCGGCTCGCCCAGTCGATCCGCGATTCGGTGTCCCGGGCCTCCACCGCGCAGTGCGGGCGCATCTCGGCGTTGACGAACAATCCGCTGCGCTCGCGGCTTTCCACGTAGCCCTCGGCGACCAGCTCCTGGTAGGCGAGGTTGATCGTGTTCCGGGAAACGCCCAGTTCGACGGCCAGTTCCCGCGAGCTGGGCAGCCGGCGGGCCGGGTCGAACGTGCCGATGGCGATCCCGTGCTCGATCGCCCGCCGGACCTGGCGGTACAGCGGTTCGTCCGACGAGCGGTCGATCTCGATCAACGTGCGGGGCAAGTGCGCTCTCCCAAGTCGGCCGACGTGCAGCGGGGTGGGCTGAAACGTAACTCGCGGCGTCCGGTTTTCCCACCCCGCGCCACGCCGACGAGGCTCAGGCCAGCGCGTCGGCGACGTCGGTGAAGGCCAGGCCGTGCGCCCGGGCGACCGGCTCGTAGGTCAGCGCCCCGGCCACCGTGTTCACGCCGCCGCGAAGCTCGGGCGTGTCCTGCACCGCGGTGCGGAGGCCCTTGTTCGCGATCTCCAGCGCGTAGGGAAGCGTTACGTTGGTGAGCGCGTGCGTGGAGGTGTGCGGGACCGCGCCCGGCATGTTGGCCACGCAGTAGAACACCGACTCGTGCACGCGGAAGGTCGGCTCGGCGTGGGTCGTCGGCCTCGAGTCCTCGAAGCAGCCGCCCTGGTCGATCGAGATGTCCACCAGCACGCTGCCCGGCTTCATCCGCGAAACCGTCTCGTTGGAGACCAGGCTCGGGGCCTTCGCGCCCGGGACGAGCACCGCGCCGATCACCAGATCGGCCTCCAGCACCGCCTGCTCGATCGCGTACGCGTTCGCCGCGGCGGTGCGGATCCGGCCCTGGTACATCCGGTCGGCGGCGCGCAGCTTGTCCACGTTCTTGTCGAACAGCACGACGTCGCCCCAGGTCCCGGCCGCGACGGCGACCGCGTTCATCCCGGCGACGCCCGCGCCCAGCACGACCACGCGGGCCGGCGGCACCCCGGAGACGCCGCCGATCAGCACCCCGCGCCCGCCGTTGACGCGCATCAGCGTCTGCGCGCCGACCTGCGGGGCCAGCCGTCCGGCCACCTCGCTCATCGGGAACAGCAGCGGAAGGGAGCCGTTCGGCAGCTGGACCGTTTCGTAGGCCACCGACGTGGTGCCCGCGTCGAGCAGGGCCTTCGTGCAGGGCTCGCTCGCGGCGAGGTGCAGGTAGGTGAACAGCAGCTGGTCCGAACGCAGCCGGTGGTACTCCTCGGCGATCGGCTCCTTGACCTTCAGCACCATTTCCGCGGTGCCCCACACGTCGTCCGCGTGGTCGAGCAGCTTCGCGCCGGCGGCCGCGTAGTCCTCGTCGCGGATGGACGAGCCCTCGCCCGCGCCGCGTTCCACGAAGACCTCGTGGCCGGCCGAGGTGAACTCGTGCACTCCGGCCGGCGTCGCCGCCACCCGGTATTCGTGGTTCTTGACCTCGCGTGGCACGCCGATCTTCATCGCCTGCTCCCATCTGCCGTGTGTGGTGCGACCGAGAGTGCGCGAGGACTGGCCACCGCGAAAGTGCCAGAAACCGCTCGGTCGACGGGTCCAGGCGCGGGCGCTTCTGGACCCGTCAACGGGCACTGTTCTGGCTCTGTCCCTTGGGGCCAGGGGTCGGGATCCTGCTCGGGGAGCACTGCCGTCCGCGAGGGAGTTTGCGAGATGACCATGGCCCCTCTGGCCGAGACCTGGCGGGACCGCGTCGGCGATGCCCGCCCGCGGATCGCGCTCGCCGACGGCGCCGATCCGCGCGCCGTCACCGCGGCGGCGCACCTGGTCGACCGGGGCGAGATCTCGCCGGTGCTGGTAGGTCCGGCCGCGAAGATCGCCGCTGCGGCGGCAGAGCTGGGGCTTCCGGTGCCGCCGTTGCTGGACACTTCCGCGTTGGCTGCCGACGAGGCTGTCCTCGCGCGGCTGGCGACGGCGTTCCCGGACCGGGCGGAGGCAGTCCGGGCCGACCCGGTCGCCCTCTCCGCGGCGCTTCTCGCGCTGGGCCGGGTGGATGCGTGCCTGGCGGGGGCGACGCGGCCGACGTCCGATGTGCTGCGGGCCGGCCTGCGGATCGTCGGGCTTGCTCCGGGGGTGCGGACCCTGAGCAGTTGTTTCCTGATGTTGTTGCGGGACGGCCGATCGCTCACGTTCGCCGACTGCGCGGTGGTCCCCGAGCCGGATGCGGACGCGCTGGCCGACATCGCGGTCGGTGCGGCGGCGACGCATCGCGCGCTGACCGGAACTGAGCCGGTGGTGGCGATGCTTTCCTTCAGCACGCAAGGCAGTGCCAAGCATTCCGCGGTGGACAAGGTTCGCGCGGCCACTTCGCTGGTGCGGGAACGGCTGCCGGGCGTGGCGGTGGACGGCGAACTGCAATTCGACGCCGCGGTCGTGGACGCGGTCGGGGTGGCCAAGGCGCCGCGGTCGACGGTGGCGGGGCGGGCGAATGTGCTGGTGTTCCCCAACCTGGACGCGGGGAACATCGCGTACAAGATCGCTGAACGGCTCGGCGGGGCGACCGCGCTCGGGCCGATCCTGCAGGGCGTCGCGGCGCCGCTGCACGACCTGTCGCGCGGCTGCAGCGCGGCGGACATCGAGACGATGGCCCTGATCAGCGCGGTGCACGCGGTGACCGGGCGGGAAGTGGAGCAGGTCCGATGACGCGAACGGTGGAACTGGTCGTGCTCGACATGGCGGGCACGACGGTCCGGGACGACGGCGCGGTCGAGGCGGCTTTCTCGGCGGCACTGGAGGCGGTGGGGGTGCCCGCGGACTCGCCGGAGCGGGAGGACGTGGACGCCTACGTCCGCGACACGATGGGGCAGTCGAAGATCGAGGTCTTCCGGGCGCTGTTTCCGGCGGACGGTGTGGCGGAGAAGGCGAATCAGGTTTTCGAGAGCGCGTTCGCTTCCCGGGCGATCGAGGTGGCCGCGCCGCTTCCCGGTGCGGAGGAAGCGATCGACAAGTTGCGCGCCCAGGGACGCCGGGTGTGCTTGAGCACGGGGTTCTCGGCTCGGACCCGGGACGCGCTGCTGCGGCGGCTGGGGTGGACGGACCTGGCAGATCTGGTGGTGTGCCCGGCGGACGCGGGCGGGCGGGGCCGGCCGTTCCCGGACATGGTGCTGACCGCGGTGCTGCGGCTGGGAATCACGGATGTGCGCGCGGTCGCGGTGGCGGGGGACACCGGGTTCGACATGCTGACCGGCCGCCGGGCAGGCGCGTCAGTGGTGGCTGGGGTCCTGACTGGGGCGCACGACGAGGCGACTTTGCGGGCGCACGGGGCGACGCATGTGCTCGGGTCGGTGGCGGAGTTGCCGGCGGTTCTGGAGCGTTAGGGCTTGGCGGGCGGTGCCACCGCAGTGGCGATCAACGCCCGTGCCGCGATCTCGATCCTCTCCTCGTCTCCGGTGACGATCCGGTCCAGGCACAACCCCCGCAGGCCGGAGATCAGCAAGCTGGCTCGGGCGGCCGCCTCGGGTTCGGCGTAGCCCAGTTTTCGGTACACCGGCACCAGTGGCTCCACCATCGCGGTGATCGCTTCCCGCGCGACGGTCAGGTAGCGCTCCGGCTGGGTCGGGGCCAGGGCCAGCACCTGGAAAAGGATGTTGATCGGCCGTTGCTGGCGGCCGCGGGTGATCGCGTGCCACAGGGCGTGCGCGGCGGCGGCGAGGGATTTCTCGTCGTGCACGGAGTGGAAGAGTTCGGTGACGTCCGGGCGGCTCGCCGCGATCGCTTCGGTGATCAGGTTTTCCCGGCTGCCGAAGTAGTACAGCAGCATCCGCTTGCTCGTCCCCAGCGCTTCGCCCATCGGGGCGAGCGACAGGTCCGCGATGCCGTGCGTCGCCAGGTAGTCCACGGCTTGCTGCATCAGTTCGGCACGGCGGCCGGTCCCGGAGTCCACCCCTTGACTGTACCGATCGGTACGCCGTACCGTCCAACCATGTACCGATCGGTACACGAGGCGAGGAGGGCTCATGGCGGTGGCGATCGTCGGCGGCGGGATCGGCGGGCTGACGCTCGCGCTCGCGTTGCGGGAGCGCGGGATCCGGGCGGAGGTGTACGAGCGGTCCGCGGAGCTGCGGGAGATCGGGGCGGCGGTGGCGTTGTCCGCCAACGGTTCCCGCGTGCTCGCGGGGCTCGGGTTGCGCGACGAGCTGGACGCGTGCTCGGCGGTTCCGACGGAGCTGGTCTACCGGCATTGGCGGGGCGGCCATCGCGTGGCGGCGTATCCGGTGGGGGAGGCGTACGAAAAGCGGTTCGCCGGGCCGTATTTCGGTGTGCATCGGGCGGATTTGCAGCGGATTCTCGCCGGCGCGTGCGGGAACGTCCATCTTGGCCGGCGGGTGACCGGGGTGGTCGAGGACGGGGCGGGATATCGGCTCGAGTTCGCCGACGGCGGCAGCGAAACCGCGGACGTCGTGGTGGGGGCGGACGGGGTGCACTCGACCGTCCGGGCGTGGGTCGACGACATGCCGCTGGCCCGGTATTCGGGTTCGAGCGGGTTTCGCGGGCTGGTGCCGGTGGCGCACCTGCCGTCGCTGCCGGACGCGGGCGCGATCCAGTTCTGGATGGGGCCGGGCGGGCATCTCCTGCATTACCCGATCGGCGACGGGTCGGTGGTGAATTTCCTTGCGGTGCTGGACGAACCGGCGAATTGGCCGGGGGAGTCGTGGACCGAGGACATTCCCCGGGAGCGCATCGACGCCGCCTTCGAGGGCTGGCATCCGGCGGTGCGCGAGATGGTCGGCGCGACGACGTTGCTTCAGCGGTGGGGACTGTTCGGCCAGCACCCGCTCAACCGCTGGCATCGCGGCGGGGTGGTGCTGCTCGGCGACGCCGCGCACGCGATGCTGCCGCACCACGGGCAGGGTGCGAACCAGACGATCGAGGACGCGGTGACGCTCGCCGAGTGCCTGGCGGCGGATTCCCGCGACGCGGCGCTTGCCCGGTACGAGAAGCTCCGGCGGCCGCGGACCCGGGCGATTCAGCGGAGTTCGTGGGTGGCCAATGCGTTGCTGCACGTGCCGGACGGCCCGGCAGCGGACGCGCGGGATGTCGCGTTGGGGCGGATCGAGGAAACGCTGGAGTGGATCCACGGACACGACGCGGTGGCGACTGCTGAGCGCGGCTGAGGGAGTTGCTTGCCCGACAGCAGTCGCCCGGATCCCCGCGAGGTCTGGCTAAGCCGCCCCTTTTTCCGCCAACGCCTTGAACTCGGCGCTCGTGAGCACGTCCGCAGTGGACTGAGCGAGCACGACCAGGGTCGCGGCGTGCACTTCGGCGGCGGACATCGCGCCGTGGCCAAGGTCGGGGTGGTCGTAGGTGGCGCACGCGTCGGACAGCACTCCGGTGCGGAAGTCGCGGAACATCGCGTCGCGGATGGTGGCGTGGACGCAGTCCTCGGTGGTCACTCCGGTGGCGATCAGCGTGTCCACGCCGCGTCCGCGGAGCTGTATTTCGAAATCGGTGCCGTAGAAGGCGCTGTACCGGTGCTTGGGGATCAGCGGCTCGTCCGGGCGGCGGTCCACTTCGGAGTAGAGCGCAGCGCCGGGCGTGCCGTCGATGAGCGCCCGGCCCTCCGCGATCGGCGGGTACAGGTCGGCGAACCGGCCCATGTCGGTGCCGTCGGGGCGATGGACGTGGGCGGTGAAAAAGACCGGGATGCCCGCGTCGCGGCAGAACCGGATCGTGTCGTTCAGGACGGGGATCATCGCGCGTCCGGCCGGGGATTCCAGCGGGGCACCGGGCGCCAGGAAGTCGTGCTGCATGTCGATGACGGCCAGCGCGGTGCGGGCCGGGTCGACGGTGGACAAGCGGTAACCCATGGAACGCTCCCTCCGCAGAGGTTCCATGAGGTATCACGGCTTCACGTCGGTCGTCAAGAATGCGACAGAAAGCGTCAGGCGTCTTCGATCTGGGCGGCGGCGGTGTGCAGGGACTCGATGAGTGCTTGGGTGGCTGGGTTGAGCCGGCGTCCGGCGGCGAGGGTGAGGCCGACACTGTGTCCGATGTTCTCGAGCGGGGTCGGCAGGGTGGCCAGTCGGGGGTCGTCCATTCCGAGCAGGCCGGGGAGTGCGGCGACCATGGCGGTTTCGGTGAGCAGTTGCCGGACGGTGAGGAAGGAGGTCGCTTCGACGCGGTTGGCGGGCAGGTCGAGGCCGTGTTGGGCGAAGAGGCTTTCGAGTTCGTGGCGGAGCATGGTTTCGGTGCCGGGCACGATCCAGGGGAATTCGGCGAGGTCTTCGAGGGAGACGCTCTCGTGGTCGGCGAGGGGGTGGTGTGCGCCGGCGACGACGCGGATTGATTCCTGGTAGAGGGCGTGTCGTCGGGTGTTTTCGGTGCCGGGGCCGCTGAGTCGGCCGACGATGACGTCGACGCGGCCTGCGGTGAGTTCGACGAGCAGCGTTTCGGGGGTGCCTTCGCGGACGACGACGGTGACGAGGGGGTGGTCTTGTTTGAGGTGTGCGATGGCGCGGGGGAGGAGCAGGTTGGAGCCGGCGAGGTGGATGCCGGCGACGACGCGGCCGCGGGTGGCGTCGGCGATTTCGACGACGTGGCGGGCGGCGTGGGTGAGTTGGGCGAGTACGGCGCGGGCGTGTTCGGTGAAGGCGGTGCCGAATTCGGTGGGGGTGATGCCGCGGGGGCCGCGTTCGTAGAGGGGGACGCCGAGGATGGTTTCGAGGTCGTGCAGGCCGCGGGTGACGACTGGCTGGGTGACGTGCAGGGCGGCGGCCGCGCCGACGACGCTGCCCTGCTCGGTGAGGGTGTCCACGAGCACGAGGTGCCTGAGCTTGAGGCGGCCGTCGAGCAGGCGGGGCATCTCCATTCCGGCGACATTACTGTCCGGACCGGTTTCCGGCGTCACGAGAGGGCGAGCCGGAGCAAGGCCCGGCTGAGCCTGTGGTCCCGATCGACGTTCACGGGAGCCATCCTTCGCCGCCGCTGTCATGCCTGGCCAATGCTCATTCCGGGGAAAGTTATGCCGGAACAGGCACGCCGGAGCCATGTCCGGGCGGCTATGGGAGCGGCGGCAAAGAGCATTGGCCAGGCATGCCGGACGTCCCTACGGTCAGCTTCATGGCTGCGGAACTCCACAACGTCGTCGGCGGGACCCGGGTCGCCGGGCGGCGCACCTTCGAGAAGGTCGACCCGGTCGACGGGTCGCTCGTCGCGCACGTCCACGAGGCCGGACCGGACGTGGTCGACGCGGCGGTCGCGGCCGCGCGCGCCGCGCTGGACGGGCCGTGGGGACGCGCGCCGGTGGCCGAGCGCACCGCCCTGCTGCGCCGGATCGCGGACCGGATCGAGGAGCGGTTCGAGGATTTCGTCGCCGCGGAGGTCCGCGACACCGGAAAGCCGGAGCGGCTGGCACGCGACTTGGACGTGGCGCGGGCGGCGGCGAACTTCCGCTCCTTCGCGGACACGGTCGCGGCGGCCGGTCTCGACTCCTTCCTGACGGATCTGCCCGGCGGCCGGAAAGCGCTCAACTACGCGGTGCCCAAGCCGCTGGGCGTGGTCGCGGTGATCGTGCCGTGGAACCTGCCGCTGCTGCTGTTGACCTGGAAGGTCGCGCCCGCGCTGGCCTGCGGCAACGCGGTGGTGGTCAAGCCCTCGGAGGAGACGCCCTCGACCGCGACGCTGCTGGCCGAAGTGATCGCGGAGGCGGGTGCGCCGGCCGGGGTGTATAACGTCGTGCACGGCTTCGGGCCGGACTCCGCCGGCGAGTACCTCACCACGCACCGCGGCATCGACGGCGTGACGTTCACCGGCGAATCCCGGACCGGCTCGGCGATCATGCGCGCGGTCGCTCCGTCGGTCCGGCCGGTTTCCTTTGAACTGGGCGGAAAAAACTCGGCGGTGGTGTTCGCGGACTGCGACCTCGAAAAGACACTCGACGGACTCGCCCGTTCGGTTTTCCTGAACACCGGGCAGGTGTGTCTGTGCACCGAGCGGGTTTACGTCGAGCGGTCGGTCTTCGACGCGGTGGCGGACGGGCTCGCGGAGCGGGCGAGAGCGTTGCGGCTGGGACGGCCGGACGATCCGGACACCACCACCGGGCCGTTGATCTCCCAGCAGCACCGGAAGAAAGTCCAGTCCTATCTGGACTTGGCGGTGGCGGAAGGCGCGACGGTGCTGACCGGCGGTTCGGTCCCGGACCTCGGGCCGGACCTCGCGGGCGGGTCGTGGATCGAACCGACGCTGTGGACCGGGCTGGACAACTCGGCGCGGGTCGTGCGCGAGGAGGTCTTCGGTCCGGTCGCGGCGCTGATCCCGTTCGACACCGAGGAGGAAGCCGTCCGGCTGGCGAACGACACCGAGTACGGGCTGGCCGCCGCCGTGTGGACCACCGACCTGGAGCGCGGCCACCGCGTCGCGCAGCAGATGCGGGTCGGGATGGCCTGGGTCAACACCTGGTACCTGCGCGATCTCCGGTCGCCGTTCGGGGGTGTCGGGCTGTCCGGCATCGGCCGGGAGGGCGGCCTGCACTCGATGCACTTCTACACCCAGCCGACGAATGTGTGCGTGCAGCTGTGAGCACTGTCGAGGAGCGTGCGGAACTGTTGGACCGCGCGACCGCCACCGGGCAGGCGATCCCGCAGCTCACCAGCGCCGAACCGATGACCCTGGAGACCGCCTACGCCGTGCAGCACGCCGGAATCGCGTTGCGCGAACAGCGCGGCGAGCGGCTGGCCGGGGTCAAGCTGGGTTTCACGAGCAAGGCGAAGGCCGAGCAGATGGGCGTCTCCGACGTGATCATCGGCTCGCTGACCGACCGCATGGGGATCGAGGACGGCGGGACGTTCGACGTCGGCCGCGGCGTGCATCCGCGGGTCGAACCCGAGGTCGCGTTCCGGCTCGGTCCGGACGCCGAGCCGGTCGCCGTCGCGCCCGCGCTCGAGATCATCGACAGCCGGTACCGCGACTTCCGGTTCAGCCTGGCCGACGTGGTCGCCGACAACACCTCGGCGTCCGCGTTCGTGCTCGGGCCGTGGACGCGGATCGGTCGGCTGGACGCGCTGGCCGTGGACCTGCTTTTCGACGGCGAGGTCGTCGCGACCGGCTCGACCGCGGACATCCTCGGCGACCCGCTCCGGGCGCTCCCCGCGGCGCGGCGGATGGCCGCCGAGTACGGGCACCGCCTGTTCGACGGGGCGGTGCTGCTGGCTGGCGCGGCGACCGCGGCGGTGGCGCTGAAGCCGCGCACGCATGTGGAGGCCCGGGTCGCCGGGCTGGGGTCGGTTTCCGTTCGCACCAAGGAGGGATGAGCGTGGCGCAAGCCCATGTCGTCGCCGGGAAGGCGACGCCGCGCGGGCGGTTCCCGCACGTGAAGGTCGTCGGGGACCTCGTGTTCGTCTCCGGCACCAGCAGCAGGCGCCCGGACAACACGTTCGCCGGCGCGGAGGCCGACGAGTCCGGTGTGACCACATTGGACATCCGGGCGCAGACCCGCGCGGTCATCGAGAACATCCGCGACATCCTGGCCGCGGCCGGCGCGGGGCTCGAAGACCTCGCGCAGCTGACCGTGTTCCTGGTCAACATGAACGATTTCGGCGGCTACAACGAGGTCTACGGCGAGTTCTTCGACGAGCACGGCCCGGCCCGCACGACCGTCGCGGTGCACCAGCTGCCGCATCCGCATCTGCTCATCGAGATCCAGGCGATCGCCCGGATCCCCGGCAAGGAGGAACGATGACCGCCATCCCGCCCGTGTTCGACTTCGCGAAGTGGATCAAAGACCACGAGGACGAGCTGAAGCCGCCGGTCAACAACAAGCAGATGTGGGCCCCGACGGGCGATTTCATCGTGCAGGTGGTCGGCGGGCCGAACCAGCGCACCGACTTCCACCTCGACCCGTACGAGGAATGGTTCTACCAGTACAAGGGCGACATGCACGTCAACCTGATGACCGAGGACGGCCCGCGGCGGGTCGACATCCGCGAGGGCGAGATGTGGATGCTGCCGCGGAACGTGCACCATTCGCCGCAGCGCCCGCAGGAGGGTTCGATCGGGATCGTGATCGAGCGGATCCGCGAGGAGGGCACGCTCGAGAAGTTCGTCTGGTTCTGCTTGGAGTGCGACGCGAAGGTGCACGAGGTGGAACTGCAGGTGCGGGACATCGTCGACGACCTGCCGCCGGTGTTCGAGCAGTTCTACTCGTCCGAGGAAGCCCGGACCTGCGGCAACTGCGGTGCGCTGCACCCCGGGAAGGGCTGAGCGTGCGCGCGATCGACGTCCACAGCCATTTCGTCCCGCACGGCTGGCCCGACCTCGGCGAGGGAATGCCGTGGCTGCGCGCGGAAACCGAGCGCGAGGCGATGATCATGGTCGGCTCGGAGGAGTTCCGCCGGATCCGGTCCGACTGCTGGGACGCGTCGGTCCGGCTGCGCGACATGGACGCCGACGGCATCGAGGCGCAGGCCGTCTCGCCGACGCCGGTGTTCTTCGGCTACGAAACCAGTCCGGGGCAGGGCGAGAAAATCGCCCGGGTCTTCAACGATCTCGCGCTGGAGATCTGCGCGCCCGCGCCGGACCGGCTGATCCCGTTCTGCCAGGTTCCCTTGCAGGACGCCGACGCCGCGTGCCGCGAACTGGACCGTGCGGTCGCGGCCGGGCACCGGGGCGTGGAGATCGGCAACCACGTCGGCGACCGCGACCTCGACGACGCCGGCGTGGTGACCTTCCTGCAGCACGCGGCGTCGCTCGGCGTCCCGGTGTTCGTGCACCCGTGGGACATGCCGCTCGCGCCGCGGCTGGACCGCTGGATGGCGCGGTGGCTGACCGGAATGCCCGCCGAGACGCATCTGTCGATCATCGCGATGATCCTCGGCGGGGTGTTCGACCGGGTGCCGCCGAGCTTGCGGATCTGCTTCGCGCACGGGGGCGGGTCGTTCGCGTTCTGGCTGGGGCGGCTGGAGAACGCGTGGCACCAGCGGGCGGACATCATCGCCACTTCGGAGAAGCCGCCGTCGGAGTACGTCGGGCGGTTCAGCGTCGATTCGGTCGTGTTCACCGAGCCCGCGTTGCGGAATCTGGTGGACACGCTCGGGGCGGAGCAGGTGATGGTGGGAAGCGATTATCCGTACCCGCTGGGGGAGCGCCCGGCCGGCGGCGTCGTGCGCCAGGCCGGATTCCTCGACGACGCCGAACGGGAACTGCTGCTGCGGGGCAACGCACAGCGGTTCCTGGGGATCGCCGACAACTGAGCCGCGGTCACTCCTCGAACGGGACGGGCGAGGTGAATCGCTGCCGCGTCACGCCCCAGGCAGGCGGCGTGACGAAACGGTCCAAGCCGCCGCGCTCGCGGATGAGCGCGGCTTCTTCCGCAGCCTCGGCCAGCACCGCGTCGGCGTCCATCGTCAGCACCCGGCGATCCCGCATCAGCACCCGGCCGCCGACGACAGTGGTTTCGACGTCCTGGCCGCCGGCCTTGTAGACGAGGTCCTGCACCGGCATGTGCACCGGCCACAGGTGCGCCTGCCGGGTGTCCACCACGATCAGGTCCGCCGCCTTGCCCGGCTCCAGCGACCCGATCTCGTCCGCCCAGCCCAGCGCCCGTGCCGCTTGGACGGTGACGGACTCCAGCAGGGTGCCCGGCGGCAGCAGGTAGACGTCGCGCAGCTGCAGCTGGGTCAGCGTCTGCGCCTGCCGCATCGCGGCGAAGAGGTCGAACGACGACATCGGCGCACAGCCGTCGGTGGTGATCGCGACCGGGACGCCCGCGTCCATCAGCTCCGGGACCGGGCACCGGCCGCGCAGCGCCCCGACCACGACGCCCGGCCCGTGAGTCACCGCGGTGCCGGTCTCGGCCAGGATCGCGACCTCGTCCGGGCTCAGGCCGAAGCCGTGCTGGAAGTGCACGTCCGGGCCGAGCAGGGCGTTCGGGTCCTGCTCGTGGGCGAGCCGGATCATGCCGCCGAACGCGTCGGTGTGGATTCTCGTGCCGTGGCGGCGGGCGAGATCGCGCACCAGTTCCGACTGCAGCCGGTCGGACGGCGTGAGCGTGGTCGTCTGGTCCGGCGGCAGCGGCCCGCTCGGGCTCAGCGACGGGACCATCGTGTAGGGCGTCACGTACACCCGGACGCGGCCGTCCGCACCGCCGTGCCAGCGGCCGACGGTGGCTTCCGCGCCGGCCATCATCTCCTCCAGTCCGACCGTGTGCGAGCGCTGGATTCCGTTGTCCCACCACCGGGTTTCGCGCGGCCACGGCTGTCCCGCCGGGCCGACGCCGAGCACCAGCCGCATCCCGCTCGCCGCGTAGGCTTCGGCGTGCGCGTTCCCCATCTCGGGCACGTCCGACCGCGGCTGGGAACCCAATACGGACACTCCGGTGGTGACCCCGAACCGGATCCGTTCCATCGCCGCCAGCGCCGCGTCCGCGCGCCAGTACTCCGCGGACGTGTGCTCGAAGTACGCCCGGGTGGCGATCCGCATCCACCACGAGAGCGAGTCGACGCCGATCGTTTTCATCAGGGCGTGCCCGCCGTGGCCGTGCGCGTCGATCAGGCCGGGCAGCACGGCTTTGCCGCCGCAGTCGATGACCTCGTCGCCGAGGTACTCGGCGGCGACGGCCTCGGCGGTGTCCACCGCGAGGATCTTGCCGTCGTCGATGGCCACCGCGCCGCGTTCGAGGACGCGCCGGTCGGCATCGAGGGTGATCACGGTCGCGTTGGTGACCACCAGCGCGATCCGGCGGGGCGCGGTGCGTTCAGCGACGGTCGGCATGACGTTCCATCCGGAAGGAGGGCGGGAAGAGTTCGTGCTCGGGGCGGCGCAGGCGGTCGCGTTCGGGATAGCTCGCCCGGTACTTGTCGTGGATCGCCTGTGCCTGGGCTCGGGACCGCTCGTGGTCGACGCCCACGACCCGCCCGTGCTCGACCGTCGTCCGCCCGGCGACCACCACTCGGCGCACGTCGCGGCCGTTGCCGTTCATGACGAGGCTGCGGATCGGGTCGTCGACGGGGCCGAAATGCGGGGCGGACAGGTCGAACGAGACCAGGTCGGCCTGCGCGCCGGGGGAAAGGCGGCCGAGGTCGGCGCGGCCCAGCGCGTGCGCGCCCCCGAGGGTGGCGGCCCGGTAGAGGTCGGCGGCGGATCCCGCCGATTTGACGCGTTCGACAGCCTTGGTGAGGACCATCCCGGTGTCCATCGCGCGGACCATGTCGGGCGGGGCGGTGTCGGTGCCCATCGCCATCGCGACGCCGTGCGCCCGGTAGCGGTCGAAAGACTCCAGCACGACGCCGAAACGGGCGACCGCCATCGGGCAGAAGACCACCGTCGTGCCCGACCTGGCCAGCCGGTCGAGGTCCGCGTGCCCGGAAGCGGGCAGCTGGCTGTGCCCGTCGACGGCCCAGGCGTGCGGGATCGCGGTCCGCGGCCCGAGGAAGCCGATCGCGTCGAGATACTCGATCGGCCGCAGTGCGTGGCGGTGCGCGATCGCGTCCACTTCGGACAGGGTTTGGCCCGCGTGCAGGCGGATCGGCCAGCCGTTGTCGTCGCTGGCTTCTTTCGCGCGCTGGAGCAGCCCGGTCGTCTGGTTTTCGACGCGGGAGGGGAGCAAGGCGGCGCGCACCAGCCCGTCCGAGGCGCCGTCGAAGTCCTGCGCGAACCGGACCGCCTCGGCCAGGCCGTGCTCCCCGAGCGCGAGATCTTCGAAGACTCCCGGTTCGCCGCGGGCGTCGACGATCGGCACCGACGCCCGGAAGCTGGGCCCCAGATAGACCCGGAGGCCGAGCCGCGCGGCGCTGGCGGCGGCCGCGGCGAGGTCGTCGTAGTTCTCCGCCCACGAGGTGTAGATCTCCGACGCGATCGGCATCGCGGTGGTGATGCCGTTGAGCAGCAGCTGCTGGAACGCCAGCTCCCGGATCGTCGCGCGCTCCCCGGGGGTGAAGACCTCCCTCCGGCGTCCGACGTAGTCCTCCGACCAGGCCAGCCCGGACGCGAGAGCGGGTGGCTGATGGGTGTCGAAAACGGCGTGGTCGATGTCCCCCAACGCGTTCAGGTCCACGAAACCGGGACCGACGAGCGCGTCGCCCTCGTCGATCTCGACGTCCGCGGTCCCCTCGAACGGGCTGCCGGCGTGGACGATCCGGTCGCCGTCGTAGACGACCTCGCCGTGCTCGTGCACGACGTGGTCCTGCCCGTCGTGCGCGACGACGAACCGGGCGTTGATCCGGGTGCGCATCAGATGGTCTGCAGTTCGTGCGCCAGCACGTGCCGCAAGTAGCTCGCGGTCTTTTCGATGAACCGGAGTTGTTCCGCCTCGTCGCACGGGTGGCTCAGCAAATAGCCGGTCGCCGGGATCTCTCCGCGTTCGGCGCGTGCGGCGTACTCGTCAGTGAGCCGCAGGACTTCCGCGAGTTCGGCGTCGGTGAGGTCGGGATGCGCGGCGAGCCACGCCGGGTCGTTGACGTGCACCGGCATGACGGTCCGGTCGCGCGAGTTTTCAATGGACAGCGTGAGTTCCGGATTGTGTGCGGCGAGGACGCGGAGGATTTCGCGCCAGTCGAAGACGCCTTCGCCGCACGGCGCGAGCATCCGGCCGATGCCGTAGTCGGTGCGCATCAACGCGACGTCGCGGACATGGCTCATCCGCGTGTAGGGCGCGACACGCCGGGCCGCCGCGACCGGATCTTCCGCGCGCGCGATGACGTTGGCGGTGTCGAACGTGATGCCGACGGTGTCCGGCCCGACGGCTTCGACCAGCCGGACCACCTCGAACGAAGTGATCTCCTCGTGTGTCTCGACATTCAGGTGACATCCCAGGTCGCGGACCGCGGGAGCGAGCTGCCGCAGGAACTTCTCGGTCGCGGCGAGCTGATCGGCCCAGGACACGTCAGTGCGGAACCGGTCGAAGACGTAGTAGCCGGGAAGCTTCGGCTTGTAGTTGGCGGTTCCGACCCACAGCTCGCGGCAGCCGATCTCGGCGGCCGCGGTCATCATCAGAACGATCCCGCGGGCGTAGTCCCCTTCGCCGAGCTCACGCACCTCGGGCGCTTCCGCGTTGGCGTACGGATTCACTTTCGCCAGGCCCAATTCGAGGTACATGCCGAGCCGGTCCGCCTCGGCGCGCAGTTCGCGCAGCACGCCCCGGTCCAGCGTCGGGGTGACGTCGAGAATGGTGCGGAAGAAGATCCCGTCCATGCCGATTTCGCGGGCGCGGCGCAGCCGGTCGACCGCGCTGCTGTCCGGCGCTCCCGGCAGTTTCCTTCCGTCGACGCCGATCTTCATCGAGAGTGCTCCTTGTCTGCGCGGCCCGGGTCGGCCGAGCTGGTAGGGACCGGATGGTGGCACTTGGCGGTCACCGAACCGGTCGGGCCGGGGAAGCTGCGGCTCGCCGGGAACGAGGCCGAGCACTCGGGCCGGCCGTGGCCGACCGGGCAGCCCGGTTCGAACGCGCAGCCGCCGGTCGGCGCGTGCACCCGCTCGGGTGCGCCGGCGAGCAGCGCTGCGAGATAGCGGTGGCGCGGCCGGGAGAAGAGCTCCTCGGCCGGCCCGCGCTCGACGATCCGGCCGGCGAGCAGGATCTGGACCGTGTCGCAGGTCTGGCGAAGCAGGGCGAGGTCGTCGCTCACCAGGACGAGCGGGGTGTCGTGCTCCGCGAAGGTGCGGCGGAGAAAGGCGGAATCGGTCGCGTCCGGGCGGGCACCGGCCTGGTCGACGACGACGGCGCGGGCTCCCTGCGCCAGGGCGCGGCGGAGCTCGTCGTGCTCGAGCGTGCCCGTCAGCAGGTGCGCCCACTTCCGCTCCGCGAGCCCGCAGAGGTCACCGTCGTTCTCGACAGTTCCGCCCGTGACTGTCTCGCCGGATGCGGGCTGACCGGCGAGCGCCCTGGCGAGTGCGCTCGTTCCGGACGCGCGACCGCCGGCTATCCCCAGGCGCTCGCCGGCGCGCAGGTCGAAGTTCACGTCGTCGACCAGGGCGCCAGACCGGTCCCGCACCCGCACTCCGCGGACCCGGGCGACCGTCCGGCGGCCGGACACCCGGGGACCGGGAGAAGCGGGGAGGTGGTGGGCTTGCGGGGTCACCGGTCGGCCGGCGCCGGACGGCGGAAACCGAGGAACGCGGCACAGGCCAGTGCGACCACGACCGGCACGGCGGCGATCAGCAGGATCGGCCGGGCGCCGAAGGACGCGGCGATCAGGACGCCGCCGACGGCCGGTGCGACGATCGAGCCGACCCGGCCGACGGCTGCGTTCCAGCCGATGCCGGTAGCGCGGGCGCCCGTCGGGTACAGCGTCGTCGCGACGGCCATCTGCCCGTTGCCGTTGGTGATCGTCCCGGCTCCGGCGATCAGCAGCGCCACGAGCACTCCGGCGTGCGTCAGCTGGGCCACGCCGAGGACCGCCAGCGCGGCGATCCCGAAGCAGCTGGTGACGACCTGGGTCCGGGCGGTGCCCAGCCGGGTCGAAAGCAGGACCAGCACGAGCGTGCCGAGGATGCCGCCGAGGTTGTACATCGCGATGCCGAGCGGCGCTTGGACGGCGGTGAAGCCGTAGTCCTTCAGCAGCGAGGGCACCCAGCTGTTGATGATGTAAGTGGTCAAGAACGCGACGAAGGCGAAAACCCACAGCACCGCGGTGAAGACGCGCAGGCGGGGAGTGAAGAGCTGGCTGACCGCTGCTTCGCGGCGGCGGACTGCGGCATCGGCCACGGCGTCGGCGGGCAGCGCGTTCGGCATCGGGTGCAGCATCAAAGCACCCGCGACCACGAAGGGCAGCGCGCCGGCGACCCAGAAGACGCCACGCGCGCCGAGCGAGGAGATCAGAGAGCCGCCGACGAACCCGCCGACCGTCGCGCCCACCGCCAGGCCGAGCGTGGTGAGGACCGCGACTCGTTCCCGCAGCCGCGCCGGTGCGTGCGCGGACCCGAGAGCGATGGCGACCGGCAGCACCGCGCCCAGCCCGAGCCCGGTGACGAACCGCAGACCGGCCAGCAGCGGGATCGAGTGCATCGGCAGGGTCGCCGCCACCATCAGGGTGAACAGCCCGTACCAGGCCACGCCCAGAAGCAGGAAGCGCTTCGGCCCCAGCACGGTGCTGAGCCAGCCGGACAGGACGTAGCCGGCCACCGCGCCGAGGTTGGTCAGGACGAGCGCGAGGCTGAAATCGGCGGGCGAGACGTGCCATCCGGCCGCCATCTCGGGCAGGGAGAAGGCCAGGCTGACGGTGTCGAACCCGTCGAGCAGGACCGCGAGGAACGTCAGTGCGGTGAACGACCACAGCACGCCGGGGCGCACCCGTGCGTCTGGTCCGGACCGCTGAGCGAGGCGGCTTTCTTGCGCGGACATCTTCGTCTCCTTCGGCTGGTCGTGTGAGTTTCGGCCAGCGCGAGATGCCGCACAAATGCCTAATGCCGGGTCCGCCATAGCCTGATGGGCATAGAGTGGCGACCGGCGCCGGGACGAAAAAAACCGGCCGCCCGGGCAGAGCAGCCGGCTTTCGCGGGCAGGGTTCAGGAAAGCCCGAGGTGGTCCCGGAGAGTAGGCCCGCTGTAGTCCTCCCGGAACACCCCCCGTTCCTGAAGCCGCGGCACCACCTGGTCGGCGAACCGGTCCAGCCCGCCCGGCGTCACGTGCGGCACCAGGATGAATCCGTCCGACGCGTCGGCCTGGACGAGTTCGTTCATGGCGGACGCGACGGTCTCCGCGGAGCCTATGAAGTTCTGCCGTCCGGTGACCTCGATGATCAGTTCCCGGCTCGAGAGGTGCTTCGCCTCCGCCAGCTGCCGCCATTCGTTGGCGGTCGCGATCGGGTCGCGGTGCATCCGGACGCTCGCGCGGCCCTTCGAGATCAGGTCGCCGACCACCGGGTCGAACGACGGGAGCGGGCCGTTCGGGTCGTGGTCGCTGAGGTCGGTGTTCCAGAGCTGTTCGAGGAACTTGATCGCGGTCTGTTCGCTGACCTGCTGCAACCGGACTTCGTGGGCGAGTTCGTGCGCCTCGGCGTCGGTGTCGCCCAGGACGAAGGTGGCGGCGGGCAGGATGACCAGTTCGTGCGGGGAGCGGCCGTATTTCGCCAGGCGGCCCTTGACGTCGGAGTAGAACGCCTGCCCTGCTTCGAGCGTGCCGTGCCGGGTGAAGATGGCGTCCGCGGTCGCGGCGGCGAATTCGCGGCCTTCTTCGGAATCGCCGGCCTGGATGGTGACCGGGCGGCCCTGCGGGCTGCGCGGGACCGGGAAGCGGCCGGAGATGTCGAAATGCTCGTCGTGGTGCGCGAAATCGCCGCCGCGGTCGGCCAGGAAACGGCCGGATTCCCGGTCCGCCAGGAGTTCGTCGCCGCGCCAGGAGTCGAAGAGCTCCCACGCGGTCCGCAGGAACGTTTCGGCGCGGGAGTAGCGCTGGTCCTGCGGCAGGAAGCCGCCGCGGCGGAAGTTTTCGCCGGTGAAGGCGTCCCAGGACGTGACGACGTTCCACGCGGCCCGTCCGGCGGAAAGGTGGTCGAGGGAGGCGAATTGCCGCGCGACCTCGAACGGTTCGTTGAAGGTGGAGTTGATGGTGCCGGCCAGGCCCAGGCGGTCGGTCACCGCGGCCAGCGCGGACAGCACGGTGAAGGTGTCCGGGCGGCCTACGACGTCGAGGTCGTAGATCTGGCCGTTCTGTTCGCGCAGCCGGAGGCCTTCGGCGAGGAAGAAGAAGTCGAACTTCGCGCGTTCGGCCGTCTGGGCCAGCTTGACGAACGAGCTGAACTCGATGTGGCTGCCCGCTTCGGGATCGCTCCACACGGTGGTGTTGTTGACCCCGGGGAAATGCGCGGCGAGGTGGATTTGCTTGGCGGTCATGGAAATCTCCCGGGACTCAGGCGGCGTAGCGGTTGGCCGGGCGCGGCAGGCCGAGCAGCCCGCGCAGGGTCGAGGCCTCGTAGCCGGTGCGGAACGCGCCCCGGTCGCGCAGTTCGGGGACCAGGGCGCGGGTGACGGCGGTCAGGTCGTGCGGCAACGCCCCGGGGCGAAGGCGGAACCCGGTCAGCCCGGCGGCGTGCCAGTCGAGCAGGAGATCCGCCAGCTGGGCCGGGGTGCCGGTGAAGACGTGTGCGTCCGAAGCGAACTCGGCGCGGTCGTCCAGGCGGGCTTTGCGGTCGGCGGCGGCTTGTTCGGTCTCGTCGAGGAAGATCACGAGGTCGGCGAAAACCTGAAGGGGCGCACCGATCTCGTCGATGATCGACGCGGCGTGCGCGCGGTCGGCCGGGGTCACGTACACGACGTCGGCCTGGCGGGCGGCGAGGCGGTAGGCGTCGGGGCCGTGCGCCAGTGCGGCGACGATCGGCTGGCCCTGCGGCGGACGCGGCGTGATGGACGGGCCTTTGACGGAGAACCAGCGGCCCTCGAAGTCGATGTAGTGCAGTTTGTCCCGGTCGATGAACCGGCCGGTGGCGACGTCGCGGATTTCGGCGTCGTCCTCCCAGCTGTCCCACAGCCGGCGCAGCACCTCGACGTAATCGGCGGCTTCCTCGAACAGGTCGGCCGCCTCGGGCGGCGTGCGGCGGCCGAAGTGCTGGAACTCTTCGGGACGGCTGGAAACCTGGACGCGGACGCCGGCGCGGCCGGTGCTGACGTAGTCGAGCGTCGCGATCGCCTTCGACAGGTGGAACGGCTCGGTATGGGTGACGACCGCGGTCGGGATCAGGCCGATGTGCGACGTCAGCGGCGCGATCCGCGAGGCCAGCAGCACCGCGTCCAGCCGGGTCTGCGCGCGGTCGGCGCGCGCGGTCGGTTCGCTGGGATCGCGCAGGGAGAGGAAGTCCTCGAAGGTGACGAAGTCCAGGTGCGCGGCTTCGGCTTCCTGGACCAGGCCGGTCCAGTACCCGGCGGTGAGCAGGTCGGCCGGGCGGGCGTCCGGTTCGCGCCACGCCGCAGGGTGCCAGCCGGCGCCTTCCAGCGCGACGGCGAGCCGTGGTCCGGTGTGCCCTGTCATGCTGCGTCCTACCTTCTTTGTTGGGTCTGAACTGGTCATTCGTAGGATCGGTGGGCCCTGGGGCTCCGGGTATGGCTCTCATGCTGTCGCTGTTGGCAAGGCTGAAAGGACTTGGCCGCCCGGGCCCCCGCGACGACTCGACCGCTCATTGGGATATGCGTGGATCGCTGTGTAGGACACCGTCGGCGTGGTCGTCTGCGGGTGAACTGTTCTCGTGAATGACGGAGGCGGTCGTGCCCCGGATCTGGGCTGGCGTGGACATCGGCAAGGAACACCACCACTGCGTGGTGATCAACGACAACGGCGAGCGGCTGTTGTCCCGGCGAGTCCGCAACGACGAAACCGAACTGCTGGCCTTGATCGCCGACGTCGCGGCCGTCGACACCGATGCGCTGTGGGCGATCGACCTGAACAGCGGCGGCGCCGCGCTGCTGATCGGCCTGCTGGCCAACCACGACCAGGAACTGGTCTACATCACGGGTTTGAAGGTCCACCGAGCTGCCGGAACCTGCCGGGGCGAAGGGAAAACCGACGCGAAAGACGCGTTCGTCATCGCCGACCAGGCCCGCGTCCGCCGCGACCTCGGCCCGTTGCGGGCCGGGGACGAGATCGCGGTGGACTTGCGGACCCTGACCAACCGGCGCACCGACCTGGTCTGCGACCGCACCCGGGCGATCAACCGGATCCGCCACCAGCTGCTGGAGTACTTTCCCGCGCTGGAACGCAGCCTCGACCTGTCCCGCAAAGGACACCTGCTGCTGCTGACGGAACACCAGACCCCGGACGGAATCCGGAGACTGGGCGAGCAACGCCTGACCCGCTGGCTGCGCCACCGCAAGGTCCGCAAAGCCGAATCGGTCGCACACGCGGCCGTCGAAGCCGCCGCCGCGCAGCACACCACGCTGCCCGGCCAGAAACTCGCCGCCGCGATGGTCGAACGGCTGGCCAAAGGGGTGATCGCCCTCAACACCGAAATCGCCGAGATCGACGCGATGATCGAGGAACGGTTTCGCCAGCACCGCCTTGCCGAAGTGATCCTCACCCTGCCCGGTTTCGGCCCGACCCTCGCCGCGGAATTTCTCGCCGCCACCGGCGGCGAGACAACCGCGTTCGGCTCGGCCGACCGGCTCGCCGGCTACGCCGGCCTCGCCCCGGTTCCCCGCGACTCCGGCCGCATCCGCGGCAACCTGCGACGACCTCGCCGCTACCACCGCGGCCTGCTGCGCGCCTGCTACCTCGCCGCCTCGGCCAGCCTGCCCAACTGCCCGATTTCCAAGGCCTACTACCAGCGCAAACGCGCCGAAGGCAAACGACACGAACAAGCCCTGCTCTGCCTCGCCCGCCGACGCCTCAACGTCCTCTGGGCCATGCTCCGCGACAACGCCCGCTACCACGATTCACCCCCGATCCCGGTAGCTGCCT
Source organism: Amycolatopsis orientalis DSM 43388 (assembly GCF_000411975.1). Taxonomy (GTDB): domain Bacteria; phylum Actinomycetota; class Actinomycetes; order Mycobacteriales; family Pseudonocardiaceae; genus Amycolatopsis; species Amycolatopsis orientalis_D. The sequence goes on from NZ_ASXG01000148.1 coordinate 82,754, forward strand.
GACTTGACAATCCCCATTGGGAAGTCCTTTCCCCGTGGATGCCAGCAGTGTGGCGCGGACCCCGGCGCGCGGGCGACGGTAACCAGCGTCTGGGACAGTCCGCGGAAACGGGAATAAACCGGTTGCCCGCTGTCGCGCCGACGCGGTTTGCTCGATGCCGATGAATCGGATGCACGCCGACGAAGCGGACATCGACGACGACCTGGTCCGTCGCCTCGTCGCGGCCCAGTTTCCGCGGTGGGCCGGGCTGCCGGTCGCGCGGGTCGCCTCGTCGGGGACGGAAAACGCGATGTTCCGGCTCGGCGACGAGCTGGTGGTGCGGCTGCCTCGGCTGGCACGCGCGGCCGCCGAGATCGGCCGCGAACAGCGCTGGCTGCGGTGGCTCGCGCCGCGGCTGCCGGTCGCGGTGCCCGAAGTGCTGGCCGGAGGACGGCCGGGCGAGGGTTTCGCCTGGAACTGGTCGGTGCTGCGCTGGCTGCCCGGGGCCAACCGGGATTTCGGCGACGCGCAGGTGGCGCGCGACTTGGGCGCGTTCGTAAAAGCGTTGCGCCGCCTCGACCCTGCCGGCGCGCCGGAAATCAGCCGCGGCCGCCCGCTGCGCACCCGCGACGTGCCGACCCGGGAAGCGATCGCGCAACTGGGCGGAGACCCGGCGTATGTCGCGGCGTGGGAGAAGGCGCTCGCGGCACCGGAATGGACCGGGAATCCGAGGTGGCTGCACGCGGATCTGTCGCCGGGAAATGTGCTGGTCGACGATGGCGGCCTGAGCGCGGTGCTGGACTTCGCCGGGGTGGGCGTCGGCGATCCGGCGGTGGACGTGATCCCGGCGTGGAACACGTTCGCGGCGGCGGAGCGGGAGGTGTTCCGCGAGGCCGTGGAGGTCGACGACGCGACGTGGCAGCGCGGCCGGGGCTGGGCGTTGTCGATCGCGCTGATCCAGCTGCCGTATTACCGCGAGACGAATCCGGTGCTGGCGGCCAACGCGCGGCGCACGATCGAGGCCGTGCTGTCCGACTCGTGAGCGGCCCTAGTCCAGGTCGATCCGGATCGTCAGCAGGTCGGTGCCGAACGCCTGGACCGCGGCGCTGTTCAAGCGGGGCAACGCCTTCAGCCGCGCGCGGGCGTCGTCGTCCGGGAGCAGCAGGGCGGTCCCGCGCAGCCAGCGGCCGTGCAGGCGCAGCCGGATGCGCGGGTCGGCCTGGATGTTGCGCACGTACTGCGACCGCTCGCCGAATTCCGACACCAGCCAGAATTCCCGCCCGACGCGGCGTCCGCCGATCGGGGTCCGGCGGGGGAGGCCGGAGCTGCGGCCGGTGGTTTCGAGCAGGGTCTGGCCAGGGAGCCGCGACAGGACGGGGTTCCCGAGTTTGCGCTGGAACGTCGTGACGATCTGGTGCTGCAGGTCGCCGGGCCGCGCCGCCCCGGCAGCCTGCCGCAAGCGCGCCGGAATGACGAGTTCGTGGATCGGCGCTGCCAAGGCCCAGAGCTGGCGGGCCGGGAACCGGTCGTAGCCGACCTCAGTCGTCCAGTGCACCCGGTCCGAGTCGAGGTGCACGATGTTGCGCGTCGTCAGCAGCGGCGACGGGGCTTCGAGCACGACCCGGTCCGGCGCGGCCGAAGCGACGGTCCAGCCCAGCACCCGGTCGGGTGCCAGGCGGGTGGTGAGGCCGAGGGCGAGCCACCCGGCGCGCAGGAAGGTCCGGAGCGGCGGCGGAGCGTCCTCCCAGACGGCGCGGGCCCACGCGAGGGCGTCGCGCCGGTCTCCGGCAGGACGGGCAATGTCCACTGTGGACGTGAAATCCGGCACCCCGCCACGCTAGCATCCGCGGCCGTCAGGACGCCGGTTTCCAGCCCAGCTCCGGGCCCAGCCGGGTGGCCAGGTCGGTGAGGATCTGCACGTAGTCCTCGTGCTCGAAGGTGAACGGCAGGGCGAAGGCGACCTCGTCGATCTCGCGGAAGGCGGCGTGCCGGTACAGCTGCTCGGCGATCTGCGCGGAAGTGCCGACGTAATCGGGCGAGAACAGCAGGCCGGCCGGGCCCTGCGGAGTTTTCGTGCGCGGCAGGCGTTGTGCCGCGTAATCCTCGTACTTCGCGCGCTGCTCGGCGGTGGCACTGTCGGTCGGAATCACCACCAGGCCCTGCGAAACCCGCGCCTGCGCGCCGTCCGGATGCTGCTCCCGGAACGCCCGCACGTGCGAGAGCTGGATCTTCTCGAAATCCGTCGAGCCTTCCTCGGCGCGCACGACGCTGCTGGTCAGGTAGTTCATCCCGGCTTGCCCGGCCCAGGCCGCCGACCGGGTGCTCGCGCCGCCGTACCACATCCGGCCGGCCAGGCCGGGCGAATGCGGCTGGACGCGGTCGGAGAACGTCTCGATGCCTTCGACGCCGCTGAACGTCGAAGCGGGCTCCCCGCGGATCAGCGACAACAGCCGCGAGACCCGGGGGTAGCCGAAGTCTTCGCGGTCGCCGGTGTCCGGGTAGAGCGCGGCCCGCACGTCCTCGTAGTGCATCGGCGGGCTGACGCTCACGCCCGGGTTGAGCCGTCCGCCGGACAGGACGTCGACCGTCGCCAGGTCCTCGGCCAGCCGCAGCGGGTTTTCCCAGCCCAGCGGGATGACCGCGGTGCCCAGTTCGATCCGGCTGGTCCGCTGGGTGGCCGCGGCGAGCACCGCGACCGGCGACGAGATGCCGTACTGCAGGTGCCGGTGGCGGACCCAGGCGCTGTCGAACCCGAGCTGCTCGCCGAGCTCGAGCACGCGCAGCGTGGATTCGTGGCCCGGCCGCGGGTCGGCGCCGTCGAACAGGCCGATCGTCAGGAAACCCAGTTTGCGCAGCGGTTGCGTTTCGCTCGGCACGGCGATCCTTCCTCGGGTGGACTGAGCCGGAATAACCGCGGACCGGCCCAGGTTGTTCCGGCTCGCTGACACACACCTGACACGGGGGAGCACCCACGATGCGCGCTTTGTCCATCACCCGCTACGGCGGTCCGGAGGTCCTCGAGGAGATCGAGGTGCCCGAGCCCGTCCCGGGCCCGGGCGAAGTGACCATCGCGGTCTCGCACGCGTCGGTCGGGCTGATCGACGCGCTGATCCGCCGCGGCACGCTCGCCGAGTACGACTACGCGCCGAAGCCGCCGCTGGTGCCCGGGCTCGAGGTCGCGGGCACGATCCGCGCGGCCGGACCGGACAGTGGCTTCTCGGTCGGGGACGAGGTCGTCACGCTCACCTTGCCCGGAATGGGCGGATACGCCGACGTCAAGCTCGCGCCCGCCGGCCTCGTCGTGCCGCTGGCGGGCACCGGGGTGGAGCGCGCGCAGGCGGTCGCCGGACTGGCGAATACCGTGACGGCCTACCTTTCGCTCACCGAGGCAGTGCGGCTGCCGAAGGACGCGCGCGTGCTCGTGCACGGAGCGCTCGGCGGTCTCGCCTCGGTGTATCCGGAGGTGGCGCGGCTGCTCGGGGCGCGCGAGGTCGTCGGCACGGTCCGGCGGCCCGAGCAGGTCGAGGCGGCGAAGGAGCTCGGGTTCGACCGGGTCGTGCTGTCCGGGGACCTCGGCGCGGTGCAGGACGAGCGGTTCGAGATCGTCGTCGACCCGGTGGGCGGCGACCTGCGGATCGCCTCGCTGGACCTGCTCGCGCCGATGGGACGGATGCTCGTGGTCGGCAGCGCGGGCAGCGAGACCGCGCCGATGGTCGACTCGAACGCCGTGTGGGGCAAGAACATCGGCGTCGTCGGGTTCAACGTGGGCGGCTTCCTGGCCGCCGACCCCGCGCCCGCCCGCCCCGCCGCGGACGCCGTGCTCCCGCTGTACACCGAGGGCCGCATCCGGCTGCCAGTCACCGTCCTGCCGATGGCGCAGGCACGCGAGGCGCATCGCCGGATGGACGCGGGCGAGGCGGTCGGCCGGCTGGTCCTCGCCAACTAGCCTCACGCGCTGACCTGCTCGCCGCCGGGAATCGCGGCCAGCAGGTCGCGGGTGTACTGCTCGCGCGGCCGCCGCAGGACGTCGTCCGCCGGGCCGGACTCCAGCAGCTCGCCCTGGCGCAGCACCCCGACCTGGTCGGCGATTTCCCGCACCACGGCCAGGTCGTGCGTGATGAACAGGTAGGTCAGGCCGAGTTCGTCCTGCAGCTCCACGAGCAGCTTCAGGATCTGTGCCTGCACCGAAACGTCCAGCGCGGACACCGGCTCGTCGAGCACCACGAGATCGGGCCGCAGCGCCAGCGCCCGGGCGATCGCCGCGCGCTGGCGCTGGCCGCCGGACAGCTCGGCCGGTTTCCGGCGCAGCACCGACGACGGCAACGCGACCTGGTCGGCCAGCTCAGCGACCCGTTCGGCCCGGCCGCCGACGCCGAACGCGCGCAGCGGTTCGCCGATCACGTCGGCGATGGAGAAGCGCGGGTTCAGCGAGGCGTACGGGTTCTGGTAGACGAGCTGGAACCGGCGGCGCAACCGGCGCAGTTCGGCGGCCGGCAGCCGGGTGATGTCCTTGCCGTCGAACCTGATCGTGCCCGCGGTCGGGGTTTCCAGGCCGACCGCCATGCGTGCGGTGGTCGTCTTGCCGGAGCCGGACTCGCCGACCAGCGCCAGCGTCCGGCCGCGGGTGAGCTGGAAGGACACATTGTCGACGGCTCGCACCGAACCGGCCCGCGCGGAGGCGAAGGTCTTCGAGACCGATTCCACGGACAGGAGGACTTCGGGGCCCTCCGCGCGGCGCGGCCGGAGCGGTTCGCGGCTGAGACTCGGTGCGGCGGCGAGAAGCCGTCGCGTGTAGTCCTGTGCCGGCGCGGCGAGCAGCTCGCGGGCCGGTCCTTCCTCCACCAGCCGGCCTTCGGACAGCACGGCGATCCGTCCCGCCCGGTCCGCGGCGACGCCCAGGTCATGGGTGATGAGCAGGATCGCGGTGCCGTCGTCGGCGGCCAGTCCCGCCAGGTGGTCGAGGATTTCCTTCTGCACGGTGACATCGAGCGCGCTGGTCGGCTCGTCGGCGATGATCAGCCGCGGTTCGCCGGCGAGCGCGATGGCGATCAGCACCCGCTGCCGAAGACCGCCGGACAGCTCGTGCGGATACTGCCGCGCGCGCAGTCCCGGCCGGTCGACCCCAGCCCGGCGCAGCAGGTCGACCGCGCGGGCGGCGGCCTCGTTCCGGGCGGCCAGCCGGTGGATCAGCAGCACCTCGGCGACCTGCTCGCCGATCCGCCGGACCGGGTCGAGCGACACCGTCGGATCCTGCGGCACGAGCGCGATGCCGGTGCCGCGCACCTGCCGCCAGTCCTTTTCGGACAGTGCGGTCAGGTCGCGTCCGGCGAAGGCGATCCGGCCGCGCCGCACCCGTCCGCCGCGGGGGAGCAGCCCGATCGCGGCGTGTGCGGTGGTGCTCTTCCCGGAACCGGACTCGCCGACCACCGCGACGATCTCGCCCGCTCCCACCCGCAGGCTCACGTCCCGTACGGCAGGGACCACGCCGCCCGAGGTGCGGTACGAGACCGCCAGCTCGCTGATCTCCAGCACTTGTCAGCTCCGTTCGCCGTCGAGAGCCCGGGACACGCGGTTCGCGGCCAGCACGACGGCCGCGACGGTCAACCCGGGGAACGTGGTCATCCACCAAGCGGTGGCCAGGAAATTGCGTCCGCCGGCCACGAGCGCGCCCCACTCCGGCGTCGGCGGGCTCGCACCGAATCCGAGGAAGCTGAGCGCGGACACCTCGAGCACCGCGGTCCCGACCGTCACCGTGGCCAGCACCAGCACCGGTCCGAGCGCGTTGGGCAGCACGTGCCGCCCGAGCACTCCGGCCCAGCGCACGCCCGATGCCCGGGCCGCCTCCACGAACACGCCGGAGCGAACTCGCAGCACCTCGGCGCGCATCAGCCGGGCGAACGCGGCGAGGTTCGCGACTCCGACGGCGATCGCGACGTTCGTGGTGCCGAACCCCAGCGCGGTGACCAATGCCAGCGACAGCAGGATCGCCGGCACCGCCTGGAGGACGTCCACGATCCGCATGACGACCGCGTCGAGCCAGCCGCCGCGGAACCCGGCGAGCAGCCCGAGCGCCGACCCGGCGGCGAACGCGACGAGAACCGCGAGCACGGTGGCGCGCAGGGACAGCCCGGCCCCGTGCACGACGCGGGCGAACACGTCCCGGCCGGTTTCGTCGGTGCCGAACAGATGACCGAGCGACGGGCCCTGGAGCCGTTCGGACGGGACGCCGGTGATCGGGTCCTGACTGGTGAACAGCGTCGGCGCGAAGGCGGCGATCAGCACTAGGGCGAGCAAGAGCCCGGACAGCACCAGGCCGGGCCGGCGCAGGAGAAACCGTTGCGGCAAGACAGCTTCAGACATGCGCGGGCACCTCCTTGCGCACGGACACCCGCGGGTCGAGCAGCGGGTACACGAGGTCGACGACCAGGTTGAGCACCACGAAGAAGAACGCGGCGAGCACGATCACCGCCTGCACCACCGGCACGTCCTGCGCGGTCACCGCCGCTGCGGTCACCCGGCCGAGCCCGTCGCGCGAGAACACGGTTTCGGTCACCACCGAACCGGCCAGCAGATTGCCCGCGACGACGCCCACCAGCGTGAGCGCGGGCAGTCCGGCGTTGCGCAGCGCGTGTCCGAAGTGGACTCGACGGCGGCTCGCCCCCTTCGCCCGCACCACTTCGATGTACGGTTCGGCGAGCTGCGTCCGCAGGCTTTTCGCCAGCACCTGCGCGATGATCGCCCCGGTCGGCAGGGAAAGCGTGACCGCGGGGAGGATCAGCGACGCGAATCCGGTCGAGCCGAGCGCCGGGAACAGCCGCAGCTGGAACGAGAACAGCTGGATCAGCAGCAGCCCGACCCAGAACGTCGGCAGCGAAGTGCCCAGCGGCGGCAGCGAAAGCAGCAGCTGGCTCACCCAGCGGGTGCGGGTGAAGGTGCCCAGCACGGCGATCCCGCCGCCGAAGACGATCGCGAGCAGCAACGCCAGGCCGGAGACGGCGAGCGTCGGCGGCAACGCGGTGAGGACCTGGTGCGTCGCGTCGTCGCCGGTGGCGACCGAGGTGCCGAAGTCGCCGTGCAGCGCGGCGAGGAGGTGCTTGCCGTATTGCACGAGGACCGGATCGTCCAGCCCGTACTCGGCGCGCAGGGCGGCGATCTGCTCCGGCGACGCGCTCGGCCCGCCCTCGGCCGAGCCGAGTTTGGTCAGCACCGCGTCGCCGGGCAGCAGGTACAGGATGACGAACGACAGCGTGAACGCCGCCCACAGCACCACTACGGCCTGCAGAAGGCGGCGAAGCAGCGGGAAGCCTTTCACGAGCCCGAAACCCACGCGTCGAACAGCTGCAGCCGCGAGGACGCCTCGAACCCGACGTCGTGCGCGTTCGGCCCGACGCCGAGCACCTGGGTCAGCTCGAACACCGGGATCGAGTAGGCCTGCTCCACGATGGTCCGCTGCGCCTGTTCCGCCGCGGGCTTGCGCTTCGCGGGGTCGACGGTGGCGGACTGTTCGGTCAGGGACGCGTCGAGCGGGTTGTCCGCGGGCAGCTTGCTGCGGTTGTTCGTCTTCGTGGAGAACTGCTGGCGCAGGATGTCCGGGTCGGCGCGGGTGACGTTGTACCAGAGGAAGTCGTAGTCGCCGGCCTGCTGCAGCCGGGTGACCTCGGCGTTGGTGTGCAGCTCGATCTTCAGGTCGAAGCCGATCTTGCGCAGCTGCTGCTGGATCAGCTCCAGCACGCTCTGGTTCTGGTTGAACACCGCGGAGAACAGCACGGACGCGGTCAGCCGCTGGCCGTTCTTCGTCCGGATGCCGTCCGGGCCGGGGAGCCAGCCGTCGGACTGCAGCAGCGCCTGCGCGCCCGCCGGGTCGTAGGCGAGTTCCTTCGACAGATCGGTGTACAGCGGCGTCGCGGAGCCGAGGATGCTCGTGGCGGGCTTGTAGTTCGGGGTGAGCACCGTGCTGGTGACCTCCGGCCGGTTCACGCCCTTGAGCACCGCTTGGCGCACCTTCTGGTCGGCGAGGACGCCGCGCGTGGTGTTCGCGTGCAGGTTGAACACGATGCCCGGGTTCGGCCGCACCGGTTCGGTGAATCCGTTGCCGGAGAACTGCGGTTCGTCCACCGGCTGGACGTCGGTGATCGCGTCGAGCTGGCCGGACGTCAGGCTGCCCGACCGAACGCCCGGCTCCGGCACGACCCGGAAGTCGATTTTGTCGACGTACGCCTCGCCCTGGTGCCGCCACAACGGCGAACCCCAGTGGTAGCCGGTGCGCTTGCTGAGCACGATGTCCTGGTTCGGCTTCAGGCTGGTGAACACGAACGGACCGGAGCCGATCAGCCCGGTGCCCTGGCAGCGCTGCTCGGCGGTGTGCCGGAACGCCGCGGGCGCGAGCACGCCGAGCGACATCGTGGAGCTGGCCTGCAGGAACTGCGCGCTGGGCTGGCTGAAGTCGAGCCGGACGGTAGCCGGGTCGACCACCGTCGCGCCGCGGTAGGCGGCCAGGTAGCTGGACCCGAGCAGCGCCTTCGCGCCGAGTGCCTTGATGCCGTCGAAGCTGGTCTTGACCGCGGCGGCGTCCACCGGGGAGCCGTCGGAGAACGTCGCGCCGGAGCGGAGATGGAAGGTGAAGCTCGTCGAATCGGGGCTGACCGTCCAGCGGTCGGCGAGCCACGGCGTGATCGCGCCGGTCTTCGGGTCCTGGTCGGTGAGCGAATCGACCAGCTGGCGGCCGACGTTCACCGAGGCGTTCGTGCTGACCTGCTGCGGGTCGATGCAGTCCGGATTGGACGAGATGCCCAGCCGGAGCGTGCCGCCCGGGCGCGGGGGACCGGCGTCCTGCGGGCTGGCCCCGCCCGCCGTGCCGCACGCGGCGAGCAGCAGCGGAAGGGCCAGTGCGAAGGCGAAACGGGACCGCGCGGGAGCGGGGCGCGCGAGCCGGGACGGGGTGTGGCGGGGCACGGAGTTCCTCCAGCGGGGACGGATCGGATGCGTCCAGCTCAACCGTTCGCGGCGGTTCGCTGAAGCCCGTCCCAGCAGGTGAACCGGCGTCCCGCGATCCGGCCGCGGGCGGGGATTCCGGTTGACGGGCAAGGGAAAGCGTGGCCCGCGCCCGCGTGATAACCGGCGGGGGTTTGTTCGGCGAGCAGGTCCGGAGAGCGGGAGCCCGCGCCGGTGTGCTGGAAAAACCGGTTGCGCGGCGGAGAAGACTGGCGGACATGGCGGGGCGGGGTGGGAGAGGGCCGGCGTGGGTCCGGCTGCAAGCGGTGGCGGTGTCCGGTTCGACCTGCGAAGGGCTTTTGCTTGCCGCGCTGCCCTTGCTGGCCGTTTCGATCACCACCGACCCGCGTGCGGTGTCCTTGGTGAACGTCGCCGGCCAGGCGCCGTGGCTGCTGCTTTCGCTGTTCGCCGGAGTGGTGATCGACCGGGTCCGGCGGACGACCGTGCTCGCCTCCGCCTACGCGGTGCAGATCGCCGCCGCGCTCGCGCTGGCGGTGCTGGGCTCCACCGGTTCGCTGACCCTGCCCGCACTGCTGGCGGTGGCCTTCGTGCTCACCACCGCGCAGGTTTTCGGGGACGGCGCGGCGGGCTCGGTGGTCCCCGAGGTCGTCTCGCCGGATCAGCTCAACATGGCCAATTCCCGGCTGCAGGTGATCGACCGCGGCCTGGTCCAGTTCGTGGTGCCGCCCGCAACCGGGCTGCTGATCGGGATCAGCGCGGGACTGCCCGCGTGGCTGGCGGCCGTCGCCGCGCTCGCGGCCTTAGTGCTGGCACGCGGGATTCCCTCGGCGAAACCGGTGCGCACGCCCGCGCATCCGCTCAAGGACGTGACGGCGGGGCTGCGTTATCTCGTCGGCACGCCGCTGCTGCGGTCGATCACCGTCACGGTCGCGCTGGGCTCGTTCGCGGCGGCCGCGGGCAACTCGATGCTCGTCCTCTACGCCACGAAGGAACTGCGTCTCGCCCCGTTCGGCTACGGCGTGCTGCTGGCCTGCCTCGCGGTCGGCTGGGTGGCGTCGTCGTTCTTCGTGGACCGGTTCGTGCGGCGGTTCGGCGACTCGACGGCCATGCGGATCGCCCAGGCGTGCGCGGTGCTGAGCCAGCTGCTGATCGCGGTCGTGCCCCCGTGGCCGGTGCTGGTCGGCGCGGTGCTGGTCTTCCTGACCGGGACGACGCTGATCTGGAACGTGTGCTCGCAGTCCAGCCGCCAGCGATTCACCCCGTCGGAGCTGCTGGGCCGGGTGCTGACCAGCCACCGGGCGCTGGCCTGGGGCCTCACCCCGCTGGGCGCGCTCGCCGGCGGGTTCGTCGCGGTGCACTGGGGCTTGCGCGGGGTGTGGGTGATGGCGGCGGCGGTCCAGCTGCTCGGGACGGCGCTCGTGTGGCGGCAGCTGTCCCCGGCGGCGTTCCGGGAGGCAGAGGCCGCGATGGCGCGCTGAGCCGTCAGGCGCGTTTCGGGAGTTTCCAGCCGGGGCGGGGGAAGTGGCAGGTGTAGCCGTTGGGGTAGCGCTGGAGGTAGTTCTGGTGTTCGGGTTCGGCTTCCCAGAAGTCGCCGGCGGGGGTGACTTCGGTGACGACCTTGCCGGGCCAGAGTCCGGAGGCGTCGACGTCGGCGATGGTGTCTTCGGCGATGCGTTTCTGCTCGTCGGTGGTGTAGAAGACGGCGGAGCGGTAGCTGGTGCCGATGTCGTTGCCTTGCCGGTTTTTCGTGGTGGGGTCGTGGACCTGGAAGAAGAATTCGAGCAGGGCGCGGAAGTCGGTCTGTTCGGGGTCGTAGGTGACTTCGATGGTTTCGGCGTGGGTGCCGTGGTTGCGGTAGGTGGCGTGGGGGACGTCGCCGCCGCTGTAGCCGACGCGGGTGGCGGTGACGCCGGGCTGGTGGCGGAACAGCTCCTCCATGCCCCAGAAACACCCGCCGGCCAGAATCGCTTTCTCTTCCGCCATGTCGCCTCCTCCGTGCTCGAACCGCTTCGCCTGCCATGCTAGTCGCCGGGCAGCAGCCCGAGGACCAGGGCGAGCGGCGGCCACGCGTCCCGCCCGCCCCGAGTGCAGGCGAACGCGCGCAGCCGGACGTCCGGCCCGGTCAGCGGCAGGACCGCGACGTCGGGCCGGGTCGGCCAGGACTCCGGCAGCAGGCCGACCCCGCCGCCCGCCGCGATCAGGTCCTGCACCAGGTCCAGGTTGTCCGCGCGGTGGGTGAACCGCGGCGAGAACCCGGCCATCGACGCCAGCGTGCCGACGACGGTTTCGTCCGCGCCGTTGCGCGAGTTGCCGATCCAGTCCCGGTCGCGGAACGCGGTGAACACGTCCAGGGTTCCCTTGCCGCGCAACGGGTGCGCGTCCGCGCGCGGCACCGCGAGACCCCACGGTGCGGTCCACAGCGGACGGACGGCGAGTGACGGGTCGGCGGTCGCGGGCGCGAGGTTGTAGTCGTAGGTGAGCGCGAGATCGATGTCGTCGGTCCGCAGCTGCGCCAGCGCTTCGGCGGGTTCGTGCTCGCTGATCACCACGCGGACCCGCGGATGCCGCTGCGCGAGGAGGTCCGCGACCGGGAGCACCGCGTGCCGCACCCCGGTCCCGAACCCGGCGACGCGCACGGTTCCGGCGGGTTCGGCTTCGGGATCGAGGTCGACCCGGGCCGCCTCGACCGCCGCCAGGATCGTCACGGCGTGCTCGGCGAGCCGCCGTCCGGCCGGAGTCAGCCGTACCCGGCGGCCGTCCGGCTCCAGCAGCGCGGCACCGGTTTCCTTGGCCAGCACCGAGATCTGCTGCGAGACGGTCGAGGTTGTGGTTTCGAGCACGTCCGCGACCGCGCGCATCGAACCGAGCCGCGACAACTCGAGAAGGAACTGCAGCCTGCGGGTGTCCATGACCCGATTGTTCAGGATTTCCGGACGATACGTCCAGCATTGGCACGTGGACACGAACGGTCCGGATGCGTTCTCCTGGAAAGCGTGCTTCCCTCCACTCCCCGCGCCGGCGCCGTCCTCGCCGTCGGCGCCATGCTGTCCGTCCAGCTCGGACTGGCGGTTTCGGTCAGTCTCGCGAACCAGATCGGGCCGGCCGGCGTCGCGTGGCTGCGGCTGGCCTGGGCCGGCGTGCTGCTCCTGGTGCTCGTGCGGCCGCGCCCGTCGGCGTTCCGGCGTCCGGCGTTGCTGGCGTGTGCCGTGCTCGGCTTCGCCACGGCCGGGATGACGATCCTGTTCATGGTCGCCGCGACCCGGCTGCCGCTGGGCACGGCGAGCGCGCTGGAATTCCTCGGCCCGCTGACGGTCGCGATCGTCCGCGGCCGGAGCGGCGCCCGGGCGTGGCCGGTGCTGGCGGCGGCCGGGGTGGTGCTGCTGACCCAGCCGTGGCAGGGCGGGACCGACTTGGTCGGCGTCGGCTGCGCGCTCGCCGCGGCGGCCTGCTGGGGCGCCTACATCGTGCTGACGCAGCGAGTCGGCGACGAGGTGTCGGGCCTGCGCGGGCTGGCGGTGTCGATGCCGGTGGCCGGTCTGGTCGCCACGGTGGTGCACGGTCCGGCGGTGGCCGACCAGGTGACGTGGCCGCTGCTGCTCGCCGGGCTCGGGCTCGCGGTGCTCGTTCCGGTGGTGCCGTTCAGCCTGGAAATGATGGCGTTGCGCCGGTTGACGACCTCGGCGTTCGGCACGCTGATGAGCCTGGAACCGGCGATCGCGCTGGTGCTGGGGCTGATCGTGCTGCACCAGGCGCCGAATCTCGCCGCGGTGGCCGGGATCGCCTTCGTGGTGGCCGCCGGCGTCGGCGCGGAACGGACCGGGGCGCGGGAACCGGTGAAGACCGCCGTCTAGCCGGCGCGCTCTACGCTGGCGGCATGCAGGTGGAAATCTGGAGCGACGTCGTGTGCCCGTGGTGCTACCTCGGGAAGGCGCGGTTCGAGAAGGCGCTGGCCGGATTCGAGCACCGGGACGAGGTGACCGTCACTTACCGGTCGTTCGAGCTGGACCCCGGGAAGACCGGGACCGAGCCGCTGCTGGACATGCTCACCGCGAAGTACGGTCCGCAGGCCGCCGAGATGGAGCAGCGGGTCGCCGGGCTCGCGGAGGCGGAAGGACTCGGCTACCGGACGGACCGGGAAATCGGCAACACCTTCGACGCGCACCGCCTGCTGCACCTGGCTCGCGAGAAGGGACTCGAGACCGAGATGGTGTCGGCGTTGTTCCGCGCGAATTTCGCCGAAGCTCGCGACGTGTTCACTCCGGGGGTGCTGGCCGACGTCGCCGAGGAGGCCGGCTTGCCGCGCGCGGAAGCCGAAGCGGTGCTGGCGGATTCGTCGCGGTACGCGGACGCGGTCCGGGCCGAAGAGCGGGAAGCCGCGGAACTGGGCGCGGGCGGCGTGCCGTTTTTCGTGCTGGGACGGCGGTTCGGCGTTTCCGGCGGACAGCCGGTCGAGGTTTTCGCGCAGGCGCTGGAAAAGGCCTGGGAGGCGGCCGCCGGGTGATCGGTTCGCTGGTCAGTCGGACCAGGTGCTGAGCCGGTTGAGCAGTCGTTCGAGCACCTCGGGGTCGGCGGTGACGGGTTCGCCGGAGACGGGTTCGTCGACGAGGGTGCGCCGGTCGCCGCGGCGGGGCAGCCGGACCTGTCCGGCGGAAATGCCGCCGGGCAGGGGGAGTTCGCACCAGGTGGTGCGGCCGCGGTCGCCGGTGCGCACGCCGATCCGTTCGTCGCGCGGCGGGTTCGGGGCGACGAGGTCGTCGTCGACCTCGACGACGAGCCGGTCGCCGCGCAGCTGGAGCCGGACGGTGACGAAGGCGGGCGCGGACGGGCTGCTCTGGTCGACGACGTCGCCGACGAGCCGGACCGCGGCGTGCGTGACCTGCTCCAGCATCGCCAGCAGCGACCAGTCGGTCAGGATCAGGCGGACGAACAGCTCGGTGCACGGGACCGCGCTCGGCTGCGCCACCAGCCGGAGGTCGTCCACCTGGGTAGTGCGCGTGCTCAAGCGTCACCTTCCTCCTCGGCGAGCGGTCCGATCGGCCGGGACCGTGCGGGCATCATGCCACCGCCGCCGGACCGCGCTGCGGCGGGAGGGCGGTGTCCGGGAGAACCGCAGGTCACCGGGCCGGGCGTGCTTCCGGCCGGCGGGAGCGCTCGGCCCGCGTCCACAGTGGAGCTCCTAGGCTGGCCGCATGTCGGCAGAATCGGCCCGGTGGGCGATCCACGATCTGATCATGACCTACGCCGCTCGCATCGACGCGGGCGATCTCGCCGGGGTGGGCGAGTTGTTCCGCGAGGGCACGCTGCACAGCGGCGGGCGGCGTACCGGGCGGGAAGCCGTGGAGAACTGGTTCCGCGACATCCTCATCCTCCACCCCGACGGCACGCCGAGGACCCGCCACGCGACGACGAACGTCCGGATCACAGTCGACGAGGACGACGACACCGCCTCCGCGCACAGCTACTTCACCGTTTTCCAAGCCGCGGCGGAGCTTCCGCTGCAGCCGATCGCGGCCGGGCACTACGACGACAAGTTTCTCCGGCGCGGAGACGAATGGCGGTTCGCGGAGCGGACGCCGGTGCTGCACCTGACCGGGGACCTGACCCGGCACCTCCGGCTGGACGTGCTGCGGGCGGCCAGCCCGGGAGGGTGACCGGGTGGTCCAGACCGCGCCAGGCGGCTGCCCCGAAAGGCGAGCGGCTCGGGCAGGTCACTCCTGCTTGCTCAGCTTCCGCCGCAACCCCCGCCCGGCGGCCAGCGTCGGGAAGGCCAGCACCGCGCCCGCTCCGAGCGGGATTCCCTGCTGCCACGCGGGAGCCCCGAGCGCGGCGGGCGCGGCCTGCGGGTCGTGGTCGCTGACGCCGCCCCACCGCGACGGCGGCAGGACGATCACCCGGGCCTTGCCGATGACGTCGTCCACCGGAACCGTGCCGTTCAGCCCGCCGCCGCCCTGGCAGCGGGAGTCGCACGAGTTCTCGCGGTTGTCGCCCATCACCCAGAGGCTTCCCTTCGGGACGGTCACCGGGGCGAACGTCTGGCGCGCCGTCGGCGGCTGCTCCAGCCAGTGCACGTACGGCTCGTCGAGCGGCTTCCCGTCGACCAGCACGCGGCCCTGCGGGTCGCAGCACTGGACGGTCTGGCCGCCGACGGCGATCACGCGTTTCACGAAGTCGCGTTCGTCCGGCGGTGCGAAGCCGACCAGCGAACCGAGGCCGCGCAACGCCTTCGTGAAGATGTTGCCCGGCTCCTGCGGGGCGATCTCGTTCGCGCTCCACGACTGCGGGCCGCGGAACACGATGACGTCGCCCGGCGCGGGGTCGGTGAAATCGTAGGTGACGCGGTCGACGACGACCCGGTCGCCGAAACAGCCGTCGCAGCCGTGCAGCGTCGTCTCCATCGACGCCGACGGGATCAGGAACACCTTCGCGACGAACTGCTGGATCAGGATCGTCAGCACCAGCGCGATCCCGATGAGGATCGGCAGCTCCTGCCAGAACGGCCGCTTCCGGCGGCCCTTCGTGCGCGGTTCCTCCGCGTCCGGACGGTCGGATCCGGGCTCGCCGGGGGCGGGGACTGGGGGGATCGGGTCGGCCACGCCGTCAGGCTACCCAGATCCGCCCGCCCGGCGGCGGACCGCGCGCGGCCACGATCGGGGGGTCGTGCCGGCGATCGGGACGCAACCGGAGATTCCGCCCTCGCGGAAGGAAAACGGGCCGGGGTCGGGGGAGTGCTCCGGAATCCGGTGCGAGAGCCGAGGCGGAACGGCGAACGCCGCTGGGCACCGGAGCGTCCGCTGACCGATCGCTGCCGGATGTGCGCTCAATGCGCAACCCGCTGGCTCCGCGGGTTCCGGCGGCGAACGAGCGAGGCGCCGGATCGCGGTGCCGCGCGCCCCGCAGACGCCGTTCGGGCAGAGATCGGGCGGTCTGGCCGGTGCGGAGGGCCTCGAATCGACCCCGCTGAGGCCGGTGTCCGGAGACTCTTCGCGCTGGCCTGCCTTCGCCGGGAAACTCCGGCGGAGGCGGCTAGTTCTCGAACGACCCGTGCCTGCCCGCGCCCTCGGCGAACCTCGTGGCTCCCGCGATGCTGTCCGTGCGCAGGGACTGCATCCCGTGCCGGAATTCGTTGTCCAAGGCGGATTCCTCGCTCAACGACTCGTTTTCCAGCAAGGCCGCGCGGTCCTCGCGCAGGCAGGTCTGCGGGAACGCGGCGATTTCCCTGGCGAGCGCGACCGCCGCGGGCACGGCCTGCCCGCTCGGCACGACGCGATTCGCCAGCCCGATCCGGTGTGCTTCCTCCGCGTCGACCGGGCGTCCGGTGAGCACCAGATCGAGCGCGCGGCTCCGGCCGATCAGCCGCGGCAGCCGCACCGTGCCGCCGTCGATCAGCGGGACGCCCCAGCGCCGGCAGAACACGCCGAACACCGCCGTTTCGTCCGCGATCCGGAGGTCGGCCCAGATCGCCAGCTCCAGTCCGCCCGCGACGGCGTGGCCGGACACCGCCGCGAGCACCGGCTTGCGCAACCGCAGGCGCGTCGGCCCCATCGGGCCGTCGCCGTCCGGTTCGGTGCGGTTGCCGCGGCCCTCGCTCACCGCCTTGAGGTCCGCGCCCGCGCAGAACGTTCCGCCGACTCCGTAGAGCACCGCCACTGACGCTTCCGAGGCGTCGAATTCCCGGAAGGCGTCGGCCAATGCCTCGGCAGTGGCGCGATCGACGGCGTTGCGGCGCTCCGGCCGGTTGATGCCGATGGTGGTGACCGGACCGTCGTGCTCGACCAGCACAGTGCTCACGCGGGCCTCCTGCGGAAGAAGCGGATGTCCGGGCAGCATGCCACGGCCCGTAGGCTCCGGCACTGGAATCGGCACCGGGCAGGCACGGGAAGGGGACCGCGGGAATGGACGGCCTTGCGGCGTTCGGGTTCGAGCTGGGAGTGCTCAAGCGGGTCCGCCGCGCGGGCTGGTGGCAGGCGGGGGTCCGGGACCCGGAGTCGGTGGCCGAGCACAGCCTCCGGGCCGCGCAGCTGGCCGCGCTCCTCGCCGCCGAGGAAGGCGCGAACCCCGAGCGCGCCGCGTTCCTCGCGCTGTGGCACGACACCCAGGAGACCCGCACCGGCGACCTTCCGCACACCGCCGCGCCCTACCTGACGAAGCCGGAACCGCGCGCCATCACCGCGGACCAGACCGCGGGCTTGCCGCGTGCCTCGGCGGAAATCGTGCAGACAGCGGTAGACGAGTACGAAACGCGCGAGTCGCCCGAAGCGCGATGCGCGAAGGACGCCGACAAACTCGAGATGCTCTTCCAGGCCCTCGAATACCGGGCGGCCGGAGTATCCACAGTGGACGAATGGCTCGTGTCGGCGCGGGCCGGGCTTTTCACCGGAACCGCGCGGCGCGTCGCCGAGGCCGCGCTGGCGATGTCGCCGCTGGCGTGGCGGTCTCGTTAGAGCTCACCCACATGGGCGCACTTGTGGTTTAAGACTGTCCTCTCTGGGAAAGATCCAAAGTACGACCATCTCGGGGAGGCACAGGATGAACCGGAAACTCACCGCAGTGCTGGCCAGTGTCGCCGCGATGGCAGCGACGATCGGATTCGCTTCGAGCGCGGAGGCGGCGGGGCCGCCGTGCAGCGCCCAGGCGAAGGCGTGCCTGAAGCTGTCGTCGAACACGGCGTGGCTGATGGACCACGGCAAGGTCACCCGAGGCGGAGTGCGCGTGACCGTCGGCAAGCCCGCGTACCCGACCCCGGTCGGCACGTTCCGCGTGCAGTACAAGGATCTGCACCACTACAGCAAGCAGTTCCACGGCCCGATGCCGTACTCGGTCTTCTTCACCAACACCGGGGTGGCGTTCCACCAGGGCAGCCTCAAGGTCCAGTCGCACGGCTGCGTCCACCTGTCGCACGCCGACGCGGTGGCGTTCTTCAACACGCTGCAGCCGGGCGACGTGGTGCAGGTGGTGCGGTAATCAGCCGACGGGCATCGGCCGCCGCAGCGCTTGCCGGCGCAGGCGGCCGAACCCCCTCGGGTTGTTGAGCCCGAACACCGCCACGGTCGCGCCGTCGCGGTGGTAGGTGGCGAGGAAGGACTCGTCGTCCGGGCCGCCTTCGGCGAAGCGCACCTCGTCGCCGGGGGCGGGATGCCCGGCGAGCTGGAGCGTTCCGGCGTATTGATCGGACCAGACGTAGCCGCTCGGTTCGTACTCCCGGACCACCTGCCCGGCCAGCAGATTGGCGACCGCGACCGACGCCTGTTCGGTGGCGTTCGTCCAGTGCTCGTGCCGGGTCCCGGCCGGTCCGTATGCCGCGACGTCGCCGGCGGCGACCACGTTCGGCAGCGAGGTGACCAGACCCGCGTCGGTGCGCACGCCGTTGCCGATCGCCAGCCCAGACCCCTCCAGCCACTCGACCGCCGGAACCATGCCTATCCCGGCGACGACCACCTCCGCGGGCAGGTTCTCGCCGGTTTCCAGCTGTACCCCGGTGACCCGGCCGGCCGCCGCGGAAAGCCCGGCCACCCCGGCCCCGCAGCGCAACGTGACCCCGTTCCGGCCGTGCAGCCGCGCGCAGATCCCGCCGAGTTCCGGGCCCAGCACTCGCACCATGGGCGTCGGGAGCGCCTCCAGCACCGTGACGTCCAGGCCCAGAGCGTTGGCCGTCGATGCCACCTCGGCGCCGATGAATCCTCCGCCGACGATCACCGCTCGCGCCCCGGGAACCAGCTCCTCGCGAAGCGCGAGTGCGTCGTCCAGTGTGCGCAGAACATGAACTCCGGCAACGGATTCCGCCCCCGGAAGGGCACGAGCACGCCCACCGGTGGCGAGGACGACGCCGTCCGCTTCGAGCTCCCCGTCCGAGAGGACGACCCGACCGGTCGACGGATCGAGACGCTCCGCGCGAGTGCCGAGCCGGAGCTCCAGCGAGGCGAGATCGTCGGCGTCGACCAGGTCCAGCGACTCGCGCGACGCGGTCCCGGCCAGGAAGCTCTTCGACAGCGGCGGCCGGTCGTAGGGGAGATGCGGCTCCTCGCCGATCAGCACCACGCGACCGTCGAACCCCTGGGCGCGCAGCTCCTGCGCGGCGCGGGCACCGGCGAGCGAAGCGCCGACGATCGCGACCGTTTTCACGCAGCGTCCTCGGCGGCGCCGGCGAGCACGTAGATCACGCCGTCGTCGACCTGCACCTGGTAGGTGCGCACCGGCTGTTTCGCGGGCAGGCAAGACGGCATCCCCGTGCGCAGGTCGAAGAGCGCCGCGTGCAGCGGGCACTCCACGAAGCAGCCTTCGAGCCAGCCGTCGGCCAGCGAAGCGTCCTGGTGGGTGCAGGTGTCCCCGATCGCGTACAGCTCGCCGTCGGCGTTGAAGACGGCGATGGGCTCCGGCCCCGCGATCCGGACGGACTCGCCCGGGGGCAGCTCGTCCACAGTGCACGCGCGCAGCATTGATTCCTCCGAAGCTGGGGATTGTTGCGTATTAAGGAACACCTGACGTGATACGCAACAGAGTCTGGGCGCGCGGAAGGGGTGCCGTCAAGGGGTTCCGGGGTGGAGTTTTTCGGAGCGCTGTTCCGGGTGAAAGCCGTGGTCGAAGGCGGTTCCGGCGAACGGGTGCGGTGCCTTCGGCGGTGCTTGACAGCGCCCCCGCCGAGCCTCATCTTGTTCCGGAGAGGGCAACAAGACGCGTAATACGCAACTTCGATCGTGTTCGAGAGGAGCCCTGCCGGTGACCGCCATCGACCTCCCGCAGAGCCTGCTGCCGACTCTGCCCGGGCCGCACTACACCGACCCGGCGATCTTCGCCCGGGAGCAGGAGCGGATCTTCGAAGCGGGGTGGTTCTGCGCCGTGCGCAGTGCCGACCTGCCGTCGCCCGGCTCGTTCGAGACGGTGCAGGTCGGTCGCGAGAGCGTGCTGATCGCGCGCGGCCGCGACGGGGCGTTGCGCGCGTTCCTGAACATCTGCCGCCACCGCGGCGCGCGGCTGTGCACCGACGAGAAAGGTTCGGTGAAGCGCGCTTTCCAGTGCATGTACCACGCCTGGACCTACGGTCTCGACGGAAAGCTCGTCGCTGCCCCGAATTTGACCGGCATGCCGGACGTCGACCGGGTCGAATACGGTCTCACGCGGGTGCATCTGCGCGAATGGCTCGGCTACGCCTGGGTTTGCCTCGCCGAAGAAGCACCGTCCTTTGCCGACACTGTGATGGCCGACGTGAGCGAGCGGCTCGGCGGCCCGGGCGAGATCGAGGCGTACGGCATCGAGAATCTGGCGCTGGGCCGCCGCATCGAGTACGACGTGCGCGCGAACTGGAAGCAGATCATCGAGAATTTCATGGAGTGCTACCACTGCGCGACGATCCACCCGGAACTCACCGAGGTGCTTCCGGAGTTCGCCGACGGGTACGCCGCGCAGTATTTCGTCGGCCACGGCGCGGAATTCGGCGCGGACGTCACCGGGTTCACTGTGGACGGCGGCGACGGCCTGCAGCGGCTGCCGGGCGTCGGCGAGCACCAGGACCGGCGGTACTACGCGATCACGATCCGGCCGCAGGTGTTCGTGAACCTGGTGCCGGACCACGTGATCGTGCACCGGATGTTCCCGCTGGCCCCGGACCGCACGCTGGTCCGCTGCGACTGGCTGTACCTGCCGGAGGTCGTCGAGTCGGGCGCGGACCTGGACCGCTCGGTGGAGCTGTTCCACCGGGTGAACCAGCAGGATTTCGAGGCGTGCGAACGGTGTCAGCAGGCGATGGGCTCGCGCGCGTACGCCCGCGGCGGCGTGCTGGTGCCGAGCGAACACCACATCGGCGAGTTCCATGACTGGGTGCGGGCGCGGACCGGGGAGTAGCACCCGCGCCCGCGCCGGTCACGGCTGGATGTTCATCTCCGGGCCGATGTACTCGCGCACGCGGACCGCTTTCCCATCCTTCGCCTCGACGATCTGCACGAGGTGCAGCTTCACCGGGTTGCCGCCGACCTCGATCTCGACGGCCGCCTCGTTGAAGAATCCCTTTTCGGTGAAGGTGACGCCGACCGGCCGGAAGTCCGGCACCGGTCCGTCGCCCGCGCGCTCGTGCACGGCGGCGACCGCCTCGGACACCGTGACCCATTTGTCGTCGGCGCTGTGCCAGACGGGACAGTCCTGGACGCAGATTTCGAGGAAGAGGTCGATGTCGGCCAGCGCCTTCACCCAGTTCTCGGCGAGTTCGGCGGTGGCCTGGTCTGGTGTGGTGCTCATCGGCTCGCGGTGCCTTCCGCTCGGGGATCGATTCCCCGATGCTGCCGGGACGCGGGCGGCCGGAGTGTCCAAGTTCCCGGACACTCCGGCCGCGGACCGGTCAGATCAGCGCCCGGATCGCCGACTCGAAACCGGTCACGTGGTCGAGCGTCAGCGCCGCCGCCTTCTTCGCGTCGCCCTCGGCGATCGCGGTCAGCAGCGGCGAATGCTCGTCGACGTGCCCGGCCATGCCGCGCAGCCGGGGGAGGAACACGCACCAGATCCGGGTCGCGAGGTTGTCGTAGTGGATCAGCGTGTCCTCGAAGAACGGATTGTGCACGCAAGCGTAGATCGCGCGGTGGAGTTCGAGGTCGGTGCGCAGGAGGTCGGCGTTTTCCCTCGGCGCGGCCGAATCCAGCCGATCGCGCAGTTCGGCCAGCCGGGTCCGCTCCGCGTCGGTCGCCCGCGTCGCGGCGGACGCGGCGGCCGTCGGCTCGAGGGTGCGCCGGACCTCGGAGATGTGCGCGAGATCGGAGATGTTGACGTCCGTGGCGAACGTGCCGCGGCGCGGATACGCGACCACGAGGCGTTCGGTTTCGAGCCGCTTCAGCGCTTCGCGGATCGGCGTGCGGCCCATTTCGAGCACGCTGCCCGCCCATTCCTCGTTGATCGGGTCGCCCGGCTTGATGTCGAGCATGACGAGGCGGTCACGCAGGAACTCGTAGGCGCGTTCGGCCAGCGACGGGGCGGCGGCCGGGATGACGTGGTTGACCGGGGTGCTCACCCGGCATACTCTACAGCGAAGATTGATATATCAGTAGTCGACCAGTTGTCCGATACGGGAGGCCAGCCGGAATGACCACGACCGACCAGCCTCGTCCCCCGGGCGCGGACCTTCCGGAGCACCCGGATTTCCTCTGGCGGGACCCGGAACCGCGGCGCGCGTACGACGTCGTCGTGGTGGGCGGCGGCGGGCACGGCCTCGCGACCGCCTACTACCTCGCCAAGGTGCACGGCATCACGAACGTCGCGGTGCTGGAGAAGGGCTGGCTCGCCGGCGGGAACATGGCCCGCAACACGACGATCATCCGCTCCAACTACCTGTGGGACGAAAGCTCCGGGATCTACGAGCATTCGCTGAAGCTGTGGGAGGGGCTCGAGGAAGACCTCGGCTACCCGATCCTGTTCAGCCAGCGCGGCGTGCTCAACCTCGCGCACAGTCTGCAGGACGTTCGCGACAGCGTGCGCCGGGTGAACGCCAACCGGCTCAACGGGATCGACGCCGAATGGGTCGACGCGGACGGAGTCAAGGAACTCTGTCCGATCGTGAACACGTCGCCGGACGTGCGCTACCCAGTGCTCGGCGCGACCTACCAGCCGCGCGCCGGGATCGCCAAACACGACTACGTGGCTTGGGGTTTCGCCCGCGCGGCCGCCGCGATGGGCGTCGACCTGATCCAGAACTGCGAGGTCACCGGTATCGAGACGCGCGGCGGCAAGGTCGTCGGCCTCGAAACGAGCCGGGGCCGGATCGCGGCCGGGAAGGTCGCGCTGTGCGCGGCCGGGCACAGTTCGGTGCTGGCGAAGATGGCCGGAATCGACCTTCCGCTGGTGTCGCATCCGCTGCAGGCGCTCGTGTCGGAGCTGCTCGAACCGGTGCACCCGACGGTGGTGATGTCGAACGCCGTGCACGTCTACGTTTCCCAGGCGCACAAGGGAGAACTCGTGATGGGCGCGGGCATCGACTCCTACGCCGGCTACGGCCAGCGCGGCGCGTTCCACATCATCGAGGACCAGATGGCCGCCGCGCTGGAGCTGTTCCCGGTGTTCGCGCGGGCGCACCTGCTGCGGACCTGGGCGGGCATCGTGGACGTGACCCCGGACGCGTCGCCGATCATCGGGCTGACCCCGGTGGAGAACCTGTACCTCAACTGCGGCTGGGGGACCGGCGGGTTCAAGGCCACGCCGGGCGTCGGCGACTGCTTCGCGCACACCGTCGCGAAGGGCAAACCGCATCCGTACGCCGAGCCGTTCACCCTCGACCGGTTCACCACCGGCGCGCTCGTCGACGAGCACGGCGCCGCCGCCGTCGCGCATTAGGAGCCACTGTGCAGCTGATTCCCTGCCCCTGGTGCGGTCCCCGCGAGGAGACCGAATTCCACTACGGCGGCCAAGCCCACGTCGCGTACCCGGAGGACTCGGCGGCGCTGTCGGACGAGGAGTGGGCGAAGTACGTCTTCTTCCGCGCCAACCCGAGCGGCCCGCTCGCCGAGCGCTGGACGCACAGCGCGGGCTGCCGCCGGTGGTTCAACGCCGTCCGCGACACCCGCACCCACGAGCTCGCGGCGGTCTACCGCCTCGACGAACCCCGGCCGGTGATCCCATGACCTTCCGCCTCCCCAGTGGCGGCCACGTCGACCGCGACACCCTGCTCCAGTTCACCTTCGACGGCCAGCTGTTCACCGGGCACCCCGGCGACACGCTCGCGTCCGCCCTGCTGGCCCACGGCGTGCACCAGGTCGCCCGGAGCGTCAAGCTCGGCCGCCCGCGCGGCATCATGGCGGCCGGCGTCGAAGAGCCGAACGCGGTGGTGCAGCTGGAAAAGCCGTTCCCCGAGCCGATGCAGACCGCCACCACCGTCGAGCTGTACGACGGCCTGGTCGCGCGCAGCCTGTCCGGCCAGGGCCGATTGGCGACCGAACCGGACCCGGCCCGGTACGACGCGAAGCACCTGCACTGCGACGTGCTGGTGGTCGGCGCGGGTCCGGCCGGTCTGGTCGCCGCCCGGACCGCGGCCCGCGCGGGCGCCCGGGTGGTGCTGGTGGACGACCAGCCCGAGCCCGGCGGTTCGCTGCTCGGCTCGAACGAGTACGTCGACCTCAAGCCCGCCGTCGAATGGGCGCGCGCGATCGCCGACGAAGTCCGCGCGACCCCGGACGTGCACGTGCTAGACCGGACCACCGCGTTCGGCGCCTACGACGACGGGTTCGTTCTGGCCTTGCAGCACCGCACGTCCGGTGCGGCCCGGCAGCGTGTGTGGCGGATCCGCGCGCGGCAGACCGTCCTCGCGACCGGTGCGCACGAACGCCCGATCGTGTTCCCGGACAACGACCGCCCCGGCATTCTCCTGGCCGGTGCCGCGCGGACGTACTTGCACCGGTACGGAGTCCTGCCCGGCCGCCGAGCCGTGGTGTTCACGATGGACGATTCCGCCTACGCCACGGCGGTCGACCTCGCCGACGCCGGTGTGGAGATCCCGCTGGTGGTCGACGTCCGCCCGGCCGCCCCGGAAAACTGGGCCGCGGCTTGTGCGGAGCGGGGCATCGAAGTCCGCACCGGGGCCGCGGTGACCGCGACCGAAGGTGCCGAGCGCATCACCGGCGTGCGCGTCGCCGGGGAACTGATCCCGTGCGACACGCTGCTGGTCTCGGGCGGCTGGACTCCGGCGGTCCACCTGTTCAGCCAGCAGCGCGGTGCCCTGCGCTACGAGCCCGCGCTCGGTGCGTACCTGCCGGACGGCGACCTCCCGGCCGCCCGGGTGGCCGGCAGCGCGAACGGGACCCTGGACTTCGCCGGGTGCGTGCGAGAAGGCCGCGCCGCGGCGGGCAAAGCCCTTGCCGGAGCCGGCATCGAGGCGCCGGCGGAACTCCCGCTGCCGGTCTCCGACGCGCCGCCGCGCGAGCTGGCCCCCGCCGTCGAATGGCAGATCCCCGGAACCGGGTCCGAAGCGGACACCCGGTTCGTGGACCTCCAGCGCGACGCCACCGTCTCCGACGTCCTCCGGGCGACCGGCGCGGGCCTCGCCTCGCTGGAGCACGTCAAGCGCTACACCACCATCGGCACCGCGCACGACCAGGGCAAAACCTCGGGCATGCTCGCCGCCGGGATCACCGCCGAAGCCCTCGGCGTCGACCTGGCGGACCGCCGCCCGACCACCTACCGCCCGCCGTACACGCCGGTTGCCTTCGCCGCGCTCGCTGGGCGCAACCGCGGCGAACTGCACGACCCGATCCGCGTCACCGCACTGCATTCCTGGCACGTCGAGCACGGCGCGGAGTTCGAGAACGTCGGCCAGTGGAAGCGCCCGTGGTACTACCCGCAGCCGGGGGAGGACCTGCCCGCGGCGGTCCGGCGGGAGTGCGTCGCCGCCCGCACCGACGTGGCCATGATGGACGGTTCCACCCTGGGCAAGATCGACGTCCAGGGCCCGGACGCCGCCGAGTTCCTGGATCTGCTCTACACCAACATGATGAGCACGCTCAAAGTCGGCCGGATCCGGTACGGCGTGATGTGCGGGGTCGACGGGATGGTGATCGACGACGGCACCGTCATCCGCGTGGCCGAGGACCGCTTCCTGGTCACCACGACCACCGGCAACGCCGCGATGGTGCTCGACTGGATGGAGGAGTGGCTGCAGACCGAGTGGCCGCACCTGCGCGTGTTCGCCACCTCGGTCACCGAGCACTGGGCCACCGTCGCCCTCGTCGGCCCCCGTTCGCGCGAGGTGCTGGCCGGTCTCGCGCCCGAGCTCGACGTCAGCAACGACGCGTTCGGGTTCATGGCCTGGCGCGACGCCGAGGTCGCCGGGATCGCCGCGCGGGTGTGCCGGATCAGCTTCTCCGGCGAGCTGGCGTACGAGATCAACGTCCCGTCCTGGTACGGCCTGGCACTCTGGGAAGCCTTGGCCGCGCAGGGCATCACCCCGTACGGCACCGAGACCATGCACGTTCTGCGCGCGGAGAAGGGCTACCCGATCATCGGCCAGGACACCGACGGCACGGTCACCCCGCACGACCTCGGCATGAGCTGGGCGGTGTCCAAGAAGAAGGCAGACTTCCTCGGCAAACGGTCCTTCTCCCGATCGGAGAACCTGCGCCCGGACCGCAAGCAGTTCGTCGGCTTGCTGCCGGTCGATCCGACCGTGCTGCTGCCGGAGGGCGCGCAGATCATCGAAACCGCGCACGTGCCGAAGCCGCCGGTCCGCATGCTCGGCCACGTCACCTCCAGTTACCCGAGCGCCGCGCTGGACCGCACGTTCGCGCTCGCCCTCGTCCGCTCCGGCCGGGAACGGATCGGGGAGACGCTGCATGTCGCGGACGGCGACCAGGTGGTGCCGGTGACGGTGACCGAATCCGTGCTCTACGACAAGGAGGGGACCCGACGTGACGGCTAAGATCCTGTCGCCGCTCGCGGAGCATGCGGGCCTGCTCGCTGGCTGCGCGCCCGCAGTGCTCGCCGAAGAACGCCCGTTCGTTTCGCAGCTCAACGTCCGCATCCGCGAGGGCCACGACGCCGCCGCCGCGGTGCTCGGCACCGCGCTGCCGGACGTCTGCCGGTTCACCAGCGGCATCGGCGACGTCCTGTGGCTCGGCCCGGACGAGTACCTCGTGCTTGGCGCGCCCGATGGCACCGAAGCCGCGCTGCGGGAAGCCATCACGGTCGGCGCGGTGACCGACGTGTCCGCTCAGCGCACCACGGTGCAGCTGGCCGGACCGGCGGCCCGCGACGTCCTCGCACACGGCTGCGCGATCGACCTCCATCCGAAGGCCGCGCCGCCGGGCACCTGCGTCCAGACTTTGTATGCGCGCACCGGAATCGTCCTGCTGGTACGGGAAGCGAGCGAGTTCACCGTGCTCGTCCGCCAGTCGTTCGCCCCCTATTTCGCCGCCTGGCTCGCCGACGCGGCGCTGGAATACCGAGAGGAGGAGTCTTGACCCAGTTCACCTTGACCCTGCACTGCCCCGAGCGCTCCGGGATCGTGCACGCGGTGACGACATTCCTCGTCAGCAACGGCTGCGACATCGTCGAGCACCAGCAGTTCGACGACGACGTGCACGGGGAACTGTTCCTGCGCACCGAATTCACCTGCGCCGGACCGGCCACAGTGGACGATCTCACCCGCGAGTTCGACCTCGTCGCGCGGGACTACGCCATGCGGTACCGGTTCTCCGACCGCACTCCGGACCGGCTGCTGGTGATGGTCTCCAAGGCCGGGCACTGCCTCAACGACCTCCTCTTCCGCTGGCGCGCGGGTGCGCTCGGCGCGGAAATCGCGCTCGTCGCGTCCAACCACGAGGACCTGCGCCCGATGGCCGAAGCCGCCGGGCTGCCGTTCGTGCACATCCCGGTCACGCCGGAGACCAAGCCCGAAGCCGAACAGCGGCTGCTGGACCTGGTGGCCGAGCACGACATCGACCTCGTGGTGCTGGCGCGCTACATGCAGGTCCTCTCCGACGAGCTGTGCCAGAAGCTGCAGGGCCGCGCGATCAACATCCACCACTCGTTCCTGCCCGGGTTCAAGGGCGCGAAACCGTACGCGCAGGCCTACGACCGAGGCGTGAAGTACGTCGGTGCGACCGCGCACTACGTGACTCCCGAACTCGACGAGGGCCCGATCATCGAACAAGAGGTGCAGCGGGTCGACCATTCGCACTCGCCGCGCGCGCTCGCGACCGTCGGCCGCGACGCCGAAGCCCTCGCGCTTTCCCGCGCGGTGCGCTGGCACTGCGAACGGCGCGTCCTCCTCAATGGCAACCGGACCGTCGTCTTCCGCTGACCTATCCCAGGGAGTTCTCATGACGCGTGTCGTGATCATCGGCGCCGGGATCGTGGGCGCGAACCTCGCCGACGAGCTGACCCTGCGCGGCTGGACCGACGTCACCGTGCTCGACCAGGGCCCGCTGCCGCTGACCGGCGGTTCGACGTCGCACGCGCCGGGACTGGTGTTCCAGACCAACCCGTCGAAGGCGATGACCGAGTTCGCCGGCTACACCGTCGCGAAGCTGCTCGACCTGGGCTGTTTCCACCAGGTCGGCGGCATGGAGGTGGCCAGCACCGCGGCGCGATGGGAGGACCTGAAGCGCAAGCACGGCTGGGCGACGTCGTGGGGGGTCGGCGCGTACCTGATCGACCCGGACGAATGCGTCCGCCGCTGGCCGTTGCTGGACGAGAAGCAGATCTTCGGCGCGCTGTACGTGCCGACCGACGGGCTCGCCGTCGCCTCTCGCGCGGTGGAGGAGCTGATCAAACGGGCTTCGTCGCGCGGCGCGCGGTTCGTCGGCTCGACCCGGGTGACCGGCATCGAGCAGGCGCACGGCCACGTCACCGGCGTCCGGACGGCGGACGAGGTGATTCCGGCCGACATCGTGGTGTCCTGCGCCGGTTTCTGGGGCCGGGAGATCGGCGAGATGGCCGGCCTGACCGTGCCGCTGCTTCCGCTGGCCCACCAGTACGCGAAGACCGGCCAGCTGCCCGAACTGGCCGGGGCCGACCCGGTGCGCCCGGCGCTGCCGATCCTGCGCCATCAGGACCAGGACCTCTACTTCCGCCAGCACGGCGACCGGCTCGGCATCGGCTCGTACGCGCACCGCCCGATGCCGGTGGACACCTTCGCCGAACCCGGCGAAGTCACCGCGTCCGCGATGCCGTCGATGCTGCCGTTCACCGAGGAGGATTTCGCGCCGTCGTGGGAGGAAAGCAAGCTCCTGCTGCCCGCGCTCGGCCAGACCAAGGCGGAGGAGGGGTTCAACGGCATCTTCTCCTTCACGCCGGACGGCGGCTCGCTCGTCGGCGAGTCCTCCGACGTGCGCGGATTCTGGATCGCCGAGGCCATCTGGGTGACGCATTCCGCGGGCATCGCGAAGGCCGTCGCGGAGTCCATTGTGGACGGCCGCGCCGAAACCGACCTGCACGAACTGGACGTGCACCGGTTCGAGGACGTCCAGCTCGCTCCGGACTACATCCGCGAAACCGCGCAGCAGAACTTCGTGGAGATCTACGACGTGCTGCACCCGCTGCAGCCCCGGCTTTCGCCGCGCGACCTGCGGGTCAGCCCGTTCCACGCCCGGCAGCGGGAACTGGGCGCGGTGTTCCTGGAAGCCGGCGGCTGGGAGCGGCCGCACTGGTTCGAGGCCAACGCGTCCCTGCTGAAGGACCTGCCGCACGACTTCCTCCCGCCCGCGCGCGACGCCTGGGCCGGGCAGTTCCATTCGCCGATCGTGGCGGCCGAGGCCTGGCACACCCGAAACCGCGTGGCGATGTACGACATGACGCCGCTCAAGCGGGTCGAGGTCAGCGGCCCGGGTTCGCTCGAATTCCTGCAGGGGCTGACGACGAACCAGCTGGCGAAGTCGGTCGGCTCGGTGACGTACACGCTGATGCTCGACGACGCGGGCGGCGTCCGCAGCGACATCACGGTGGCGCGGCTGGAACCGGAGCTGTTCCAGGTCGGCATCAACGGCAACATCGATTTCGCGTATCTGCGCAGCCGCGCTCCGGAAGGCGTCCGCGTCGTCGACACCACCGGCGGCACCTGCTGCATCGGCGTCTGGGGCCCCCTCGCCCGGGACCTGGTGCAACCGCTGTCGGGCGACGACCTTTCGCACACCGGGCTCAAGTACTTCCGCGGCCGCCGGGCCCGGATCGGCGGGGTGCCGGTGACGATCCTGCGACTGTCCTATGTGGGCGAGCTGGGCTGGGAGATCTACACTTCCGCGGACAACGGCCAGCGCCTGTGGGACGTGCTGTGGCGAGCCGGCCAGCCGCTCGGCGTGATCGCGGCCGGGCGCGGCGCGTTCAACAGCCTCCGGCTGGAGAAGGGCTACCGGCTGTGGGGCGCCGACATGACCACCGAGCACGATCCGTACGAGGCCGGGGTCGGGTTCGCGGTGCGCCCGGCGAAGGGCGAGTTCGTGGGCCGGGCGGCCATCGACGGCCGCAGCGAGGAGACCTCGGCGCGGCGGCTGCGCTGCCTCACCGTGGACGACGGCCGGACCGTCGTGCTCGGCAAGGAACCGGTGTTCGTCGACGGCGCCCCGGCGGGTTACGTCACGAGCGCGGCTTACGGCTACACCGTGGGTCGTCCCATCGCCTACGCCTGGCTGCCGGGCGCGGTCGAGATCGGCGACCAGGTGGAGATCGAGTACTTCGGACGGCGAGTCGCCGCGACAGTGGCCGCGGAACCGCTGGTCGACCCCGGGATGGAGCGCATCCGGCGCTGAGAAGGAGAACCGTCGTGCGGGACCAGATCGTGAGCGACTTCCTGAACACCCTCGCGCGGCCCGCGGTCCCGGCTCCGGCCGGGGCCACGGTCGCGGCTCTCGCCCTTGCCCAAGCCGCGGCGCTGCTGAGCCGGGCGGCCGGCGGCGACGCCGAAGCGGACCGCCTGACGCGGCAGGCGTTGCGGCTGGCGGAGATCGACGCGCATGCCGTCACGCACGACGTGCCCGACCGCGCCCAGCCCGCCGCGGACGTGGTCGCCGCGGCGGGGGAGGTGGTCCGGGTGGCCGAACGCTTGCTGTCCACTGTGGACTCCGCGGCGCTGGCGGACGTCTGCGCGGCGGCGGAAATGGCGGGTTCCTCGGCGCGGACGGCCGGCCTCGCGGTCGAAGCGCGAAACGGATTCGCGGCGGACGCGGACGCGGTCTCCGAACGGGCGGCCCGGGTGACCGCGACGGTCCGTTCGGGCGTGCGCAGCGGGGGGTGAACGCGGCGGCGACCAGGGAGTGGCAAGATCTGCGGTGTTCGCCAGGAGACCCGTCCCCGAGAACACCGCAGTGAGGATCGCCGCATGGCTGTGCCGCCCCTGCTCACGCTGAACAACTCGGTCACCATCCCGCAGCTCGGACTCGGCCTGTACCAGGTCCGGCCCGACCAGGTCGCGAAGGTCGTCGCGACCGCGTTCGAGGCGGGGTACCGCAGCCTCGACACCGCCGCCATGTACGGCAACGAGGCCGAGGTCGGCGCGGCGGTGCGGGAGTCCGGACTGCCGCGCGAGGACGTCTTCGTCACCACGAAGGTGTGGAACACCGACCACGGCTACGACAACACCCTGCGCGCGTTCGACCGCAGCGCCGAAGCGCTCGGCCTCGGCCCGGTCGACCTGTACCTGATCCATTGGCCGAAACCGGAGCTGGACCGCTACGTGGAGACCTGGCGGGCGCTCGAACGGCTGCTGAACGAGGGCCGCGTGCGGGCGATCGGCGTGTCCAACTTCGGCATCGACCACCTGCGCCGCCTGCTCGACGAGACCGACATCGTCCCGGTGGTCAACCAGGTGGAACTGCATCCGTGGCAGCAGCAGGCCCCGCTGCGCGCGTTCCACGCCGAGCACGGCATCGCGACCGAGGCGTGGAGCCCGCTGGCCCGCGGCAGGCACCTCAACGACCGGGTCGTCACGTCGCTGGCCGCGAAGTACGGGAAAACGCCCGCTCAGCTGGTCCTGCGCTGGCACCTGCAGCTGGGGATCATCGCGATCCCGAAATCGGCCACGCCGTCGCGGATCCGGGAGAACGCGGACGTGTTCGACTTCGAACTCGCCGAGGACGACCTGCTGGCGCTGGCCGAACTCGACTCGTGAGTGTTGGCGCCGGTTCTAACCGGAATCGCCGCTCACGACACCCCAGCCGCTCCGGCCCGCGCTGACAGCGGCGCTGCGGCGGAGCTGTCAGCTCGTGAGTGTTAGTGCCGGTTAGAACCGGCGCCGCCGCTCACGAGGCGGTCCGCTCGGCCGAGGCGTGGTCAGGCAGCCTGCCCGGCCCGGCTAGCGCGGTCGCGGGCAGCCGCACTGCCTCGGATACGCGACACCGCCCCAGCCCGGGTGCGGGGCGGAGGCGGTGCCGGCGGGCCGGGGGTCAGGAAGCGCGGATGCCCGCCGCCGCGAAGTCGGCCAGCTGGGCCGGTTCCTTGAGGAACGCCCGGAAGCTCTGCGTGCCGCGCTGCTGGACCTCGTCGATCGACGTGCCGGACAGGCCGACGAACGGGTAGTCCGCGGGCGGCCCGGAGCCGATCGGCATCGCGGGGGAGCCGATGACGTCCGGCTTGGCCTTCGACAGCTGCGTGATCCAGTACGACGATTCGGGGATCCAGCCGTCGGGCAGTCCGCCGATCGTGCTGAGGGCGGACTTGCCGGTGAGCGCGTTCAGCACGTCGGACGCGGGCTTGCTCTGCACGGCCACGTGCACGCAGCTGCCGTGCACTTGCGTCAGGTCCTGGTTCCACCGCGCCGCCGCGGCCTCGACCGGCTTGGCGATCTGCGGGGTCACCACGATCCGGACGTCGGTGCGGCCGCCGTTGCAGCTCGCGGCCTGCGCCTCGGCGCGGTTGTTGAGCACGCTGTCGGCCCAGTTCCAGCCGACCACGCCGAGCGTGGCCAGCACCACGAGCCCGAGGGCCACGAGAGGCCACTTCGCGATCCGCCGGCGAGGCGCCTTCTTGGCGACGATCCGGTGCGACCCGGTCGTCTCGCTGCGGCCGGCGGGCCGCTTCGGCGGGTCGAGAGGGTGCGGCACCGGCTCCTCGGGCAGGCTGTGACGCCCCATCGTTGTCCTTTCGTGACCTGCACAACACGCTCTGTCATGCAATCGAATCGTTATCACTCTATCAGGCCAGCGACCTGCAGTGAATACCGTTACGCAGAGTTGTCGGCTCCCGGGCTCGCCGGCTCCGGCCCGGGCTCCGGCGGGGTGGCCGGATCGGCGAGCAGGTCGCGGCAGAGGCCGATCAGCCGGGCCCGCAGCGGCGCGGCCCGCTCGGCGAATCCGGCCTGGGCTCGGGCGTAGGCGGCCCGCCCTTCGGCGGTCTCGATCGGCACCGGCCGGTAGCCGTAGCCCGACAGATCGTACGGGCTGGCCCGCATGTCCAGTTCGCGGACGTCCGCGGCGAGCTCGAAACAGTCGCCGACCAGCTCGGCGGGCACGAACGGATCGAGCTTGTACGCCCATTTGAAAAGGTCCATGTTCGCGTGCAGGCAGCCCGGCTGCTCCAGGTCGACCTGCGCCTCCCGGGTCGGCGCGAGCGTGTTCCGCGGCCGCGCCGGGCCGGTGAAGAACCGGAACGCGTCGTAGTGCCCGCACCGGATGTCCAGGGATTCCACGACCCGGTCCGTCCCGGCCGAACCGAGCCGCAGCGGGACTTGCGCGTGCCGCACCGAATCCGCGGGCTCGCGGTAGACCATCGCCCATTCGTGGAGCCCGAAGCAGCTCAGCCGCGGCGACCGGGACGCCGTCGCCGACAGCAGCTTCAGCACGAACTCCGCGGTCCGCGCCCGGCGGCCGGAGAACGCCGCCGGGTCGAGCATCACCCCGGCGTCCGTCTCGACGTAGGCCGGGCGGTCCAGGAACCGCCGCGCGGACGCGCCCGCGAGCACCACGCCCGGACCGGGCTGCCAGCGTTCGAGATGTCCCGGCCGGTGCGAGTAGTAAGTGAACAGGAAGTCGAGCACCGGATGTTTCTCGCCGCGCGCCCGGCGCTCCTGGTGCGGCCCGGTCCACGCGCGCATCCGCTCGACGTGCGCTCGCTGGCGGGCCTCCCAGTCCGCCTCGGCGAGCACGACCGGCGCGCTCATGCCGCCGCCTCCTTGACGCGTTTCACGCTGGTCATCGGGGAGGCGACGGCAGGAGTGCCGATGATTCGCTTGCCAGCCGCGCTCATGCCGCCACGTGGGTGCCGTCGCGCACGGTCCCCACGTATTCCTCGACGAGGTCTTCCAGCGCCACCACGCCGACCGCCGCACCGGACGCGTCGAGCGCCCGCGCGAGGTGGCTGCCTTCCTTGCGCATGGCCGAAAGCGCGACGTCGAGCCGTGCGTCCGACCGCAGTTCGGTGAGCGCCCGCGTCTTGTCGTCCGGGATCACCGTCTCCGGATCCTGTCCGACGAGGTCCAGAACGTCCTTCACGTGGATGTAGCCGGTGAGCGAACCGTCCTCGGTGCACACCGGGAAGCGCGAGAACCCGGTGGTGGACACCGCGCGCTCGACGTCGCCGAGCGTCGGCCCGCAGGGGAGCGTCGTGAGTTCCGAGGTGGGCACCAGCACGTCCGCGACGGTCTTGGCGACCGACGACAGGGTCTGCGAAAGCCGCCGGTGCTCGGACTGGTCCAGCAGCCCCTCCTGGCGCGATTCGCTGAGCAGTTCGGCCAGTTCGTCGGAGCTGTAGGCGGTCTCCAGCTCGTCCTTCGGCTCGACCTTCAGCAGGCGCAGCAAGGAGTTCGCGACGAAGTTGAGGAACGCGATGACCGGGTTCGCCACCTTCACCCACGCCACGTGCACCGGCACGAGCCACAGCGCCAGCCGCTCCGGTTCGGCGATCGCCAGGTTCTTCGGCACCATCTCGCCGATCAGCACGTGGAGCATCGTGATGAACGCCAGCGCGATCGCGAACGAGATCGGGTGCAGCAGCTCGTCGGGCAGGCCGAGCAGGTCGAAGAACCCGGACAGCCGGTGCGCGACCGCGGGCTCGCCCAGGCGGCCGAGCAGCAGCGAGCAGATGGTGATCCCGAGCTGGGCCCCGGCGAGCATCCGCGACACGTGCTTGCTCGCGTTGATGACGATCTGCGCACGCGTCTTTCCCTGCTCCAGCAACGCTTCCAGCCGGTCGCGGCGCGAGGAGATCAGGGTGAATTCCGCGCCCACGAAGAACGCGTTGGCCAGCAGCAGGACCACGACGAGGGCGATGTTCAGCCAGTCGTTCACGCGGGCACCTCGCGTTCGGCCGGGCGCACCTGGACCTCGGCGACGCGGTGCCGGTCCATGCTGGTGACCGCGAGCCGCCAGCCGTCGACCTCGACTTCGTCGCCCTCGGCCGGGATGGCGCCGAGCCGCTCCAGGATCAGCCCGGCGATCGTCTCGTAGTCGCCCTCGGGCATCCGGAAGCCCGTGATCTCGCGGACCTCGTCCGCGCGCAGCTGCCCGGACACGAGCCAGCGGTCCGCGCCGAGCCGCTGCGCGGCCGGGGCCTCGCGTTCGTCGTGCTCGTCGCGGACGTCGCCGATGATCTCCTCGACCACGTCCTCCAGCGTGACCAGCCCGGCGGTGCCGCCGTACTCGTCGACCACGATCGCGAGCTGGTAGCGCGAATCGCGCAGCCGGTTCAGCAGATCGTCGCCGGGCAGCGACTCCGGCACCGTCGGCACCGGCCGCATCGCCGAGCGGATCCGGGTGGTCGCGCGGTCCGCGGCCGGGACGGCGAAGGCCTGTTTGACGTGCACCGCGCCCTGGACGTCGTCGAGATCCTCGGTGTAGACCGGGAACCGCGAGAACCCGGTGCGCCGGGAAATGTCGATGAGGTCGTCGATCGTGTCGTCCACGGTGAGCGATTCGACCTGCACGCGCGGGGTCATCAGCTCGTCCGCGGTGCGGTCGCCGAAGCGCAGCGAGCGGTCCAGCAGCTCCGCGGTGGACGTGTCGAGCTTCCCGCTTTCCGCGCTGGAGCGGACGATCGAGCCCAGCTCCTGCGGCGACCGCGCCGAACGGAGCTCCTCCTGCGGTTCGATGCCGAACTTGCGGACGAGGAAGTTGGCGCTGTTGTTCATCAGCGTGATGAGCCAGCGGAACAGCGCGGAGAACCGGGCGTGGTAGCCGGAAACCGCGCGCGCGGTCGGCAGCGGCCGCGCGATCGCGATGTTCTTCGGCACCATCTCGCCGAGGATCATCGACAGGAACGTGGCCAGCACCAGCGCGACCGCCACCGCGACGCCGGACGCCGCCGGCTCGGGCAGGCCCAGCGCGTCGAGCAGCGGGCGGACCAGGTCGCCGATGAGCGGTTCGGCCAGGAAACCGGTGACCAGCGTGGTGAGCGTGATCGCGACCTGCGCGCCGGACAGCTGGAAGCTCAGCGTGCGGTGCGCCTTCTGCACCGTCCGCGAGCGCTTGTCACCGACCTGCCGGACATCCGCGTCGACGGTGCTGCGCTCGAGCGCGGTCAGCGAGAACTCGGCGGCCACGGCGAGGCCGGTGCCGATCGTGAGAAGAACGAAGAGCAGCACGCCGAGCACGGAAAGCAGGACGTGGATCACAGCGCACCGTCCGGGACGGCGGGACGGACGGCGGGCGGGAAGCCGGGTCGGGCAGGACCCGGCCCGGTACTGTCACCGGGCGATGGCGCGGCGCGCACGGATGGAAGTCACTCCTTGAGCAAGACTGGTTTGTAGTGCGACGATGCCGACAATCGTACCGGGTCCGGACAGCAGTGCCCCGGCAGGACGCGAAGCCGCCTCCGGTTTTTCCTCCCGCCACGGCACGGACCGCGCGTCGACCCGCTGCTCGGCGTGGCGTCCGACGGGCGGAGAGCGCCTCTGTCCACTGTGGCGGTTCGGCGCGGTACCCAGAGTTGTCCGGCGGCCGGATGGTTCACCGGATCGCGTACCGGCGGCGGGGTCGGCCAACGCGGAACTAGCCGTGCGCGCCGGGCCGGTGCCGCCGAACGGTCTCCTCGACGAGGTCCAGCACCGGGCCGAGATCGTCGCCGGGAAGGCCCATCGCGAGGTGCGAAACGAGTCCTTCCAGCACGAGTTCCAGGAACGCGGTCAGCACGCTGACGTCGACGTCGTCGCGCAGGTTGCCCGCCTTGCGCTGCCATTCGAGGCGGTCGCGGGTGGCCTCGGTCAGCTGCTGGGAGCGTTCCGCCCACCGGCCGCGGAACTCCGGGTCGGTGCGCAGCCGCCGCGACACCTCCAGCCGGGTGCCGAGCCAGTCCGCCGGATGCTCGCTGTTGCCGGCCAGCAGATCGCGCATGACCTGGACCAGACCCTGTTCGGCGACGACGTCGGCCATCCGCACCGCGTCGTCCTCGGCCAGGGCGAGGAAAAGCGATTCCTTGTCGCGGAAGTGGTGGAAGATGGCCCCGCGGGACAATCCGGTCGCTTCTTCGAGGCGGCGGACCGTGGCGCCCTCGTAGCCGTAGCGTGCGAAACACACGCGCGAGCCGTCGAGGATCTGCCGGCGGCGTGCGTCGAGGTGATCCTGGCTGACCCGTGGCATCCTGAAATCCTGACATCGAGGACCGGGTTCTCGCAATCCGTACGTACGTACTGTGACGAGACGGCGGAACGCATGCGCGCCGTCACACCGGCGGGTTCTCGGCTGACACGACCGGGCCGGTTGACTACGCTGTGCACATCACGACGGGAGCACCGGAAAGGGAGCGGCCTTGGTCATCGGCGAGTCGGGCCGTGCGCGCGGCGGTTTCGCCATGGACGCGGCGGAGCTGACCGCCGTCATCCGGCTCTGGGAGGACCAGCTCGGCAAGATCGCCGCCGACGCTCGCGCGATCGACGAGATCCGGGAAGTCTTCGCTGCCCCCGGCGCCGACCCGGCGAGCGCGGAGTACGCCGCCGCCGGCGCGGATTCCCTGCGCACGCTGCGCGACCAGAACGAGGCGCTGCGCCGCTACGCCGCCGGATACCTCGACAAGCTGCGCACCGCGCGGGACCGGACGGCCGAGGCGGACCAGGCGGGCGCCGACCTCGGCCGCGGCCGGTAAGCGGACGCCCCGGTCGCGCACGAAGGGAACCAGGTGGACGGGAAGCAGATCTTCGAGAACTTCCGCGGCGGCGACACGTCCGGGTTGCGCGCTGCGGCGGCGAAGGTCCAGGAGCTTTCGGCGGCCTACCTGGAGCGCGCGCGGAGCGTGAAAGACCTGCAGGAGCGGATGGTGCGCTCGTGGACCGGCGATTCCGCGGACGCGGCGAAAGCGGGCGCGGGACCGGTCGAGGCCGGGTTCCGGGAGTCCGCCGATCCGCTCGACCTCACGAGCGCGTCGATGGACACCCAGGCCAGCAGCTTCGAAAGCTCTCGGCACGCGGTGGTCGACGTGCCGCCGCGGCCCGAACAGCCGCAGCCGTGGGCCGGGCCGCTGCAGGCGGTGCTGCCCGCGTCCGCCGCCCCAGCGTCCTTTCAGGACAGAATCGACCGGTTCCACAGCGCGAACGAGAACAATGTGCGGGTGATGGAGCAGTACCACGGCGTCACGGTGAACACGAAACGCGTGCTGCCGAAGCAATACGGCCCGATCGTCCCGGACAGCGCGCCGATCCGCCGGAGAAGCCCGGACAGCACGACCGCGCAGGCGGCCGCGGGCCACGACCGGAACGGCCCCGGTGCCGCGGTCCTGCCCGCTCCGGTCAGCGAACCGTCGCAGCGCCGCTCGGGCCCGGCGGTCGGCGGTGCTCCCGGCGCAGCGGGCGGTCCGGGCGACGGGCTGCACTGGCGGCCGGACTACCTTCTCGAATCCGATCCCGAAGGCGCGTTCGGCATGGACGGTTCGGCGACCCCGCCGGTTCTCGGCGACGAGGAGGAGTAGCCGGTGGCCGATCCGGCGGGACGGGTGGACGTCCCGGTCGAAGCGCTGGCCGCGCTGGCCGAACGCGAACAGGTGGGCCGGTTGCACGTGACGCTGCGGCCGGATCCGGTGTGGCTGTCGGAGACCGAACGCGACGAAGCCGCGAAGCGGGTGGACGACGCGCTGGCGCTGGCAGGCCTGGTCGACTCGCGCGGCCGGCCGACGGTGGACTTCCTCGACTGGCTGCCGCTTCTCGTGCGCCCGGTAATCGAGTACTACGGCTGGGTCGCGACCGGCGATCGCACGTACGGCGTGCTCGCCGCGGCGAGCGGCTTGCAGGCGGTGCTCGCGGTGTCGGACGGCGAACGCGTCGGCGTCCAGGAGATCGACCGCGAACGCGTGCTGGAAACTCTGGTCGAGCAGCTCCCGGCGGTGGGCCCGGGCGGCGGTTACGTGCGCACGGTGCGCGTCGCGGACCTGACCGAAGCCGCCCGGCGCGGCGAGGACGCTTTTCCGTTGGACCCGGTGCTGGCGGACGTGCTAACTCTGGTGCAGCGTCCGGTGCACGGAAGCGGAGAGCTGTACGCGGGACGACGGGACGAAGTCGGCCGGTACGTCCGGTTGGAAGAACCCTTGCACTACGCGGACACCGACTGGGGCCGGTACCTGAGCTACACCGTCGGGACCGGGCCGGACGCGGAAATCCGGATCGGGCCGGCCGGCCCGGCCGAACTGTGCGGTGCGCTGCGGGATCTGGAGCGCACCCTGAACTGAGGGGAACGCGTGCGCTATCCGGAAATCGAGCCGTACGACAGCGGCCTGCTCGACGTCGGCGACGGCCACCAGGTGTACTGGGAGACCTGCGGCAACCCCGACGGAAAACCGGTAGCGGTCCTGCACGGCGGCCCGGGTACCGGGTGCAGCGAAGGAATGCGCCAGTTCTTCGACCCGGCGCGCTACCGAATCGTCCTGCTGGACCAGCGCGGGAGCGGCCGCAGCATCCCGCACGCGGGCGACACCGTCGAGGCGCTGAAGGCGAACACCGCTGCCCACCTGATCAGCGACTTCGAATTGCTGCGGGAAAAACTGGAAATCGACCGCTGGCAACTCTTCGGCGGCTCCTGGGGCTGTGTCCTCGGCCTGGCTTATGCGGAAAAGCATCCCGAACGCGTGACGGAAATCGTCATGATGGGCCTGGCCACCGACCGCCAGGCCGAAATCGACTTGCTCACCGGCGGCCTGGGCGGAATGTTCCCGGAGGAATATGCGCGATTCCGCGAAGCCGTACCGGAAAACGACCGGGACGGCGACCTCGCCGCGGCCTATTACCGTTTGCTCACCGACCCCGACCCTGCAGTCCACGAGGCCGCCGCACAAGCCTGGTGCACCTGGGAATCCGCCATGCAGCCCGGCGTCCCGCCCTCCCCGAAATTCGACGACCCCCGCTTCCGCCTAGGCTTCGCCCGCCTGGTCACCCATTATTTCTCGCAAGGCTGCTTCCTGGAAGACGGCGCAATCCTACGCGACGCCGCAAAACTAGACGGAATCCCCGTAGTCCTGGTACAAGGCGTCCTGGACCTGAGCAGCCTGGTCGGCACCCCCTGGCTCCTGGAACGGGCAATCCCCGCCGCCGAACTCATCCTGGTCGACGACGCAGGCCACACCACCGCAGTAGCGTCAATGGAAGAAGCCCTCATCGCCGCCACCGACAAATTCGCCACCCTCCCGTGAGGGGAACCCGGCCCGCCCGCAAACAGCAGCCGCCGCACCCAACGATCGAGACCCCCACCCCACCGGCGGCCACTGCACCCCAACTCATCGAGGCACCCAGCCCAGGCCCTGCACCCCGATACGAAGCCTCTCTGCGGTCTGAGGGTGGTTGTCAAGGCACGCTTTCCCGCCTTGACAACCACCCTCAGACCGTCAGCACAATCAAGCTTCGGGGTGCCCCACGCCACTCACCGAGCTGCAATGTCGCCGCCAGGCGACGAGCATCAGGGAATCATCAAGACCGGCACCCCGCGAACCGCCTCCTCCGCCCGAGCCTGCTGGACCGCCTCCGCCTGCCGCAACGCGGTCACCCGGGGCGGAACCCGGTCCAGATGCCACTCCGCCAGCACCAGCGCGACCTTGGCCTGCATCTCCGTCCGCAGCCGCAGGAACGAATCCGCCGGATCCGCCCCGACCTCCCCGAGCAGCAGCCACCAAGCCCAAGCCGCGGCCCCGGCATTGGCGATGAAGTCCGGGATCACCGCGACCCCGCGAGCCGACAACGCCGCCTCCGCCTCCGGAGTAGTCGCCGCGTTGGCCGCCTCGACCACGACCTTGGCCTTCACGAGGTTCTCGTTGTCCACCCGCAGCGCGTAGGAAATAGCCGCGGGCACGAAAATGTCGGCGTCGACCGCCACTACGGCCTCCCGCGGCAACGCCTGGACCGCCTCCGGCAGCCGTTCCCGGTCGACCTCCCCGAACCGATCGCGCAACTCGAGCAACGCCGGCACATCCAACCCCTCGGGGTCGTACAACGTCCCGGCCGCGTCGGCGACCGCGACGACCTTCATCCCCGCCTCGTGCAGGTACCAGGCCGCCCCGCCGCCCATCGTCCCGATTCCCTGGATCGCGACGGTCGTCTCGGCAACTTCCCAGCCCCAGGTGTTCGCCGCGCCGAGGCACGCCTGCGCCACGCCGTACCCGCCGATCACGTCGCCGAGCAGCTGCCCGCCCGGGACCGGCGCGTTGAGCCCGGCCTGCACCCGGCGGAGCGTGCGCGCCGGATCGGCCGACCGGCGGATCGCGGCGTGGTACGACTGCTCCAACCCCAGGTTCGCGAAGACCTCGTCGATGAGGTGCTGCGGCACGCCGAGGTCCTCGGCGGTCACCCAGTGCGCGTCGAGCCAGGGCCGCAGGAACTCGCAGAACCGGGTGAGGACGCCGGTCGCCCGCGGGTCCTTGGGGTCGAAGTCGATCCCGCCTTTCGCCCCGCCGACCGGGAGGTTGAACGCGGCTGTCTTGTTCGCCATGCCGCGCGCGAGGTCGGCCACCTCGTCGACCGTGCAGCCGGCGCGCATCCGCGTGCCGCCCGTGGCGACGCCGGAGACCAGGCTGTGCACGACCAGGTAGCCGTGCGCGCCCGTGACCGGGTCGGTCCACGTGAGCTTCATCAGCGGTTCGGCGATCCGCGGGTCCATCGAGCCACTCACCTCCTCGGGTCCTCGGCGGCG
Organism: Amycolatopsis orientalis DSM 43388; assembly: GCF_000411975.1. Lineage (GTDB taxonomy): Bacteria > Actinomycetota > Actinomycetes > Mycobacteriales > Pseudonocardiaceae > Amycolatopsis > Amycolatopsis orientalis_D. The sequence goes on from NZ_ASXG01000148.1 coordinate 124,165, forward strand.
CGTTTCGCCGCCTGCTTCCGAGGGTGGGGCCGGGGCCGGGCCCGCGTCCATTTACCGAATGTGGACGAAGTTGTTTAGGGTTCGTACATGGAGCTTTCGTTGCACCGCTTGAGGATGCTCCGCGAACTGCACCGCAGGGGCACGGTCACCGCGGCCGCGGCGGCCTTGCATTACACCGCTTCGGCGGTATCCCAGCAACTCGCGCAGCTCGAACGCGACGTCGGCGCGAAGCTGTTCGAACGGCTCGGCCGCCGGGTGCAGCTGACCGAACTCGGCATTCTGCTCACCGAGCACGCCGAGGAGATCCTGGGCTCGGTCGAACGCGCGACGCTCGCGCTGGAAGAAGCGCAAGGCACCATGTCCGCACGGCTGACGGCCGGAGTCTGGGCGTCCGTCGCGTCCGGTTTGCTGCCGACCGCGCTCACCGCGCTGGCCGCGGACTACCCGGGAATCCAAGTCCGGACGAAGGAACTGGCCCCGGAGGCGACCGCGGACGCGGTGCGCGACGGCAGCCTGGACCTGTCGTTCGTGATCGACTACTCGGACGCGCCGATGGAGTGGAGCGACGGGCTGGAACGCGCGGTCGTGGCGGTGGAACGGCTGCACGCGGCGGTACCGGCGGGCGCGCTGCCGGCCGCGACGGTGCCCCTCGACGCGCTGGCGGAACACCCGTGGATCCTGGCGAGCGCGAAGTCCCATTTCGGCCGGGCGATCCGGATCGCCTGCCAGCGGCACGGTTTCCAGCCCAAAATCAACCACGAGGTCGAGGAGCAGTCGACCGCGATGGCGATGGTGGGCGCCGGGCTCGGCGTGACGCTGGTGTCCGATCTGGGCCTCCGCTTGCTGCGCCCGCCCGGGATCGACGTCGTCGCGCTGGCCCCGCCCCTGCTGCGGACGGTGTCGATCGCCTACCGGCGCACCGAGATCCGCCGCCCGGCGCTGCACCTGGTGATCGGTGCGGTCCAGGAGGCGGCGGCCGAGCTGGGGCTGGGCACGGAACCCGCTCTGCCGTGAGGCGCGACCGGTTGCGTTGTGGTGCTGGCCGGGCGGTATCGGTCTGCGGTGCTCGGCGCCGTGGCGAAACGGGGGGCTGGACGCGGAACCTGTTCTTGCCTGAGGCGGGCGGGGGTTCGCCGCGGTGTCCGGGATCGGCGTTTCGGTACTGGCCCGGCGGTATCGAGTTGCGGTGCGCGGCGCCGTGCAGGAGGCCGCCGCTGCACCGGGGGCTGGGCGCGGAACCTGTTCTGGCGTGAGGTGGGCGGGGTTTCGCTCTGGTGTCCGGTTGGTCCCGCGGCCGTCGCGCCCGCCCGGGATCGACGCTGCGCTGGCCGGGCGCCGAACCCGCTGTTCAGTCCGGCCGGGGTGCCCCGGATGGAGCAGTGCGGCCGACGTGATCTTTTCAGTGAACTCCCAGGTCAACGCAGATTACGAAGGGATTATCGATCGCCGCGGAGGCTGCGCGGCCCTGTTTTTGTCGTACCCCGCGTGTAGCGTCGCGAAGCGACGAGGTCCGGCCCCGCGGACCTCCTGAGGTGGACGGCGACAGATGACTGCAGTGCACGATTTTCCGGACAGATCCGGGAGTGCGGCGAACCTCACCGCGCGGGTGCTTGCCGACCGTGCGGAAGGGGAGCGGTACGTCGCGTCGGTGTGTTTCAAGCACGGCCCGCCGAGACTGCTCGGGGTGGAGCTCGAGTTCACCGTGCACCACGCCGGCGACCCGGCCCGCCCGCTCGACCCCGATGTCCTCGCCACGGCGCTCGGCCCGCACACCCCGCGGACGCTGCGCCCCGACAGTCCGGCGATCCCGCTCCCGGCCGGTGCGCCGGTGAGCCTGGAACCCGGGTGCCAGGTGGAGCTTTCCGCTCCGCCGCAGGCCTCGCTGCGTGCGCTGCACGCGGCTGTGGAGGCCGACCTCGCTCATCTCACCGGTCTTCTCGCCCGCCACGGCCTCGAACTCGGGGCCGCGGGCATCGACGAACACCGTCCGCCCCGGCGCGTTCTGCGCACGCCCCGCTACGCCGCCATGGAACGCCGGTTCGCCCCGATCGGGGCGGGCGGCATCACCATGATGTGCAGCACCGCGGGCCTGCAGATCTGCGTCGACGCGGGCGAAGCCCACGAGGTCGCCGCGCGCTGGGCGGCCGCGCACGCGATGGGTCCGCCGCTGCTGGCGCTCTTCGCGAATTCGCGCGTGCACGCCGGAGCCGACACCGGATTCGCGTCGGCGCGCTGGCTCGCGGTTATGGAAACCGAACCGGTCCGCACGCAGTCGCCCGAGCCGGGCGTGGACCCGGCGCGCGAATGGGCCCGCCGGATGATGGACACGCCGCTGATGGTGTTCCCGCGCGGAGAACGGCCGTGGGACGCGCCGGAGGGGCTGACCTTCGCCGAGTGGATCAGCGGCCGGGGCGCGGCCGCCGTGCTGCGCCGCCCGACGGCCGCGGACCTCGACTACCACCTCACCACGATGTTCACCCCGGTGCGGCCGCAGGGCTACCTCGAACTGAGGTACCTGGACGGACAGCCGCCCGGCGACTGGCTGCCGCCGGTGGCGCTGGTCTCCGCGCTGCTGGCCAGCCAGTCCACAGTGGACAAAGTGCGCGAGGTGTGCGCGCCGGCCGCCGGCCGGTGGGCCGACGCCGCCCGGTGCGGGATGGCCGACGCGCAGCTGGCGGCGGTCGCGAGGGAGCTGGTGGAGCTGGGCGTCGCCGAACTCCCGGCCACCGGCCTTCCCGAGGACACCGTCGCCGGGCTCGCCGCCGGGCTGCGGGCCCGGGCCGCCGGCGTGCCGCGCCAGGACCGATGAGCAGGACCGAGAACACCGCCGGGCCGGGCGCCCGGCGAACCGGACTCGAGGAGTCAGGAGCCATGAGCACCATCCCCGAACAGAACCCGTTGCGGGAGCTGAGCCCGCAGGACCTGCGGGCGCACGCGGCCGCCGCCCTCACCCGGGCGCGCGAGCGCAGCGTGGCCCTCACCGACGCCGTCGACGACGAAGACCTCGTGCGGCAGCACTCGAAACTGATGTCGCCGCTCGTGTGGGACCTCGCGCACATCGGCAGCCAGGAAGAACTGTGGCTGGTCCGCGACGTCGGCGGCCGGGAGCCGCTGCGGCCGGACATCGACGACCTCTACGACGCCTTCCAGCATCCCCGCGCCGACCGTCCGGCACTGCCGCTGCTCGGCCCGGCCGAGGCCCGGGCGTATGTGAAGGAAGTTCGCGAAAAGGCGTTCGACGTCTTGGAAACCGCCCCGCTGGAAGGCCGGCGGCTCACCGAGAGCGCGTTCGCGTTCGGCATGATCACCCAGCACGAGCAGCAGCACGACGAGACGATGCTGGCCACCCACCAGCTGCGCAAGGGCGAACCGGTGCTGCACGCTCCGGAGCCGCCGCGCGCGCCCGCCCGGAAGCTGCCCGCCGAGGTCCTCGTGCCCGGCGGCCGGTTCACCATGGGCACCACCGCCGAACCGTGGGCGCTGGACAACGAACGCCCGGCGCACGAGGTCGACGTGCCCGCCTTCGTCCTCGACACCACCCCGGTCACCTGCGGCGCGTACGTCGAGTTCCTGGAATCCGGCGGCTACCACGACCGGCGGTTCTGGAGCGAGCCCGGCTGGGCGTACCGGCAGGAGCACGACATCATCGCGCCCCGGTTCTGGCGTCGCGAACCGGACGGCTGGTGGCGCACCCGCTTCGGCGTGCGCGAACGCGTCCCGGCCGACGAGCCGGTCGTGCACGTCTCGTACTACGAGGCGGACGCGTACGCGCGCTGGGCGGGCAAGCGGCTGCCCACCGAGGCGGAATGGGAGAAGGCCGCCCGGTACGACCCGGCGAGCGGGCGGTCGCGGCGATTCCCCTGGGGCGACGAGGAACCGACGGCCGAGCACGCCAACCTCGGGCAGCGCCACCTGCGCCCGGCCGAGGCGGGCGCGTATCCGGCTGGGGCGTCGCCGCTCGGAGTGCACCAGCTGATCGGCGACGTCTGGGAGTGGACGAGCACCGATTTCCACGGCTACCCGGGCTTCGCGGCCTTCCCGTACCGGGAATACTCGGAGGTGTTCTTCGGCCCGGAGTACAAGGTCCTGCGCGGCGGGTCGTTCGGCACCGACGCGGCGGCGATCCGGGGCACCTTCCGCAACTGGGACTACCCGATCCGGCGGCAGATCTTCTCCGGTTTCCGGTGCGCGCGCGATCCGCGCCCGGGCGAGGCGGGCTAGCCGGATGTGCCGTCATCTCGCCTATCTCGGCGCGCCGGCGTCCCCGGCGGAGCTGATGTTCGCCGCGCCGCACGCGCTGCTCGTGCAGTCCTACGCGCCGCTCGACATGCGCGGCGGCGGTTCGGTGAACGCCGACGGCTTCGGCCTCGGCTGGTACCCGGAGCCGGGCGCGCCGCCGCAGCGCTACCGCCGCCGCGAACCGCTGTGGACCGACCAGACGCTGCCGGCGCTGGCCGCGTCGGTGCGCGCCACGGCGTTCGTCGCGGCGGTGCGCAACGGCACCACCGGAATGCCGGTCACCGAAGCGGCCGCCGCGCCGTTCATGGAAGACCGCTGGCTGTTCAGCCACAACGGAGTGGTGCGCGGATGGCCCGGTTCGATGCGCGGGCTGGCCGGGCAGCTGGACGTCACCGAGCTGTTCACGCTCGAAGCGCCGACGGATTCCGCATTGCTGTGGGCGCTGCTGCGCGCCCGGCTGCGCGCGGGGGAGGAGCCGCTCGAAGCGGTGACCGGCCTCGTTCGCGAGGTCGAGGCGGTCGCCCCGGGCTCCCGGCTGAACCTGCTGCTGACCGACGGCGAACTGCTCGTCGGCACCGCCTGGACACATGCGTTGTCCGTGCGCCGCACCGAAACCGGCGTGGTGCTGGCGTCCGAGCCGTGCGATCCGGATCCGGCCTGGACCGCCGTGCCCGACCGCCACGCCGTGCGCGCCACCGCCGCCGGCGTCGACGTCCTTCCCCTGACTCTGGAACGGAGCACCGCCCGATGACCGAAGCGGACCTGGAGAGCCATCGCCGCGTCGTGACCGCCGAACTGCGCGCGGACGTGCGCGAGGGGCTCACCGCGGACCAGAAGTGGTTGCCGCCCAAGTGGTTCTACGACGCCGAAGGCAGCAAGCTGTTCGAGAAGATCACCGCGCTGCCGGAGTACTACCCGACGCGCAGCGAGCGCGAGGTGCTCGCCGACCGGGCGGCAGAGATCGCCGAACGCACCGGCGCGCACACGCTCGTCGAGCTGGGGTCCGGGTCGAGCGAGAAGACCCGGCTGCTGCTGGACGCGCTCACCGCGCACGGCACGCTGGAGGCGTTCGTGCCGATGGACGTGTCGGAAACCGCGCTCGCCGAAGCCGCCGCCGCGATCACGGCGGACTACCCGAAGCTCGAGGTGCGCGGGGTGGTCGGCGACTTCACCCAGCACCTGCAGCTGCTGCCCGGCACCGCGCCGCGGGTCGTCGCCTTTCTCGGCGGCACGATCGGCAATTTCCTGCCCGGCGAACGCACGGAATTCCTGCACTCGGTACGGGACGTGCTCGGCGAAGGGGAGTGGCTGCTGCTCGGCACCGACCTGGTGAAGGACCGCGAAACGCTGGAACGCGCCTACGACGACGCGGCGGGCGTCACCGCGGCGTTCAACCGCAACGTGCTGCGCGTGATCAACGCCGAACTGGGCGCGGACTTCGACCCGGACGAATTCGACCACGTCGCGTACTGGGACTCCGACCACGAGTGGATCGAAATGCGGCTGCGCGCCCGGCGCCGCACCGAGGTCCGCATCCCCGGCGCGGACCTGATCGTGCCGTTCGCCGAGGGCGAGCACATCCGCACCGAGGTGTCGGCGAAGTTCCGGCCGGACGGCGTCGAGGCGGAGCTGAACGCCGCGGGATTCGCCCTGGAGCGATGGTGGACAGACTCACAGCAGCGGTTCGGGGTGAGTTTGGCAAGATCAGTGCGTGCGTAACCCTCTCGCGGCACTCGCCCGCAAGCTCGGCACCCAGCCCCGGCTGATGGGTGCCTCGCGTGCCGTCGTCGCCACCGACCGGCAGCTGCACCGGTGGTTCGGCGGCCGGATCAGCCTGGTCGGCCTGGCCGGGCTGCCGTCGCTGCGGCTCACCACCACCGGACGGCGCAGCGGCCTGCCGCGGAGCACGAACTTGCTGTACTACCCGCACGGCAGCGAGTTCGTGCTCACCGGCTCCAACTGGGGCCGCCCGAAGAACCCGGCGTGGACCCACAACCTGCGCGACAACCCGAAGGCGACGGTCGCACTGCGCGGCCGCGAGATCGAGGTGAAGGCGCGCGAGCTGGAGGGCGCGGAGTACGACCGGATGTGGGCGGAACTGCTCGAATTCTGGCCGGGCTACGAAATGGAACGCGACATCGCGGGGCGGGAGCTGCCGATCTTCGTCCTGACCCGCTGCTGAGCGGGCCGAACGGCGGAATCCGGTGCCGCGCGGTCCCGCGTCCGGTTCGATCGGGCGGAACCCCGGCAGGGTCGGAGAGAGCTGACGGGACCCTCGGGTACGTCGCCCGGCTGGTTCGCCGCTCTCGTACCGCGTCGCGAGCGGGGCGGCGAGCCGAGCGGGTCGGAGAACCGAGCGGGACGACGAGCCCAGGGGGCGGAGAGCCGAGCGGTGTGGCGAGCCCATCGGGGCGTCGAGCCGAGCGGGGTGGAGAGCCGAGCGGTGTGGCGAGCCCATCGGGGTGGAGAGCCGAGCGGTGTGGCGAGCCCATCGGGGTGGCGAGCCGAGCGGGGTGGAGAGCCGAGGGGCCGGCGAGCCGAGCGGGACGAAGAGCCGAGCAGGCACGGCCTCTGGTTGCGGGCGGAGAACTCGCATTCGGCTTGCTCCGTTTCTCCTCGATCCGCCCCGCGCCGCGGCATCCCCAAGCCTCGGCGTCGCTCGTCCGAACCCGCACTTCCTCCTTTTGGCCGGTGCCCGGCTTGGCCGGATTATGCCAGTCTCGGTGACGCCCCGTAATCAGACGGGTGCGCAACCAGGGGAGATTCCACGTGCGCGGAACGCAAAGAGCACGAACCGGAGCACTGATCGCGGCGGTCGCGGCCGCGTTGACCGGGCTGGCGGGCACTGCCGTCGCGGCGCCCGCCGATCCGGCGGCGCAGCAGGCCAAACCCGCGGAGATCGCGCGCACCGCGCCGGTCCAGTGGGAGGACTGCACCAAAGACCAGCTGCGCGGAGTCCCGGAAGACCAGGTCAAGCTGTACAGCTGCGCGCGCTACCGGGTCCCGGTCGACCACGACGACGCGTCGCTCGGCAGCATCGATCTCGCGCTGATGAAGCGCGCCGCCAAGGTTCCCGGCCAGCGGATCGGGTCGCTGTTCCTGAATCCGGGCGGTCCGGGCGGGTCGGGGCTGCGGATGCCGATCGCGGGCGAGCGCTACTTCCGCCCGCAGGTGCTCGACCGGTTCGACCTCGTCGGGTTCGACCCGCGCGGCGTCGGGGCCAGCAATCCGCTGCGCTGCTTCACCACCGCCGAGGACGCCGCGGACGTGCAGGGCCAGATGGTCCCGGTTCCCTTGTCGCGCAAGGAAATCTCCGGCACGCTCGCCGCGTACCGCGACTACGGCCAGTTCTGCCGCCGCAACGCGGGCGCGCTGCTCGATCACATGTCCACCCGCGACGTCGTGCGGGACCTCGACCAGCTGCGCGCCGCGGTCGGCGACAATCAGCTGACCTACACCGGGTTCTCCTACGGCACCCTCATCGGGTCCACCTACGCGGCGATGTTCCCGAAGCAGACGCGGGCGATCGTGATCGACGGGAACGTCGATCCGCCGCTGCGCACCAACGACGGCGTCAGCTACGACCTCGCGCGGGCGCAGGGCTTCGAGATCGCCCTCGACGGCTTCCTCAAGCGCTGTGCCCAGGCGGGCGACAAATGCGCGTTCAGCGCGGGCGATCCGCGGGCGAAGTTCGACGAACTGCGCGACCACGTGCGGACCGACCCGATCACGCTGCCCGACGGCACGAAGCTCGACCTCGGCACGCTGACCGGCGCGGTGTCGAGCGCGCTGTACTCGCCGGCGCAGTTCGGCGAACTGGCGGAGGGCTTGCAGCAGGCGTACTCGGTGCTGCACCCGTCGCTGCAGGCGCAGTCCGCGCGCAAGGGCGCGCTTTCGGTGGGCCGAGGCGGTCTGCTCGACCTCGCCCCGGACAGCCCGTACACCGGCGACGACTCGTATTTCGCGGTGAACTGCGCGGACAAGCCGATGCGGATCCGGCAGGAGCAGGTGCCGGGCATTGCGGCCAAGGCGGACCGGGAATCGCCGACGTTCGGCCGCTACCAGGTGTTCTCCGACATCGCCGCGTGCCCGGTGTGGCCCGCCGCGAAGACGTCCGACCCGTACCGCGGGCCGTGGCGCGCGAACACCGCGACGCCGGTGCTCGTGGTCAGCAACTTCTACGACCCGGCCACCCGGTACCGGTTCGGCCAGCGGATGGCCGAGGAGCTGGGCAACTCGCGGCTGCTGTCGGTCGACGCGTTCGGCCACTGCATCCTCGGCAGCGCGCGGGGCGTGGACGACGCGACGGCCGCGTACCTCATCGACCTGAAGGCGCCCGCCGACGGTCAGGTGTTCCAGCCGGACCGGCAGCCCTTCACGACGCCCGCGAAGGGCTGATCGGTTGATCTTCGGCCCGGAACCGGGCATAACGGCACAACCCTCTTGTCAGTGCCCGGCGGATCGGTGAAAGTGTCCGCCAGAAGTTCACCTGAGGGGAGTTGACGTGCGGCGCTGGGCGGGCGGGTTCGGCGCGGCGGCGGTCCTTGCCGGGACCGCGGTGCTCGCGAGCTGTTCCGGCTCGCCCGCCCAGCCCGGCCCAATCCAGGTTTCGCGCTCGGCCTGCGGCGACGGCTGGACCGCGCCGCCGGCCGGGCCGCAGACCCTGCAGGTCCGCAACAACGCCGCCGTCACCATGGAAATCGACCTCGTCGACCCGGCCACCGGCACGGTCTTCGGGGAACTGGAAGGCGTCGGCCCGGGCACGACGCGCGCGCTGCCGGTCAACTTCGGCAACGGCGCGTACGCCCTGCGTTGCGCACCCGAAGACGGCACGCCGTTCGTCGGCCCGACCGTGCACGTCACCGGCGGCGCGGACCGTCCGGGCCCGGCCGTGGTGCCGGTGACCAACGCGGATCTGCTCGGTCCGCTGAAGCAGTACCACGCCTATGTCGCCGACGGGCTCGGCACGCTCACCGGCCAGACCGCGGCGCTGGCACGAGCCGTCCGTTCGGGCGATCGCGGGGCCGCGCAGCAAGCTTGGCTCACCGCGCATCTCACCTACGAGCGCCTCGGCGCCGCCTACCACGCCTTCGGCGATTCGGACGGGGCGATCAACGGCACCACCGCCGGGTTGCCCGCCGGCACCGCCGATCCGGGGTTCACCGGCTTCCATCGCCTGGAAAACGGCTTGTGGCACAACGAAGCGATGCCCGCGCTGAGCCCGATCGCCGATCAGCTCGACCAGGCGGTCCAGAAGCTGCGCACCTCGTTCGCCGACGCGCAGATCGACCAGAACGACCTCGGCCTGCGCGCCCACGAAATCATGGAAAACACCCTGCAGTTCGAGCTGACCGGCCGTACCGACTACGGCAGCGGCTCCACCTTGGCGACTGCGCGCGCGAACCTCGCCGGGACGCGCGCGGTGCTCGAGGTGCTGCGCCCGCTGCTGGCCACGCGCTTTCCCGGTCTGAAGGACCTGGACGGGTGGATCGCCCGCACCGAGCACGACCTCGAAGCGGTCTCGGGGAAGCCATTGTCCGCTTTGGACCGCAAGCAGCGGCAGCGGATCAACGCCGACGTCTCGGAGCTGACCGAGCGGCTGGCCCCGGTCGCGGCGATCGCCGAGCCGAGGAGGGTCTCGTGACTCTGGGACGCCGCGCCTTCCTCCGCGGAGCCGCGGCCGCCGGCGCCGGCGCGGGTTTGACCGGTCTGGCCGGAAGCGCGACGGCGGCCGGGGGAGCGGTGCCGTTCCACGGTCCCCGGCAGACGGCCGTCCTGGCGGAACCCGCGAGGCATTCGGTCGTCGCCGCGTTCGACGTCGTCGCGGAAAACCGCGCCGAACTCGCCGAACTGCTCAAGGAACTCACCGCCCGCGCGCGGTTCCTCACCAGCGGCGGCGCCCCCGCGTCGGTCGGGATCACCGGGCCGCCCGCGGACTCCGGCGTGCTCGGTCCGGAAGTCCCGAAAGGCGAGCTTTCGGTGCTCGTGGGCGCGGGCGCGTCGTTGTTCGACGACCGGTACGGGCTCGCCGCGCGCAAACCGCCGAAGCTCAAGCAGATGCCGATGTTCCCGGACGACGCTCTCGATCCGCAGTGGTGCCACGGCGACCTCAGCCTCGTCCTCAACGCCGCCGAACCGGACACCGTGCTCCACGCGTTGCGCGACATCGCCCGCGCAACGCGCGGCGGGATGCAGCTGCGCTGGAAGATCGACGGGTTCAGCTCGCCGCCGCGCCCGTCCGGGACACCGCGCAACCTGCTCGGGTTCAAGGACGGCACCTCGAATCCCGGACCGTCCGAAGCGGACAGTCTCGTGTGGACGGATGACGGCGGCAGCTACCAGGTGATCCGGCTGATCCGGATGCTGGTCGAGTTCTGGGACCGGGTGTCGCTGTCGGAGCAGGAGAACATGATCGGCCGCCGCCGCGACACCGGCGCGCCGCTCGACGGCGCGGCCGAACAGGACGTCCCGCGCTACGCCGAGGACCCGATCGGCACGGTCATCCCGCTGACCAGCCACATCCGGCTCGCGAACCCGCGCACCCCGCAGACCGACGGGCAGCGGATCCTGCGCCGCGCGGTCAACTACGACCGCGGCGTGGATTCGAACGGCAACCTCGACCTGGGTCTTGTTTTCACCTGCTACCAGCGCGACCTCGAGCAGCAGTTCGAGGCCGTGCAGAAGCGGCTCGCCGGGGAGCCGCTCACCGACTACGTCTCGCCGTTCGGGGGCGGGTATTTCCACCTGTTCCCGGGCGTAACGGATCCGGCCGACCACTACGGCCGGGCACTGCTGGGTTGATGCTGGGCTGAGCGGAAGGAGTTCTGCAGTGAAGCGGACCAGGAAGCGGGCCGCCGCGGCGGCCGCGCTGGCGGCGACCGCGGCGCTGGCCGCGGCGTGCGCGAGCAGTTCGGCGTCGACCCCGGCCCCGGCGCACGCGATACCCGCCGAGACGTTCGCGACGGCGACGCCGATCAAGCACGTCGTGGTGATCTTCGGCGAGAACATCTCCTTCGACCACTACTTCGGCGCCTATCCGAACGCCACCAACGAAAACGGCACCCCGTTCCACGCCGCGCCCGGCACCCCGAAGGTCAACGGCCTCACCCCGGACCTGCTGCGGCACAACCCGAACGCCTACAACCCGAAGCGGCTGAGCCCGGACCACGCGCTCACCTGCGACCAGGCGCACGACTACAACAAGGAACAGGCCGCCGTCAACGGCGGCAAGATGGACAAGTTCGTCGAGTACACCGAGAAGGACAAGTGCACCGGACAGCCCGTGCTGTTCGGGGAGCCCGGCCTGGTGATGGACTACTTCGACGGCAACACCGTCACCGCGATGTGGAACTACGCCCAGCATTACGCGCTGAACGACAATTCCTTCGACACTGTTTTCGGCCCGTCCAGCCCCGGCGCGGTCAACCTGGTCTCCGGCCAGACGCACGGCCTGCAGCCGGTCGATTCGGTCACCGGCGAGCCGAAGGTCGACCCGCGCACGGCGGCCTCGCCGGACGCGCACGGCGTCGGCACCATGATCACCGACCCGGACCCGGCCTTCGACGACTGCTCGGACAAGAACCACACCGCGACCGACAACCTCGGCGCGTTCCAGGGGCGCAACGTCGGCGACCTGCTGAACGCGCGCGGCGTCACCTGGGGCTGGTTCGAGGGCGGATTCCGGCCGACCGGGGAGGCGAACGGGTACGCGGTGTGCGGGACCAAGCACGCGAATGTGGGCGGCCAGGCGTCGGTCGACTACAGCCCGCACCACGAACCGTTCCAGTACTACCAGTCGACTGCGAACCGGAAGCATCTGCCGCCGTCGTCGTTGTCCGCGGTGGGGCAGCAGGACCAGGCGAACCATCAGTACGACGTCCGGGACTTCAACGACGCGCTCGCGGCCGGGACGATGCCGGCGGTGAGTTTCTTGAAGGCTCCGGAGTACCAGGACGGGCACGCGGGTTACTCGGATCCGTTGGACGAACAGGCTTTCGTGGCCGACGAGATCAACCGGATCCAGGCTTCGCCGCAGTGGAAGAACACGGCGATCGTGCTGGCGTACGACGATTCGGACGGGTGGTACGACCATGTCGCGCCGAAGATCGTCAACGGCTCGCACGACGCGGCGCAGGACAGTTCGGTGTGCACCTCGAAGCCGGTGAAGCTGGGCGGATTCGCGGATCGGTGCGGGTACGGTCCGCGGCTGCCGCTGCTGGTGATTTCGCCGTACAGCAAGGTGAATCATGTCGACCACACGATGACGGATCAGACTTCGGTGCTGCGGTTCATCGAGGACAACTGGCATCTGGGGCGGATCGGCGGCGGGTCGTTCGACGTGCTGGCGGCTCCGCTGACCGGGATGTTCGACTTCGCGCATCCGGACGCGAAGCCGCTGAAGCTGGATCCGAAGACGGGCGCGGTGGTTGGTTGAGGGGGCGGCTCGTCGCCTGGCGGCGACATTGCGCCTCGTCCGGCGTGGGGCACCCCGAAGCTGGATTGTGCTGACGGACGGCGGGTGCTTGTCAAGGCGGGAAAGATGCCTTGACAAGCACCCGCCGTCCGCAGTCTGGCTTCGTATCGGGGTGCGGGGGAGGGCTGGGTGCCTCGCTGGTTGGGTGCGCGGGCTGCGGTTGGGTGGTCGTGAGGGGCGGAAACCAGCGTGGCCCGCCCGGGGAGAACCCGGGCGGGCCACGACTTGGTCAGACCGTCAGGACTGGGTCATCTTCCGCAGCACGTACTGCAGGATGCCGCCGTTGCGGTAGTAGTCCGCCTCGCCCGGGGTGTCGATGCGGACGACCGCGTCGAACTCCACCTTCGAGCCGTCTTCCTTCGTGGCCGTCACGTGCACCGTGCGCGGGGTTTCGCCCTCGTTCAGCTTCGTGATGCCCTCGATGTCGAACGTCTCGGTGCCGTCCAGCTTCAGCGACGACGCCGACTCGCCCTCCGGGAACTGCAGCGGGATGACGCCCATGCCGATCAGGTTCGAGCGGTGGATGCGCTCGAACGACTCGGTGATCACCGCGCGCACGCCCAGCAGGCTGGTGCCCTTGGCCGCCCAGTCGCGGGACGAACCGGAGCCGTACTCCTTGCCGCCCAGCACGACCAGCGGGGTGCCCGCCGCCGCGTAGTTCTGGGCCGCGTCGTAGATGAACGCCTGCGGGCCGCCCTCCTGGGTGAAGTCGCGGGTGTAGCCGCCCTGCACGTCGTCCAGCAGCTGGTTGCGCAGCCGGATGTTCGCGAAGGTGCCGCGGATCATGACCTCGTGGTTGCCGCGGCGCGAGCCGTAGGAGTTGAAGTCCTTGCGCTCGATGCCGTGCTCGGTCAGGTAGCGGCCGGCCGGGCTGTCGGCCTTGATCGCGCCGGCGGGGGAGATGTGGTCGGTCGTGACCGAGTCGCCCAGCTTCGCCAGCACCCGCGCGCCGGAGATGTCCTGCACCGGGGCCGGTTCGGCGGTCATGCCGTCGAAGTACGGGGGCTTCCGGACGTAGGTGGACTCGGCGTCCCATTCGAAGGTCTTGCCGGTCGGCGTCGGCAGCGACTTCCAGCGCTCGCCGCCGTCGAAGACGTCCGCGTAGTCCTTCGAGAACATCTCCTGCGTGATCGCCGAGTCGATGGTCTCCTGGATCTCCTGCGGCGACGGCCAGATGTCCTTCAGGAACACGTCGTTGCCGTCGGAGTCCTGGCCCAGCGGCTGGGTCTCGAAGTCGAAGTCCATCGTCCCGGCCAGCGCGTACGCGATGACCAGCGGCGGGGACGCCAGGTAGTTCATCTTGACGTCCGGGTTGATCCGGCCCTCGAAGTTCCGGTTGCCCGACAGGACCGAGACGACGGTGAGGTCGTTCTCCTGCACCGCGGCCGAGACCTCCTCGGGCAGCGGGCCCGAGTTGCCGATGCAGGTGGTGCAGCCGTAGCCGACCAGGTGGTAGCCGAGCTTCTCGAGGTACGGCCAGAGGCCGGCCTTCTCGTAGTAGTCGGTGACGACCTGCGAACCCGGGGCCATCGACGTCTTGACCCACGGCTTGACCGACAGGCCCTTTTCGACCGCGTTGCGCGCGAGCAGCGCCGCGCCCAGCATGACCGACGGGTTGGAGGTGTTGGTGCACGAGGTGATCGAGGCGATCACGACGGCGCCGTGGTCGAGCACGAACTCGCCGCGGTCGGCGCTGGTCACCTTGACCGGCTTGCTCGGCCGCCCGGTGGCCCCGTTGGCCGCGGACTGCACCGGCGCGGCGGTCTCGTCCTGGAACGACAGCGCCGGCGCGTCGGAGGCCGGGAAGCTCTCCTCGACCTTCTCGTCGACGTTGGTGTGCGGCGTGGGCTGCTCGTCCTCGGCGTAGTCGTGCACCGACTTGCGGAACGAGGACTTCGCGTCGGACAGCTCGATGCGGTCCTGCGGGCGCTTCGGGCCGGCGATCGACGGGACGACCGTCGACAGGTCCAGCTCGAGGTACTCGGAGTACTGCGCCTCGTGGGACGGGTCGTGCCAGAGGCCCTGCTCCTTGGCGTACGCCTCGACCAGCGCGACCTGCTCGGCCGAGCGGCCGGTCAGCTTGAGGTAGCGCACGGTCTCCTCGTCGATCGGGAAGATCGCCGCGGTGGAGCCGAACTCCGGGCTCATGTTGCCGATGGTGGCGCGGTTGGCCAGCGGCACCTGCGCGACGCTCTCGCCGTAGAACTCGACGAACTTGCCGACCACGCCGTGCCGGCGCAGCATCTCGGTGATCGTGAGCACGACGTCGGTCGCGGTCACGCCGGCCGGGATCTCGCCGGTCAGCTTGAAGCCGACGACGCGCGGGATGAGCATCGACACCGGCTGGCCCAGCATGGCCGCCTCGGCCTCGATGCCGCCGACGCCCCAGCCCAGCACGCCCAGGCCGTTGACCATGGTGGTGTGCGAGTCGGTGCCGACGCAGGAGTCGGGGTAGGCCTGCCCGTTCCGGGCCATCACCGTGCGCGCGAGGTGCTCGATGTTGACCTGGTGCACGATGCCGGTGCCCGGCGGGACGACCTTGAACTCGTCGAAGGCGCCCTGGCCCCAGCGCAGGAACTGGTAGCGCTCGCGGTTGCGCTCGTACTCGATCTCCACGTTGCGCTCGAAGGCGTCCGCGCGGCCGAACACGTCGATGATCACCGAGTGGTCGATGACCATCTCGGCCGGGGCCAGCGGGTTCACCTTGTCCGGGTCGCCGCCGAGCGCGGTCACGGCCTCGCGCATGGTGGCCAGGTCGACCACGCAGGGCACGCCGGTGAAGTCCTGCATGATCACCCGGGCGGGCGTGAACTGGATCTCGATCGACGGGTCCGCGTTCGGATCCCAGCCGCCGAGCGCGCGGATGTGGTCGGCGGTGATGTTCGCGCCGTCCTCGGTGCGCAGCAGGTTCTCGAGGAGGATCTTCAGGCTGTAGGGCAGCCGGGCGGAGCCTTCGACCTTGTCCAGGCGGAAGATCTCGTACGAGTTCTCTTCCACCCGCAAGGTGTCCTTGGCGCCGAAGCTGTCCTTGCTAGGTGCAGTCACGTCTAACTCCAGTGGCATGGATTCCACGCCGCAGCCGGCGTTTCCTCCCGGGTCAGTTCGGTGTCGTATCCGGGTCGTCGGGTCGACCCTGGCGAGTCTTGCGCACCCCCACCGTAGGACCGGAACCGGGAGGGCACACCTCGTCTTCTCGCCGCAAACAGTACGCGTGTCCTGTATTTCGTTCAAGACGACACGCGGAGTGACGTGCGCCATCCGGACACGCCGTCCCGCCGCGTCCCCCGAACAGGGGAAATGATCTCCGCGGTGTGTAAGTTCTTCCTGAGGCTTGTGATAGTGGTGTGACTGCAGTGGTACGCGGTGTGCCCGCGGGACGGCGGCGGGCGAGCGGAGGTGGCGGGCGTGAGGGTCCGGCGGGGACGGTCCGGGACGGCGGGCGCGCTGGCGCGCGGCGCGGGAGCCCGGCGCGGCCTGACGGTCGCCGCAGTCGCCCTGACGGCGCTGCTCGGCGCGACGGGGACCGGGCTCGCGGTGCCTCCGCCGCCGCCCAACCCGAGCGATTCGGCGATCGATTCGGCCAAGGGCGACGCCAACGCGAAAGCGGGCGAGGTCGGCCGGCTCACCAATCAGCTCGCCCAGGCCGAGCAGAAGCTCAGCGCGCTGCAGGATGACGTCGAGCTGAAGCAGGAACAGGCCATGAAGGCCCTGGTCGACCTGCAGACCGCGCAGGACGAGGCGGCACAGGCGCGCAACGACGCGAAGTCCGCGCGCCAGGAGGCGGACGCCGCGGCCGGCGCGATCGAGAAGGCCCGCGAGGACGCGAAGAAGTTCGCCGCCGCCAGCTTCGAGCAGGGCAGCACGATCGGGTCGATCTCGGCGTACCTGACCTCGGAGAGTCCGAAGGACCTGCTCGCTCGCGCCCAGCTGCTCGACGCCATCGGCGGCTCGCGGCTCAACGCGATGGACCGGCTCCAGCAGGCGCAGACCGAGAAGGCCAACAAGGACTCCGCCGCGCGCAAGGCGGTCGAGCTCGCGCAGCAGAAGCAGGACGCGGCCGACCGGGCGAAGGGCGCCGCGGACGCCGCGCAGTCCGCCGCCGTGGCCGCGCAGCAGGCCCAGGCCGCGCAGAACACGCAGCTGGAAGCCAACAAGGCCTCCGTCGAGCAGCAGCTGTACGCCGCGCAGGCGAAGGTCAACGGCCTGCAGGGGCAGCGCCAGCGGTACCAGGACTGGCTCGCGCAGAAACAGCGCGAGGACGAGGAGCGCGCGCGGCAGGCGGCGCTGCGGGCGGCCGCGGCGAACAACGACGACAACGGCGGAGGGAGCGGCGGGAGCCCGTCCCCGGCGGCGGGCAGCTCGATCGAAGCGGTGATCGCGCGGGCGCTGTCCAAGGTGGGCATGCCGTATGCGTGGGGCGGCGGCAACGGCAGCGGCCCGACCCGCGGCATCCGCGACGGCGGCGTGGCCGACAGTTACGGCGACTACCGCAAGATCGGCTTCGACTGCTCCGGCCTGATGATCTACGCCTTCGCCGGCGTGCAGGGCCTGCCGCACTACAGCGGCTACCAGTACACCTCGGGCCGCCGGGTGCCGCTTTCGCAGATGCGCCGCGGCGACATGCTGTTCTGGGGCAACTCGGGCAACATCCACCACGTCGCGCTGTACCTGGGCAACGGCCAGATGGTCGAGGCCCCGGAGTCGGGTTCGTACGTGCGCGTGGTGCCGGTCCGCTACGGCGGCATCATGCCGTACGCGACGCGGCTCATCGGCTGAACGGGCTCCACACGTACGGCGTCGTTTCGGTGACCGCGGTGAAGCCGAGCCGTTCCAGGATCGGACGGCTCGTCGGCAGCGCGTCGACCTGCAGGTACCTGACCCCGCGAGCGCGCGCCGCGCCGACCCGGCGCGCCACCAGCGCCCGGTAGAGGCCGCGCCCGCGCCATTCGGGCAGCGTCGCGCCGCCCCACAGGCCGGCGAACCCGGTGCCGGGCACCAGCTCCAGCCGGGACGCGGCGACGAACCGCCCGTCCGCTTCGGCCACGACGTGCGTGGTGGTTCCGGCGTCGGCGCGAGCCCGGGCGAGCAGATCCGCGGCGACGGCGGCTTCGTCATGGCCGAACACCGACGCCGACAGCGTCGCGATGCGCAGCAGATCGTCGGGGCTGCCGGCTTCTCGCACGACGACGTCGGCCGACGGCGGCGCCGAGGCGGCGACCGCGTCCAGCGGCGCGATCAGGACGGTTTCGGTTTCCTCCGGGGCGAATCCGGCGGCGAGCAACCGCTCCGGCAGTTCCGCGGGACGGTCGTGGCCGCGGGTCTTCCATTCGAACTCCTCGCCGCGGGCGGCGAAGAACGCGATCTGGCGGGCGATCAGCTCGTCGAGCGCCTCGCCGGTCACGCCCAGGTCGGGCGGGCCCGAGACGAACCCGCGCCGGCCGCCGGTGAGGCGGGCGAGCGGGCCGTCGACGGTGAGCTGCTGCCCGGGTTCGGCCTGGGTCAGTTCGGCTCGGCGGACTTCGCGGTCGTAAGCGGCGAGCAGCCGCGCGGCGTCGGGCACGCCCGGCAACCTAACGCGCGCGGTCCCGGGAGCGCGCGCGGGTTTCCCGGCGCCCCTGCTGCGCGGCGCTTCCCGCACCAGGCACCCTGGACCCATGACTCAGCCTTCCCGGTTCGCCGGGATCGTCCTGGCCGGCGGCTCCGCGCGCCGATTGTCCGGAGTGGACAAGCCGGAGCTGCGGGTCGGCGGGATCTCCTTGCTGGGCCGGGCGGTCGAGGCGCTGGCCGGCGCGGACCCGGTCGTGGTGTGCGGCCCGCGGCGGCCGGGATACGACACGGTCGTCTGGACGCGCGAAGCCGTTCCCGGCGCCGGGCCGGTCGCGGCCCTGGCCGCGGGGCTGGAGTCCGTGGGGGACGCGGAGCTCGTCGTGCTGCTCGCCGCTGATCTCCCCGGGATCCGGCGCTCCACTGTGGACCGGCTGCGGTCCGCAGTGGCCGGCGCGGACGGCGCGGTGCTCGTCGATGCGGCGGGGGAGCGGCAATGGCTGGTGAGCGCTTGGCGCGCCGCGGCATTGCGGCAGGCGATGCCGGAGCGCCCGGAAAACGCGTCGCTGCGCCGGACGCTGCGCGGGATGCGGCTGGCGGAGGTCGCTGCCGAACCCGGCGAGAGCGACGACATCGACACGCCGGAGGACCTGGAAAAGCACCGCTGACCCGGGCTTCACAGCTGTCACACCGGCGATGCGATTGGCTGCCGTCGCGGGAAGTCCGTGACCCAGTAGGGTCGCGGGCGAGCACGCGGACGTGGAAACCCCTGGAGGAAGAGTGACCGAGCCCGGCTTCGCCGAGGGAGCGAACGGGCAGCAGCCCGGCACCCCGGCGCGGGACGCCCAGCTGCTGGAACGCACCGTGTTCGAGGTGAAGCGCGTCATCGTCGGACAGGACCGGCTGGTGGAGCGCATGCTCGTCGGGCTGCTGGCGAAGGGGCACCTGCTGCTGGAGGGCGTGCCCGGGGTCGCGAAGACGCTGGCGGTCGAGACGTTCGCGCGCGTGGTGGGCGGGTCGTTCTCCCGCGTGCAGTTCACCCCCGACCTGGTGCCCGCCGACATTCTCGGCACGCGCATCTACCGCCAGGGCGCCGAGCGCTTCGACGTCGAACTGGGCCCGGTCGTGGCGAACTTCGTGCTCGCCGACGAGATCAACCGCGCCCCGGCGAAGGTGCAGTCGGCGATGCTGGAGGTGATGGCCGAGCGGCATGTGTCGATCGGCGGCAAGACCTTCCCGATGCCCGATCCGTTCCTGGTGCTGGCCACGCAGAACCCGATCGAGAACGAGGGCGTGTACCCGCTGCCGGAAGCCCAGCGCGACCGGTTCCTGTTCAAGATCCTGGTCGAGTACCCCTCCGCGGAGGAGGAGCGCGAGATCATCTACCGGATGGGCGTCACGCCGCCGGAGCCGCACGAGGTGCTGAGCCCGGCGGAGCTGGTGCGGCTGCAGGGCGTCGCGTCGCAGGTGTTCGTGCACCACGCGCTGGTCGACTACGTCGTGCGGCTCGTGCTGACCACGCGCACGCCGAACGACCACGGGCTTTCCGACGTCGCGGGCTGGGTGTCCTACGGCGCCTCGCCGCGCGCGAGCCTCGGCATCATCGCCGCGGCGCGGGCTTTGGCGCTCGTGCGCGGCCGGGACTACGTGCTGCCGCAGGACGTCGTCGACGTCGTGCCGGATGTGCTGCGGCACCGGCTCGTGCTGTCCTACGACGCGCTGGCCGACGGCGTTCCGGTCGACCACATCGTCACCCGCGTGCTGCAGACCGTGCCGCTGCCGCAGGTTTCCGCCCGGCCGCAGGGCGGCGTCGGCCCGGTGCCCGCGGGCGCCCCCGTCAGGTAACGGCGTGGCTGGCACCTCGGCGAAAGAACCGGGCGGCCGCCCCGGCTGGGCCCCGCCGGTCCTGCGCGGCGACCGGATGGAAGCGGGACTGCGCACCCTCGAGCTCGAAGTGCGCCGCCGCCTCGACGGGCTGCTCCAGGGCAACCACCTCGGCCTCGTGCCGGGGCCGGGTTCGGAGCCCGGCGAGGCGCGGCCGTACCAGCCCGGCGACGACGTGCGCCGGATGGACTGGGCGGTCACCGCGCGCACGACGACGCCGCACATCCGGGAGACGGTCGCGGACCGCGAGCTGGAGACGTGGGTCGTCGCGGACATGTCGGCGAGCCTCGACTTCGGCACCGCGCTGTGCGAGAAGCGGGACCTGGTGGTGTGCGCGACCGCGGCGGTCGCGCACCTGACCGGCGGCGGGGGAAACCGGATCGGCGCGCTCGTCTCGAACGGCGAAGGCACCACCCGGATCCCGGCGCGCGGGGGGCTTCCGCACGCCCGCGGACTCGTCCGCCGCCTGGCGGAAACGCCCCGGGCGGCCGAGGGCGTCCGCGGTGATTTCGCCGGTGCGCTCGAGCAGTTGCGCCGCCCGCCGCGGCGGCGCGGTTTGGCGGTGGCGATCTCGGACTTCCTCGGCCCGCTCGACTGGGAGCGCCCGTTGCGCGCGCTCGGCGGCAGGCACGAGCTGATCGCGATCGAGATCGTCGACCCGCGCGACGTGGACCTGCCGGACGTCGGCACCGTCGTGCTGGCCGACCCGGAGACCGGACGGCAGCGCGAGGTGCACGCTTCGGCGTTGCTGCGCAAGGAATTCGGCGCGGCGGCGAACGCGCACCGGCAGGCGGTCGCGGCCGGTCTCCGCCGGGCCGGGGCGGCGCATCTGGTGCTGCGCACCGATTCCGACTGGATCGCGGACATGGTGCGGTTCGTGGTCGCCCGCAAGCGCCGCTGGTCGGGAGGGGCCGCATGAGCGGCGTTCCCGCGCCCGCCGCCCGGACGACCGGTAAGGAGGCGGCGGCATGAGCCTCGCCGGATTCAGTTCGCCGTGGTGGTTCCTGCTGTTGATCGCGGTCGCCGCGGTGGCGGCCGCGTACGTGCTGGCGCAGCGGCAGCGCCGCCGCCGGGTGCTGCGGTTCGCGAATCTGGAGCTGCTGGAGAAGGTCGCGCCCAAGGCGCAGGGCTGGATCCGGCACGTGCCCGCGGTGCTGATCGTGCTGTCGCTGCTGTTCCTGACGGTCTCGCTGGCCGGCCCGACGGCGGAGCAGAAAGTGCCGCGCAACCGGGCGACGGTGATGCTGGTGATCGACGTGTCGCTGTCCATGGAAGCCACCGACGTCGCCCCGACGCGGCTGAAGGCGGCGCAGGATGCGGCGAAGCAGTTCGCGCAGAACATGACGCCGGGCATCAACCTCGGCCTGATCTCGTTCGCCGGAACCGCGACGGTGCTCGTCAACCCGACGACAGACCGCGCGGGCGTGACGAAGGCGATCGACAACCTGAAGCTCGCGCAGTCCACCGCCACCGGCGAGGGCATTTACGCGGCGATGCAGTCGATCCAGAGCTTCTCCGCGGTGGTCGGCGGCGCGGACGGCCCTCCCCCCGCCCGGATCGTGCTGATGAGCGACGGCAAGCAGACGGTGCCGGAAGACCTGTACGCCCCGCGCGGCGCGTACACCGCGGCGCAGGCGGCGAAGCAGGCACACATGCCGATCTCGTCGATCTCGTTCGGCACCGAGCACGGGTCGGTCGACATCGAGGGCAAACAGCAGGATGTCCGCGTGGACGACGAATCCCTGCGGGAGATCGCCCGGCTGTCCGGAGGAGAGTTCTACAAGGCGGCGAGCGCGGACGAGCTGAAACGCGTGTACGCCGACCTGGGAGAGCAGATCGGGTACGAGCTGAAGAACGCGGACGCGAGCAAGCCGTGGGTGGTGCTGGGCACGATCGTCCTGATGGCCGGAGCCGCGACCGCGCTGCTGTTCGGGCAGAGACTTCCGTAGGTCCGTGAAGGGCTCCTTGAGGGAATCAGATTCTCTCAAGGAGCCCTTCACGGAGTAGCGAAGCCGTTCTGCCGCCACCCTTCGTAGACGGCGATAGCCGCTGTGTTGGCGAGGTTCAGCGACCGGTTGTTCGGCAGCATCGGCAACCGCAGCCGGTCGGTGACCTCCGTCGCGTGCTGGACCTCGTCTGGGAGCCCGGCGGACTCCGGCCCGAACATCAGCACGTCGCCGGGTGCGTAGGAGACCTCGGTGTACAGCCGGGTCGCGTGCGCGGTGAACGCGTATACCTTCGCCGGCAGCAAGGCCTCCCACGCCGCGGCCAGATCAGCGTGCACGTGGACGCGCGCGAGGTCGTGGTAGTCGAGCCCGGCCCGGCGGAGCTGCTTGTCCTCCAAGGTGAATCCGAGCGGCTCGACCAGGTGCAGCTCGCAGCCGGTGTTCGCGGCCAGCCGGATCGCGTTGCCGGTGTTGGGCGGGATTTCGGGGCGGTAGAACAGGACGCGGAACACAGCCTCACGCCGCCTCGGGGAGGTACTTCGCGTAGGCCGCGCGCACGTCCGGCGGCGGTTCGGCCTTGCGATGGTGCTCGGTGTCGACGAAGACGTACCGCAGCCGGATCTCGGTCGTCACCGTGTCGCCGCGGCGGATCTCCACCTCGAACTGCATCGAGGTGGTGCCCAGGTGCGCCACGTACACCGCGACCACCAGCTCGTCGTCGAACCGGCACGGCGCGAAGTACCGCAGGTTCGACTCGGCGACGACCAGGTCGACTCCGGTGGCGAGCAGCGCGTCGTGCGAGCCGAAGAGGGTTCTCTCGACCTCGAACGCCGCCATGTCCGCGTAGGCCAGGTAATGCGCGTTGAAGACGATCCCCTGGCCGTCGCATTCGTGGTAGCGCACACGCAGGGGCATTTCGACGATGGGGCGGCGTTCGGTCACCCGACCAATCTAGCGATCAGCCGTGCAGCGCGTGGTAGGTGTCCGCCGCCCCGGGGTGGAGCGGGACGGGCTGGGTGCCGATGAGCGTCCGCACGTCCAGGAACTGCGTTCCGACGGCTTGTGCGGGCACGAGTTCCGCGGCTCGTTCGACGAGCACCCGCACCACCGCCGCCGCGACGTCGAAGGGCAGCTTGGGCGAACAGACGAGCAAATTCGCGACGCCGATCGTGCCCAGCGCGCCGACCCCGCGGTAGGCCCCGGCCGGCACCTGCACCTGTTCGTACAGCGGCCCGTACGCCTTGCGGAGCTGGGGGAGCACCGACGTGAGCGGGATGAGCGACAGCGGCGTCGTGCGGTTGAGGTCGGCGAGGGCGGGCGTCGGGATCCCGCCGGACCAGAGGAACGCGTCGATCCGGCGGTCGTGCAGCGCGGCGACCGCGTCGTTCAACGGCAGGTGCTGCGCTTGGACCGGGACGCCGCTCGCCGCGAAGACCCGTTCGCCCAGCTGCGCGGCGCCGGACCGGCTCGCCCCGACCGAGATCGGCCGACCGGCCAGAGAGCGCAGGTCGGTGAGGTGGTCCTCGGCGCGCACGACGAGCTGCAGGTAGTTCTCGTAGACCCGGCCGAGTGCTTGCAGCGGAACAGGTTTGCCGAACGGCGCGCCGCCGGTGCTGGCCGACTGCGCCACGTCGGCGAGGGCGAGGCCGAAGTCGGCCGTGCCGTCTTGGACGCGTTGCACGTTCTCGACGCTTGCCTCGGTCGGGAGCGCACTGCAGTGCAAACGAGGTTCGGCACGCGACAGCTCGGCCGCCAACACCTCGGCGAAGGCCAGGTAGAAGCCGCCGGGTTCGCCGGACGCGATGGTGATCTTCCGCTCCGGGCCGCGGTAGGCGTCGTCGCAGGCGGCGAGCGTGAGGGCGAGGCCGCCGAGTAGTGCGGCGCGACGGGTGATTCTCATGGCGTCCCCGCCGCGGGCAGCGTGATCCGGACTTGCAGACCGTGCGGTTCGACCGCGCGCAGCTCCAGCACCCCGCCCCGGGCGCGGGTTTGCTCCCGGGCGATGGCCAGGCCGAGGCCGGTCCCGCGGGGTGCCCCGTCGCCGCCCGCGCGCCAGAATCGTTCGGTGGCGCGGGCCAGATCCTCGCGCGGCAAGCCGGGGCCGTCGTCGGCGACGATCAGCGTGACACTGTCCGAAGTGGACTCCCACGTGGCGGTGATGGTCGCTCCCTGACCGGCGTAGTGGACGGCGTTGTCCAGCAGCACATCGAGAATCTGCGCCAGTTCGCTCTCCGGCGTGCGCACCAGCACCGGCTCGGTATGCCCCTCGCAGGGCACCAGCGTCGCGCCGGCTTCGTCGGCGGACAACCGCCAGGCGTCGACCCGTTCCGCCACGACAGCGGCGAGGTCCGCGGGCTCGTCGTCGGCGCGCGCGGCGAGCCGGGTCGCGGTGCTTTCCGCGGTGGCCAGCGCGAGCAGGCCGTCGAGGATCCGTTCCAGCCGTTCGACTTCCGCCACCGTGGCCTCGTACGCGGGGCGGTTTTCGACTTCGGTGCCGAGCAGTTCGAGCCGCAGCCGCAGCGCGGCCATCGGGTTCCGCAGCTGGTGCGAGGTGTCCGCGACGAGCCGCTGCTGCTGGTTCGCCGACTCGACGACCGCGTCGGACATCCGGTTCACCGACGCCGCGAGCGAGCGCAGTTCGCGCGGACCGGACCGTTCCGGCACCTGCGCCCGGCGCCCGGCCGCCACCGCCAGCACGCCGGTTTCCAGCTCCACCAGCGGCCGCACCATCCACCGCGACAGCAGCACCGCCAGCAGCACGAACAGCGCCGCGACGACCATCGCCCCGGCCGCGATCGCGCTCCACGCCGCTGCCACGTCGGCCGCCGCGGCGGTCACCGAAGCACGCAGCAGGACCACGCCGGACACGCGCGTCCCGGTGCCGACCGGGCGGGTGAACAGCACCGGAGTGTCCGACCACGGCCGGACCCGCTCGACCGGCGCTTCCGGCTCGTTCCGCAGCGTCGCCTCGATCAATGTCCGCGTGGCCGGATCGCTGCTGGTCAGACCGCCGGTTTCGACCAGCGGCCGCCGCTGCGCGTCGACGATCAGCACGCCTTCGCCGTATAACGACGAATACTGCCGGGCGTCCGCGCTCAACGCGGTCGCGTCGCCGGAATCGACGGCCTGTTGCGCGAGCACCACGAAGCGGTCGACGTCGCTGCTGCGCGAAATCACCAGCCGCTGGGTCCGCTGGTCGGCGGTCGCGGACAGCAGCGGGACGGCGAACGCCGCGACGACCGCGAGCGCGAGCGTGACCAGGACGGCCAGCAGGCGAGTGCGCACCGCTCAGCTCCGGCCGAGCCGGTAGCCGAAGCCGCGGATTGTGGTGAGCAGGCCGGGCCGGTCGAGCTTCGCGCGCAGCTGGGTCATGTGGACGTCGAGCGAGCGCGACACGGCGAGGTAGGCGTCGCCCCACACCTCGTCCATCAGCTGCTGGCGGCTCACCGCGGTGCCGGGCCGCGCGGCGAGCACCGCCAGCACGGCGAATTCCTTCGTGGTCAGCCCGACGTCGCGCCCGCCGACGACGACCTGGCGCGCGCCCAGGTCGATCTCGACGTCCTCGATCCGCACCACCGGGTCTTTCGGAGCCGGCGAGGAGTTGCCTGCCCGCCGCGTCACCGCGTCCATCCGGGCCAGCAGCTCGGCCATCCGGACCGGTTTCGCCAGGTAGTCGTCCGCGCCGAAGCGCAGCGCGCGGACGACGGAGCGCTCGTCGTCGCGCGCGGTCAGCACGATCACCGGCACCGGCGACACCTGACGGATCTTGCGCAGCACGTCGAGCCCGTCGAGATCCGGCAGGCCGAGATCGAGCAGCAGCAGGTCGGCGTCCCGGTGCCGGGTGAGGGCATCGGAGCCGCGGCCGACCGCGGTGACGGAGTGGCCGTGCGCCTGCAGCGTTTCGGCGAGTGCCCGGGCGACCCCGGTGTCGTCCTCCACGAGCAGCACGCGCACGGCCGTCCTCCCGGTCAGTCCTCGCCGCGTTCGAGAGCGGACGAACGCGAAGTTTCCCGCATTGTCGCGTACACGACGAGCGACACGAGAACGCAACCCGCGACGTACCAGAAGAAGAGCGATTCGTGTCCCGCCTTCTTCAGCGCCTGGGCGATCAGCTCGGCGGTCCCGCCGAAGATCGCGACGGTGAGCGCATACGGCAGGCCGACGCCGATCGCGCGGATGCGCGTCGGGAACAGCTCCGCCTTCACGATCGCGTTGATCGAGGTGTAGCCGGTCACGATCACCAGCGCGCCGAGCAGCAGCAGGAACGCGAGGAACGGCTGGCTGGTGTGCGCCATCAGGGTCATGATCGGCACGGTCAGCAGGGTGCCGGCGACGCCGAAGAACATCAGCAGCTTCCGGCGGCCGATCTTGTCCGACAGCCGTCCGGCCAGCGGCTGCAGGATCGCGAAGACCAGCAGCGCGACGAACATGATCACGGTGACCGTGCGCCGCGGGATGTGCGCGGTGTTCTCCAGGAACTTCTGCGTGTAGGTGGCGTAGGTGTAGAACGCGACCGTTCCGCCGAGCGTCAGGCCGACGACCAGCAGGATCTCCCGCGGGTACTTCACGAGCTGGCGCAGCGTGCCGCGCTCGGCCTTGCCGGTCTCCCCGTTTTCGGTGACGCGCTCGTAGCTTTCCGACTCGTCCATCGACCGCCGCAGCGCCATCACGATCACCGCGGCGAGCGCGCCGACCACGAACGCGATCCGCCAGCCCCAGTCGCCCATCTGCTTGTCGGTGAGCACGCTCTGCAGGATCAGCTGCAGCCCCAGCGCGAGCAGCTGCCCGCCGACGAGCGTCACGTACTGGAAGCTGGAGTAGAACCCGCGCTTGCCCGGAGTGGCCACTTCGGACAGATACGTCGCCGAGGTGGAGTACTCGCCGCCGACCGAAAGCCCTTGCAGCAGCCGGGAGAACACCAGCAGGATCGGCGCCGCGATGCCGATCGTCGAGTAGCCCGGCGTCACCGCGATGAGCAGCGACCCGGCTGCCATCATCGAGACCGAGAGCACGAGCGCGGAACGCCGTCCGTAGCGGTCGGCGAACCGGCCGAGCAGCCAGCCGCCGAGCGGGCGCATGAGGAATCCGACCGCGAACACCGCCGCAGTGTTGAGGAACTGTGCCGTGGCGTCGCCGCCGGGGAAGAACGCCTTCGCGAAATAGACGGTGAACGCGGAATAGGCGTACCAGTCGTACCACTCGACGAGATTGCCGATCGAGCCGCGCAGCACGTTGCCGACCACGCGCCGCTCGTCCCGCGCCGAGCCGGCGTCCTGGATCCGGGTAGTCATCCTTGACCTCCTGTGTCGCGACTCACGGTGACCAACCGGGCAGTAACCATCAAGGTCGAGACGCGGTTCCTTACCGTCGCTTAGGACGGGAGTGCCGGGTGCGCCGCCGGTCAGCGCAGCAGATAGCCTCACCGCGGGCGCAACCGCGAAGACGACGAGGAGAACTCAGTGGGACGGTCGGTCTTGGTCACCGGCGGCAACCGGGGCATCGGGCTGGCGATCGCCCGCGACCTCGCCGAGCAGGGCCACCGGGTCGCGGTCACGCACCGCGGGTCCGGCGCGCCGGAGGGGCTGTACGGGGTGCGGGCGGACGTCACCGACGCCGAGCAGGTGGACGCGGCGTTCAAGCTCGTGGAGGAGCACCAGGGGCCGGTCGAGGTCCTGGTGTCCAACGCCGGGCTCACCGACGACACCCTGCTCATGCGGATGTCGGAGGAGCAGTTCGAGCGCGTGCTGAACGCGAACCTCACCGGGGCGTTCCGCGTCGCGAAGCGGGCGTCGCGCGGCATGCTGCGCGCCCGCTGGGGCCGGTTCGTGTTCATCTCGTCCGTCGTGGGCCTTTCCGGCTCGGCCGGGCAGGCGAACTACGCCGCGTCGAAGGCCGGCCTGGTCGGCTTCGCGCGTTCGCTCGCGCGGGAGCTGGGCTCGCGCAACATCACCGCGAACGTGGTGGCGCCCGGTTTCGTGCACACCGACATGACCGACGCGCTGAGCGAGGAACGGCGCAAGGAGATCCTCGCCAACGTCCCGTCCGGCCGCTACGCCGAACCGGCCGAGATCGCCGCCGCGGTGCGGTACCTGTCCTCGGACGAGGCGGGCTACGTCAACGGCGCGGTGCTGCCCGTCGACGGCGGCCTCGGCCTCGGCCACTGACCTTTCCCGAGAAGACCATCCACGACCTGGAGGACGTGTTGCCCGGATTGCTCGAAGGCAAGCGGCTGCTGATCACCGGCGTCATCACCGACGCCTCGCTCGCGTTCCACGCGGCCCGCATCGCCCAGCAGGAGGGCGCGAAGGTCGTGCTCACCGGCTTCGGACGGCTGTCGCTGGTGGAGCGCATCGCCAAGCGGCTGCCCGAGCCGGCCCCGGTGCTGGAACTGGACGTCACGAACCAGGAGCACCTCGACTCGCTCGCCGACCGCGTCCGCGAGCACGTCGACGGCCTCGACGGCGTGCTGCACTCGATCGGCTTCGCGCCGCAGAGCTGCCTCGGCGCGCCGTTCCTGGACGCACCGAGCGAAGACGTCAAGGTCGCGGTGGACGTCTCCGCGTTCTCGTTCAAGTCGCTCGCGGTCGCGACGCTGCCGCTGCTCGGCCGCGGCGCCTCGATCGTCGGCATGGACTTCGACGCGCGCGTCGCGTGGCCGGTCTACAACTGGATGGGCGTCGCGAAGGCCGCGCTGGAGTCGGTGAACCGGTACCTGGCCAAGGAACTCGGCCCGAAGGGCATCCGGGTCAACCTGGTCAGCGCCGGCCCGATGAAGACCATGGCCGCCAAGTCCATCCCCGGATTCGGCGAACTCGAAGGCGGCTGGGACGGCCGCGCGCCGCTCGGCTGGGACTCCGCGGACCCGGAGCCGACCGCCAAGACGGTGTGCGCCGTGCTGTCCGACTGGCTGCCCGCGACCACCGGGTCGATGATCATGGTCGACGGCGGAGTGCACGCGCTCGGCATCTGAGCCGGTTTTCGACGGCCCCGCGGGAACGTTCCCGCGGGGCCGTTCTCTTTTAGACAGTCGCCAGTTCAGGGGCGGTGTCGCGCTGGTGCAGGCGCAGCGCGAACGTCAACGCCGCGAGTGCGAGCGCTCCGAGCGCGACGCTCACCCACGCCACGCTGGAGAAACCCAGCCCCGCGCTGATGGTCGTCCCGCCGAGCCACGGGCCAACGGTGTTCCCGACATTGAACGCGGACGTCGTGCTCGCGCCGACGAGCGTGGAGGTGCCGCCCGCCTCGGCGTACGCCCGCACGTTGAGCGCCGGGTTCGCCGCGAATCCCGCCGCGCCGAGGATCAGCACCGCAGTCACCGCGACGACCGGGTTGGTGGCGAAGGCAAGCGCGACCAAAGCGGCGACGGCGAGGCCGAGGCTGCCGTAAAGGGTCGCGAACGGATAGGCGTCGGCGAGCTTGCCGCCAGCGAAAATCCCGATTACCGCGCCGCCGCCGAACAGCGCGAGCACCACCGGCACTCCGGATTCGGGCAGCCCCGCGACGGAGACCAGCAGGGGAGCGAGGTAGCTGAACGTCGCGAACACCATGGCCTGCAGCAACGCGATCACCCCGAGCGCGAGCCACAACCGGCTGCGGCGGAACACGCGCAGCTCTTCGGCGATCCGCGGTGCTTCGGTTTCTTTTGTGGTGCGCGGGACTGACAGCAGGACGGCGGCGGCGGCGACGGCGGTCAGCGCGGCGACTGCCCAGAACGCGCTTCGCCAGCCTGCGTGCTGGCCGAGCAGCGTGCCCGCTGGGACGCCGACGACGTTTGCCACGGTGAGACCGCCGACCAGCACCGCGAGCGCCTGGCCGCGGCGGGCTTCCGGGACGAGGTTGACGGTGGTCGCGGCGGCAACGGCCCAGAATCCGGCGCAGGCGACTGCGCTGATGACGCGGGTGGCGAAGAGGACGGCGTAACCGTCGGCGAGCGCGCCGATGACGTGGGCTGCGCTGAAGACGGTGAGCAGTCCGAGGAGGGTGGTTCGGCGGGGGAGGCGGATGGTGCCGACGGCGAGCAGCGGTGCGCCGACGACCATGCCGATCGCGAAGGCGGAGATCAGGAGGCCTGCGTCCGGGATGCTGACGCCCAGGTCGGAGGCCATTCCGGGGAGGAGGCCGGTGATCATGAACTCGGAGGTGCCCAGCGCGAAGATGCTGAGGCCGAGCACGAAGACGGCTAGGGGCACGGCGGGGGCTCTCTTTCTGGAATCGGTGGTACAGAATGTGGGCGGGGCGGCGTTGTCTCGTGGGTTGGGCTGGTTGGGGCCTGCTCGTCGCCTGGCGGCGACGTTGCAGTTCGGTGAGTGGCGTGGGGCACCCCGAAGCCTGAGTGTGCTGACGGCCTTGGGGTGCTTGTCAAGGCGGGAAAGCGTGCCTTGACAAGCACCCCAAGACCGCAGGGCGGCTTCGTATCGGGGTGCAGGGCGGGGGCTGGGTGCCTCGAT
>NZ_ASXG01000149.1 GCF_000411975.1 Amycolatopsis orientalis DSM 43388
GGGTGCTTGTCAAGGCACGCTTTCCCGCCTTGACAAGCACCCACCGCCCGTCAGCACAATCAAACTTCGGGGTGCCCCACGCACACCGGAGGGCGCAATGTCGCCCGCCAGGGCGACGAGCCGCCCACCCAACAGCGAGGTGGTAGGGCTATCCCCCGCCCCACCACCCCAGCCACCCCGGTACCGCCCACCCCCAAACCCAGGCAAACTCACCCAAGTGACCACCCACCCCCACCCCGCCCCGCGGCCCAGGAACCGCCCAGGTCACCCGCTCAACCCACGCCCCCTCTGGCCCGCCACCCCGCGCCAGGCCCTGTCCGAAGCCACCTGGATCGCCACCACCGGCGCCCTCCCCCTCCTCT
The DNA here is from genome assembly GCF_000411975.1 of Amycolatopsis orientalis DSM 43388. Classification (GTDB taxonomy): domain Bacteria; phylum Actinomycetota; class Actinomycetes; order Mycobacteriales; family Pseudonocardiaceae; genus Amycolatopsis; species Amycolatopsis orientalis_D. Next base: position 363 of record NZ_ASXG01000149.1, read on the forward strand.
CCGTAGTCCTCCTCCTCACCGGCACCGCCCTCGGCATCGCCCTCACCCCACTTCTCCTAGGCGTCCTGATCCTCGTAGGCGTCCTCCGCACCGCGCGCCTCTTCAGCGGCCTCCACCGCCGCCTGGCCGGAAAACTCCTCGGCCTCCGCCTCCCGCCCCCGCCGAGGACCGACCTCAAACCCGGCCTCGGAAATTGGCTCGCCGCCCGGCTCGGCGACCGGGCCGCCTGGCGATCCGTCGCCTATCTCCTGGTCCGGCTCCCCTTCGGCCTGGTGGCGATGCTCGGCTCCGGCGCACTCGGCCTCTACGGGCTGGCCTCGTTCAGCTATCCCCTTACTTGGTCCATGGAGTCCCGGCCGCACCACGGCCTGCCGGTCTTCAACATCGCAAGCGACCACTGGCTGGGCACCTTCGGCTGGGGTGCCTCCGGAGCCGTCGTCCTCGCCCTCTGGCCCGCGGTCGTGCACCTGCTCACCGGAGTCGACCGCCTCCTCCTCCGCACCCTGTCGACCGACCCGGGCCTGCGCGAACGCGTCCGCTTCCTCGAAGAAACCCGAGCCACCGCACTGGACGACGCGGCGGAGCAACTCCGCCGCATCGAACGCGACCTCCACGACGGCGCCCAAGCCCAGCTGGTCGCGATGGCCATGAAACTGGGCCTGGCCAAGGAAGAACTGGCCACCGACCCGGTCGACCTCGACCAGATCCGCACCCTGGTCGACGCCGCCCATCACAACGCCAAACAGGCCCTCACCGAACTCCGCGACCTGGCCCGCGGCATCCACCCCGCGGCACTGGACAAAGGACTCGGCCTGGCACTGTCCACTTTGGCCAGTTCGGCGGACTTCTCCGCGACAGTCTCCGTGGAATTGAGCCGCCGCCCACCGCCGTCGCTGGAGACAATCGTCTACTTCGCCGCCGCCGAACTCATGACCAACGCGTCCAAACACGGTGCCGGACGCTGCACAGTCCTGGTCGAAGACCGCGAAGACACCCTGCGGCTGACCGTAACCGACCACGGCCCCGGCGGCGCCGCGGTCATTCCCGGCGGCGGACTGGCCGGAATCGCCGAACGGTTGCGTCCAGCCGACGGCGAGCTGACCGTGTCGAGCCCGGCCGGCGGCCCGACCGTCGTCACCGCCGCGCTCCCGTTGCCCCGCTAAGCTCGGTGAAATGAGGGGGAAACCGTGCGGATCGTGATCGCGGAGGACTCGGCCATCCTGCGCCAAGGCTTGGCCGAACTGCTGGGCTTGCGCGGCCACGAGGTAGTCGCGGCGGTCAAGAACGCCGACGACCTGCGAAGCGCCGTTCGCGAGCACCGGCCCGATGTGTCCATTGTGGACATCAGAATGCCGCCGACGCACACCGACGAAGGCCTGCGCGCGGCGATCGACCTGCGCGCCGAGCGGCCCGGCTGCGCGATCCTGGTCTTCTCACAGTACGTCGAAACCAACTACGCCAAGCAACTCCTCGCCGGAGAAGCGGGCGCGGTCGGCTACCTGCTGAAGGACCGCGTCGCCGAGGTGTCGGACTTTCTCACCGCGCTCGAACGCGTCGCGGCCGGAGAGACGGTGCTCGATCCGGAAGTCGTCCGCCAGCTGTTCGCGACCACCGGGCAAGCCGGTCCGCTCGCCGAGCTGACGCCGCGCGAGCGGGAGATCCTCGGGCTGATGGCGCAGGGCCGGTCGAACTCGGCGATCGCGGCGGAGGCGTTCCTGTCCGCGGGCTCGGTCGAGAAGTACGTGACGAGCATTTTCGGCAAGCTGGGCCTGCCGCCGTCGGACGGGCACAACCGGCGCGTCCTCGCCGTGCTCCGCTATCTCGATTCCTGACGCCTACCCTGGCGGTATGTACTCCACCGAGATCGAGGTGCGCACCGGCAACACGGCGGTCGTGCACAACCTGACCCGGGAGGCCGAGAAGTTCCTGCGCGACGCCGACGCCACCGACGGCCTGCTGCACGTGTGGGTTCCGCACGCGACGGCCGGGCTCGCGGTGCTGGAAACCGGCGCGGGCAGCGACGACGACCTCCTCGCCGCGCTCGACGACCTGCTCCCCCGCGACAACCGCTGGCGCCACCAGCACGGCACCGGCGGGCACGGCCGCGACCACGTGCTCCCGGCGTTCCTCCCGCCGTACGCGACCGTGCCGGTGCTCGGCGGCGTGCTGCTGCTCGGCACCTGGCAGTCGCTCTGCCTGGTGGACACGAACGTCGACAACCCCGTCCGCCGGGTCCGCTTCAGCTACCTCACCGGCTGATCCCGCCGTAGCATCGCCGCTGTGACGGCCATTCGCGCGCACCGGCTGGTGCTCTGGGACATCGACCACACGCTCGTCGACTACCCCGGGCTGGGGATCGGCTGGTACGGCTCGGCGCTCGCCGCGGCGACCGGCGCGCAGTTCCGCACGCACCCGGACTTCGGCGGCCGGACCGAACGCGCGATCACCGCCGACGTCCTGCGGTTGCACGGCATCGAACCGGACGAGGAAACCATCCAGCGGATGTGGCGGGAGCTGATCGCCGCCGTCGAACGCGCCCGGGCGAGCCTGTCCGAGGAAGGACGGGCGCTCGACGGCGCGGCGGCCGTGCTCGCCGATTTCGCCGGGCGCGAAGGGGTCGTGCAGAGCCTGGTCACCGGCAACCTGCCGGAGATCTCGCGGCACAAGCTCGCCGCGCTCGGCCTGGACGAACATCTCGACCTGGAGATCGGCGGCTACGGTTCGCTTTCGCCGGACCGCGCGGATCTCGTTCCGCACGCCGTCAAAGCGGCGGAAACGAAGCATGGCACGGAATTTCCTGCTGAATCCGTAGTAATTCTCGGGGATACTCCGAACGACGTCGAGGCCGCGCTCGCCTACGGCGCGGTGGCCATCGGCGTCGCTACCGGCCGGTTTTCCGCGGCACAATTGTCCTCCGCCGGCGCGCACACCGTTTTGCCGGATCTCGCCGACCTTTCCGCGGTCCGCGCCGCGGTGCTCGGGACGCCCTGAGACGAGCGACCGGGGATCACTCGTTCGGGCGGCATTTTCCGTCAACCCCTGTTCCGGGTCGGATTCCCCTCGAATTGGCCGGTCGCCAGCCTCTTTCCGCTGGTGAGAACGTTGCCGTGCGCCCAGGATCAGTCTTCGGGCCAGGGTCGGGTCCCCCTGGGGTAGCAGTCCCTTAGGGGGAGAAGTAGGTCCGACGGCCGATGACCGCTTAAGATCGCCGCGCCAAACTTTCCCCATGACGATCGCACAGGGGGGAACCGGCCTCACGGCCGGAGAGGCACGCGGGCGGCTAGCGGTGCTGTGGCACCGGATTCCGTTCACGACGACTGTCGTGCTCGCCATCTTGATCGTAGGTGTCGCGACCGGTTCGCTCTGGCACGCCGCCGAGCACCAGCACGCTTTCCACTATTACGCTTACGGCCTTCCGTCGCTCGAGCACGGCCGCTGGTGGACGTTGTTCACCGGGCCGTTCTACGCCCTGCGCCCGTGGTTCTACCTGCCGATGGCGGGCAGTTTCGCACTGATGGCCGGATTCGCCGAATGGCATCTGGGCACCCGGCGCGCGATGGCGGTGACCATCGGCGGGCAATTGGTTTCGACGGTCGTCGCGGTGCAATTCCTCGAACTTTCCCGCCATTCCGGCTGGGCTTGGGCGGACCGGATCGCCGGCACGCTCGACGTCGGGTTCTCCGGCGGCGCGCTCGCCGCGATCGCGATCACCAGCGCGACCCTGCGCACGCCGTGGCGGCTGCGGCTGCGAGCCGGGCTGTGCGTGTACGCCGGGGTAGCGATCGTCTATGTCGGCACGCTCGCCGATCTCGTGCATTTCTTCGCGCTCGCCCTCGCGCTGCCGCTGGGCCGTCGGCTCGCCGGGCCCGCCGCGCGCAACGCCAACAAGCCTTCGTTGCGCGAATGGCGGCTGCTCGCATCGGCCGGACTGGTGCTGCTGGTCGTCGCCGAAGTGGTGATGTGGCTGGTCCCGGGCGACGGCCCGTTCGGCTCGTCGGACTCGATCTCGTTGTCCGGCAACGAACTTCTCCCGCTGTGCGTCGTCGCGGTGCCGATCCTCAACGGGCTGCGCCGCGGTTCGCGGTTCGCCTGGCGGTGCGCGATCGCGCTGTGCGTGCTCGCCGCGTCGCAGATGGCGGTGCTGGCCGGGGTCCTCGCGATCACGCAGCTCATCCGCGAGGACTACGACCTCAGCAGCCCGCCGCTGTTCATTGTGGACAATCTCTTGTGGACGGTCGAACTGGTGCTGCTGATCTCCGCGCGGCGGGCGTTCCGGGTGCCCTCGCGGCGCCGGCGGCGCAAGCTGTTCCGCGGCGGGCCGGACCCGGCCTTCGCCCGGCTTCTGCTGGGCCGCAACGGCGGCAGCACCATCTCGTGGATGACGACCTGGCCGCAGAACACCTACTTCGTCGCCTCCGACGGCGCGTCGTACCTGGCGTACCAGCGGCACGCGGGAGTCGCGGTGGCGCTCGGCGACCCGGTCGCGCCGGACGGAACGAGCGACCGCACGCTGCGCGAATTCTCCGCGATGTGCGAGAACACCGGCCTCGTGCCGTGCGTGTTCTCCGCGACCGCGGCGACCGTCGCGCGGACCAGGGAACTGGGCTGGCAGCACGTGCAGGTCGCCGAGGACACGTTGGTGGACCTGGAAAACCTCGAATTCCGCGGCAAGGCCTGGCAGGACGTGCGAACCGCGCTGAACCGCGCCAAGAAGGACGGCATCGAGTTCCGGCTGGTGCGGTTGGCCGAACAGCCGTGGTCGATCCGCGAGCAGGTGCGGGCGCTGTCCGAAGAATGGATCTGCGACAAGGGCCTGCCGGAAATGGGCTTCACGCTCGGCGGCGTGGACCAGGCGATGGACCCGGCGACGCGGGTCGGTCTCGCGGTCGACGCGGACGGCACGGTGCACGGCGTGACGTCGTGGCTGCCGGTGCACACCGGCGACGGCGAGGTCGGCGGCTGGACGCTCGACGTGATGCGCCGCCGCGCGCACGGATTCCGGCCGGTGATGGAGTTCCTGATCGCTTCGACCTGTCTGGCGTTCCGCGCGGAGGGCGCGAAGTTCGTGTCGCTCTCGGGCGCCCCGTTGGTCCGCAGCAACGACAGCACGCCGCGGCAGATGGTCGACCGGATGCTGGACGCGCTGGGCTCGATGATGGAGCCGTACTACGGATTCCGTTCCCTGCACGCGTTCAAAGCGAAGTTCCAGCCGCGGCACGAGCCGTTGTACCTCGCTTACCGCGACGAAGCCGATTTGCCGCGGATCGGGATCGCGCTCGGCCGCGCGTATCTGCCGAACGCCGGGCTGATGGACTTCGCGAAGCTCGCGCTGCGGCGTCAGCGCGTGGTCGGCGGTGGCGTGGTCGTGGACCGGTCCACGGCCGGAACCGCGCGATAACTGCGCAGAATCCGGACGAGGTCGTCCCGGGACGCGGAGCCCGGGCGGCCTTGTTCGGAGTACGCGACCAGCACCGCCGACTTTTCCCCGGCAGCGAGCGCGAGCGCACCGGCCAGCACGCTCCGCGGCTGGCACGGCGCGTTGCTCGGCGTCACCTCGGCGACCACGAGCGTGCCCTCGCGGGTTCCGTTCTCGATCTTGACCTGGGTCTTCTCCGGCGCGCCAGGCGTCACCTTCGCGGCCGGAGCGCCTTGCCCGGTGTACCCGCTGATGCCCAGGTCAGTGACCGCCTTGCGAGCCGCTTCCGCGGGGTCGTCGGTCTTCTCGGTGGTGAAACCCGCGCCGCCGATCTGGCCGACCGGATCTTCCTCGCAGCTGTGCCTGCCAAGGAACGCGCTGGTGGTGAGGTTGATCCCGGGCGATCCGGCGATCGGGTCCCAGCCGTGCAGCGTGGTCGGCGCGGGTTCCCAGGACGGCGGCACGTCGTAGGCGTAGCTGCCGTCTTTGCCCGCCACTGACTGCCATCCCGCGACCACCGGCGGGACGACGACGCGGGGGTCGGGCTGGTAGGTGTACGGGGCGCGCGGAGTGTCGTCCGTGCGGGCGGAACGGTGGCTGTTGGCGGAAAAGACGTTGTAGCCGAACACCCCGATCAGGATGACGATCGGGACCGCCTTGGCCAGGCGGAGGTTGACCTTGCCGGGCGGCCGCCGCTTGAGCTGTGCCGGGGTGAGCGTTTGCCGCATCGGGTCCGGCTGCGGCTCTGGTTCGGCCGCTCCCGGCGCCGGGTCGGTTTTCCCGTACCCGGCGCTCGGGAACTTCGGCGCGTCGGACGGCTCGTACCCGCCGAAGCCGCTCAGCGCGGCGTTGTCCCGGTACCCGCCGTCGTCGCGGCGTTTGCGGCCGAACCAGCCCACCGGCTTCAGCCGCGGACGAGCTTCGCGAGGTGGTCGACGACCGAGTCGACGGCGATTTCCTCGCGTTCGCCGGTGCGCCGGTCCTTGACCTCGACCTGGCCGTTCGCGAGGCCGCGGCCGACGACGAGGATCGTCGGGACGCCGACCAGCTCCGCGTCGGCGAACTTCACGCCCGGGGTGGCCTTGCGGTCGTCGAGGATGATTTCGAGACCGGCGGCGTCGAGTTCGGCGGCCAGCTTCTCCGCGCCCTCGCGCACCGTCTCGTCCTTGCCCGCGATGACCACGTGCACGTCGAACGGCGACACCTCGCGCGGCCACACGAGTCCCTGCCCGTCGTGGTTCTGCTCGGCGAGCACGGCGACCAGGCGGGAGACGCCGACGCCGTAGGAGCCCATGGTGATCCGGACCGGCTTGGAGTCCGGGCCGAGCGCGTCGACCTCGAAGGCGTCGGTGTACTTGCGGCCGAGCTGGAAGATGTGCCCGATCTCGATGCCGCGCGCGGCGACGAGCGTGCCGTGCCCGTCCGGGGAGGCGTCGCCCTCGCGGACCTCGGCGGCCTCGATGGTGCCGTCCGGGGTGAAGTCGCGGCCGACGACCAGGTCCAGCACGTGGTGGTCGCGCTGGTCGGCGCCGGTCAGCCAGGCCGTGCCCTCGACCACGCGCGGGTCTACGAGGTAGCGGACCCCGTTCTCCTGCAACGCCTTCGGGCCGATGTACCCCTTGACGAGGAACGGGTTCTTCGCGAAGTCGGCTTCCTCGAGCAGCTCCACCTCGGCGGGCTCGAGCGCCGCTTCGAGGCGCTTGAAGTCCACCTCGCGGTCGCCCGGGACGCCGATGCCGAGCAGCTCCCACTCCTTCGCACCCGGCTGGCGCGTCTTGACCAGGACGTTCTTCAGCGTGTCCGCCGCGGTGAACTCGCGGCCGAGCCCGGCGGCGTTGAAGAACGCGACGAGGGTCTCGATGGTCGGCGTGTTCGGGGTGTGGTGGACCTGCGCCTCGGGCAGGCCCTCGATCGGCCGCGCGGCGGGCGCGGGCGTGACGACGGCCTCGACGTTCGCCGCGTAGCCCGATTCGGTGCTGCGGACGAAGGTGTCCTCGCCGTTCTGCGCGACGGCCAGGAACTCCTCGGACGCCGATCCGCCCATCGCACCGGACGTGGCGGTCACGATGACGTACTCGATGCCGAGGCGGTCGAACAGCTTGATGTAGGCGTCGCGGTGGGCCTGGTAGGAGCGCTCTAGGCCTTCGTCGTCGAGGTCGAAGGAGTAGGAGTCCTTCATGACGAACTCGCGGCCGCGCAGGATGCCCGCGCGGGGACGCGCCTCGTCGCGGTACTTGGTCTGGATCTGGTACAGCGTGACCGGGAAGTCCTTGTAGGAGCTGTACTCCCCCTTGACGGTGAGCGCGAACAGTTCCTCGTGCGTCGGGCCGAGGAGGTAGTCGGCTCCCTTGCGGTCCTTCAGGCGGAAGAGGTTGTCGCCGTACTCGGTCCAGCGGTTGGTGGCCTCGTACGGTTCGCGGGGCAGCAGCGCGGGGAACTGGATCTCCTGCGCGCCGATCGCGTTCATCTCCTCGCGCACGACCTGCTCGACGCGGCGCAGCACCCGCAGGCCGAGCGGCAGCCACGAGTAACCACCCGGGGCGACCCGGCGGACGTAGCCGGCGCGCACCAGCAGCCGGTGGCTGGGTACCTCGGCGTCCGCCGGATCCTCGCGCAGCGTGCGGAGGAACAACGACGACATCCTGGTGATCACTGGGGACTCCCTGCGCTGAGCGGGTCTTAGACGTTTCGCACAGAGTAGTCAACCCCCTGGCCGCGACGCATGCGGGTTATCGGCGGGCGCCGTTTTTGTCGGTGCTCGCGGCTAGCGTGCCAGCATGGGTTTGGAGATGGGCATGATCACCGTCGACTGCGCCGAACCGCAGCGCCTGGCGGAGTTCTGGACAGCGGCGCTCGGCGTTCCGGTGACGGCCGACTACGGCGAGTTCGTGATGCTGGAGAGCCCCGCGCCGGGCGCGCCTCGGCTGGGGTTGCAGCGGGTGCCGGAGCCGCGGAGCGGGAAGAACCGCGTCCACCTCGACTTCCGAGCGGACGACCGGGAGGCGGAGGTCCGGCGTCTCGTCGAGCTGGGCGCGGTCGAGCTGGGGCGGCATTCGGCGCCCGGGCTGGAGTGGACGGTGATGGAGGACCCGGAGGGGAACGTGTTCTGCGTGGCGGCGAAGGAGGCGCATTGAGGACGTGGCGGGGTGCCGGGCCAGGTCGCTGAACGGTGCCGAGCCGAGATGGGGCTTGTGCTGGACGGCGTCGGGACCGCTCAGGTGCGCGAGGACGCCGGGCTGAGGCGGGCCGACGGTTGAGCGAGTGCGGCTGACCCGGGCCGCGCCGGAGCCTGCGGCCAGGTGCGGGCGCGGCTGTCCCGCAGGGGGAGTGCGGTCGCGGGTCCGGCGGGCAGGGCTGTTCGGCCTGCTCGGCGGGGTCTGCTCGCCGACCCGCGGGCCGCACAGTCCGCGGTGCACGGGTACCGCAGACGCAGCTGTCGGCGAGCGCAGCAGGCACGCCTGGTCACCAGCTCCCCGAGCGGCGGCCACGCCCGCAGGCGGAGCCCAACCTGCGCAGCGGCCTGCGCCGTGCCGGTCAGCTGAGCGGCGACGATCCGCGTCCCACCGGTCCAGCTGAGCCGCAACGGTCCGCGCCCGCCGGTCAGCGCAGCAGCAACGATCCGCGCCCGCCGGTCAGCGCAGCGGCAGCACGTACCCGTAATTCCGCTCAGCCGTCCGGTACCCGCACCGCTCGTACACCGCGAGCGCGCGATGGGTGTTGTCCACGTCCACCGACAGCGACGACCGCTCGAAGCCAGCCGCGCGGCCGGCTTCGAGGGTGTGCGCCAGCAGCGCCGACGCCAGGCCTCGCCCGCGGGCCTCCGTCCGGGTGCCGACGTAGTTGACGTGCAGTTCCCGCACCCCGGTCGCCGCCGCGTCCGCTTCGTAGAACGACGACATCACGAACGCCACCACCCGGTCGCGTTCCGGGGAAAGGAGGAGGAACGACAGGTCCGGCTGGAAGTCCTTGTTGCCGCGGAACCGGTGCTCCCACTGGCTGGCGGAGAGCCACGTGCTGCCCCAGTGGCCGGCGAACGCGGCGTTGCGCGCGTCGAGGACCAGCGCGTCGTAACGCTGCTCGCAGGCGACCAGCGGCAGGTCGTCCGGAAGCGGCGGGGCTGGTGGCAGCGAGGCCAGGTCCGCGCGCATCTCCACGAAGGTGCGCGCCTGCTTGAACCCGGCGCGTTCGAGGAGCGAGAGGTACCAGAGCTCGTTCTCGTGCGCGCCGGCGTGGAGTTCGAGTTTCGCGTCCGGGAAGTGCTGAGCGTGGACGCTCCGAGCCGTGCGCACGAGCCACTCGGTCAACGCCGAAGCGACCTCGTCCGTCCGGTAGCCCGGGTCGGTCAGCGACGCCACGTGCGGCTGGTGCACCGGCTCGGCGGCGTCGCGCGGGATCACCAGGGCGTAGCTCACCAGACGCGAGCCGTCCCAGGCGCCGATGCTCGCGCCGGGCAGGTCGACCGACGGGCCGGACATTTCCTGGCGCACGTCGCCCTCGTCCCAGTGCTCGCCAGTGCGGTCGGTCTCCTCCGCGACCGCGCACAGCCGAGTGACGGCCTCGACGTCGGCGAGCGTGAGAGGGCGCCACGTGAGTTCCATGCGGGCCAGAGTAAGGAGCGGCACACGGCCGCCGCACCTGGATTACGCGGCAGTTACGCTCCGGGGGTGCTGGTGCTGCTCCCCCCTTCAGAAACCAAGGCCGACGGCGGCAAAGGCGCGCCGCTGAACCTGGACGCCCTGTCGTTCCCAGAATTGAACCCAGTGCGCGCCAAACTGGCCGACGCCCTCGTGGAACTCGCGGCTGACGTCCCCGCGAGCCTCGCCGCACTGGGCATCTCCGCACGCCAGGCGGACGAGGTCGCCCGCAACGCCCAGCTCTGGACGTCTCCGACGATGCCCGCGCTGCGCCGCTACACCGGCGTCCTCTACGACGCGCTCGACCTCAAGAGCTTCACCCGCGCCGGACTGGCCAAAGCGCAACAACGGCTGGCCGTAACGTCCTCGCTGTTCGGCGTCGTCGCCGCAACCGACCCGATCCCCGCCTACCGCCTCTCCGGCGGCAACACGGTCCCGGCCCTGGGCACCGTACGAGGCCTGTGGAAACCGGTCCTGGAACCCGTACTGCGCGACGTCGAAGGCCTGCTCGTAGACCTCCGCTCCGGCACCTACGCCGCTTTCGCGAAGCTGCGCCCCGACGCAGTCACGGTCCGCGTAGTAACCGAAGACGCCAACGGAAACCGCACCACCGTCAGCCACTTCAACAAGGCCTACAAAGGCAGGCTGGCCGCAGTACTGGCCACCTCGCGAAGCGAACCGTCCACTGTGGACCAACTAGTCCGCGTAATCACAAAAGCAGGCCTAACCGTAGAACGCACAGGCGACCACGCACTAGAACTACTCACCGACTAACCCAAGCAGCACCACAAAAAACCGCAACCGCCGCACCCAACGATCGAGGCACCCAGCCCCCGCCCCGCAGCCGCCGCACCCACCCATCGAGGCACCCAGCCCCCGCCCTGCACCCCGATACGAAGCCTCCCTGCGGGCGGTGGGTGTTTGTCAAGGCACGCTTTCCCGCCTTGACAAGCGCCCACCGCCCGTCAGCACACTCGGGCTTCGGGGTGCCCCACGCCAGCGACGAGGCGCAATGTCGCCCGCCAGGGCGACGAGCCGCCCCGCCGACAGCAGCCACTACGCAAACCGCCCCGGACCACACCCAGCCAGCAACTCCCCAGGCACATCCACCCCCAACACCAACTCCGCCACCAGCTTCCCGGCCACCGGCCCCAACGTAAGCCCAGACGGCCCGAACCCAGTGGCCAAATACAACCCAGCCGCCACCTGCCCCAGCAACGGCAGCCCGTCCGGCGAAGCGGGCCGAAACCCGACCCGGGTCTCCACCAGCCCCGCCTCCCCAAGCCCCGGCGCGACCCCCAACGCCTGCTCCAGAACTTCCCGCTGCCCAGCCGCGGTCACCCGATGGTCGAACCCGGCTCCGCTCTCCCGAGTGGCCCCAGCCACCACCCGCCCGCCAGCGAACGCCAGCAGGTAATGGCTGCTCCGCGGCAACACCACCGGCCAAGCCCCGGTATCCGCCCCCGGCAAGTCGAAATGACTGATCTGCCCCCGCTGCGGCGAAACCGGCACCGGTACGCCCAGCGCCTCCGCCACCTGCCCGGACCAGGCCCCAGCAGCGAGCACCACCGCGTCCCCGGTCAGTTCTTCCGCCCCGGCGCGCACCCGCAACCCAGGCGCCAGCGAAGCCTCCGCGGTCACGAACTCGACCCCTCGGTCGATCGCCGCGGAAATCAGCGCTCGACGCAAAACCTGCCCGTCAACCCGGCCGGCCCCGGACAGATGCACCCCAGCCAGCTCAGGTGCCAGCGGCGGAAACAACTCCCGGGCCTGCCCAGCATCGAGCCGCTCGACCGCCCCGGCCTCCGGCGCATCCGCCACCCGCTGAACAAGCCGGTCGTAAGCCGCGGTCAGCTCCTCCTCGAGAGCGGACACGACCATCCCGCCGACCACCTCGTACGACGAGTCGTGCCCAGCCTCGCTCAACTCCGCCGCCAGAACCGGGTAATACCGCCCAGCGGCAGCCGCGAGCGGATAAACCGCGTCGTCCCAAGTGGACGTCCAAGGGCTGACGATGCCGGCCCCCGCATCAGTCGCGGCCCCGGCCCGATCCGCGTCCACCACGACGACGTCCGCCCCATGCAGCGCCAGATGGTAAGCCGTCGAAGCCCCGCCGATCCCGCTGCCGATCACGATCACGCGCATGTCTTCACCTTGCCTGCCCGTCGCCGAAACGTCGACCGAGCACCGCCATCGCCGCGTTGTGCCCGGGAATCCCGCTCACCCCGCCCCCGCGAGCCGCGCCGGCCCCGCACAGCAACACCCGCTCGTGCCTGGTCTCGACGCCCCACGTCCCCGCCGTCTCGTCGTCGCCGTAGGGCCACGACAGGTCGCGGTGGAAGATGTGCCCCCGCGGCAGTCCCAGCTCCGCCTCCAGGTCCAGCGGCGTTTTGGCTTCAATACACGGTTTCCCGTCGCCGTCCGGCAGGAGGCAGTCCTCGATCGGCTCCGCGAGCACCCTGTCCAGCGACGCCATGGTTGCCCGCAAAGCTTCTGCCCGCGCGCCGTCGTTGTCCGCTTCGAACAGCCGGGCTGGCATGTGCAGGCCGAACAACGTCAGTGTCTGCACGCCCGCCGCCCGCTCCGCCGGGCCCAGAATCGAGGGGTCGGTCAGCGAATGGCAGTAGATCTCGCATGGCGGCAAAGCCGGGAGGCGGCCGTCGGCCGCCTCCCGGTAGGCAGTTTCGAGCTGGGCAAATGATTCGTTGACGTGGAAGGTCCCGCCGAACGCGTCGCGCGGGTCGACCGCGGTGTCCCGCAGCCGAGGAAGCCGGCGCAGCACCATGTTCACCTTCAGCTGCGCGCCTTCGGGCGTCTCCGAAGACTCTTCGCCGAGCAGCCGGGCGAGTGTGCGCGGCGCGACATTCGCCAGCACGTGCCCGCCGACCACCACGCGTTCCGTATCGCCTTCGCGGTAAAGAACTTCACCGTCCGGGGTCACGGACAACACCTCGGCACCGGTGACCAGCGTCGCTCCAGCGCGCCGGGCCGCATCCGCGAGCGCACCGGTGACCGCGCCCATTCCGCCGACCGGGACGTCCCAGTCGCCAGTCCCGTTGCCGATGAGGTGGTAGAGCAGGCAACGGTTCTGCCGCAGTTGTTCGTCGTCCGCGGAGGCGAAAGTGCCGATCAGCGCGTCGGTGAGCACGACTCCGCGCACGACGTCGTCCTCGAACAGCTCGCGCAGCGTTTCCCGGCCGGACACTCGAAAAACGTCGCCCACGCCTCGTCGTCGCCGATCCGTCGCCGCAGCTCAGCGCTCGTCGGCAGCGGCTCGGTCAGGGAGCGGAAAGTCGCTTCCGCCACTCGTGCCGCCGAGGCGTAGAATCGGTGCCACGCCTGATAGTCCTTTGTGGACCCGCTGACCGCGCGAAACGACGCACCCGTCCGCTCCTCGTCGCCCGTGTCGACAAGGAGACCTGTCTCGCCGGCCGGGGTGTACGACGACATCCGCCGCCTCCGCAGCTGGAGATCCAGGCCCAGCTCGGCCGCGATCCGCTTGGGCAGCAGGCTGACCAGGTACGAATAGCGCGAGAGCCGGACGTCCACCCCGGGGAAAGCGCGGAACGACACCGCCGCGCCGCCGATCTCCGCTCGCCGTTCCAGCACCAGCACCGACTGCCCGGCCCGCGCCAGATAGGCAGCGGCGACGAGTCCGTTGTGCCCGCCGCCCACGATCACCGCGTCGTAGTCCACCGCCGCGAGCCTAATGCTTGACCCGGAGCGCACTCCAGGTCTTAGCGTCGGCGGCGACAAGATCCGGCGCAGAAGGAATCTGAATGATCGTGTCAAGCCGCCGTGACAGTGGGTTGTGGCGCGGTCGGAGTGAATGT
>NZ_ASXG01000150.1 GCF_000411975.1 Amycolatopsis orientalis DSM 43388
ACGCCGGACCGGAGCGACGTCCACCGCCGTCAGCCAACGCCGGACCGGAGCGACGCCCACCGCAGTCAGCTAGGCCGGGGCCGGTGCGAGGTCCGCTGCTCTCAGCTCACGAGCCAAGCGATGGCCCCGCCGATGGCCAGCACTGCCGCGATGCCCAGCACCACGGCGAAGAACTTCGCGGTCTTCCACAGCGAGTAGACCCCGCCGGCCAGGAAGCCGCCCAGGGCCAGCAGCAGGACCGCGATCAGCTCTTTGCTCACAGGGGTTAGCGTGCCACATGGCTTTCACCGTGACGGTACTGGGCAGCGCGACGCCGTACCCCCGCCCGGACGCGCCGTGTTCCGGGTACCTGGTGCGCCACGAGGACACCGCGATCTGGCTCGACGCCGGCCCGGGCACCCTCGCTGCCCTGCAGGAACACGTCTCGCCCGCGGAGCTGGACGCGATCTGGATCTCGCACCTGCACGCGGATCACGTCGCGGACCTCTTGCCTGCGGTCTACGCGCTGTTGTTCGCGGACGTTCGCCTGCGCCGGCCGATCCCGCTCTACGGCCCGCCCGGCACGGCGGCCCGGATTTCCGCGTTCCTCAGCAACACCGGACGCGCGCCGATCGAGGAGGCGTTCGCCGTCCGGGAACTGCACGACGGACACCGCACCCGAGTCGGCGGCCTGCGGCTGGAGACGGTGGCCGTGTCGCACGGGTTCCCGGCGTTCGGGGTGCGGATCACCGACGGGGCACGGACTTTCGCGTACTCCGGCGACACCGGGCCCTGCGCCGCACTCGCCACTTTGGCGGCGGGAACGGATTTGTTCCTGTGCGAGGCGGACAGCATCGAACCGTCCGCGGAACACCTGACTCCGGCCGAAGCGGGCCGCGCGGCTGCCGGTGCCGCCCGGCTGGTGCTCACCCATCTCGGACACACGGTCACCGCCCGCGACGCGGTTCGCCTTGCCGCCGAACACTTTCCCGGGCCGGTGGCGTATGCCGCGCCGCGCACGGTGTTCCGCGTGTGACTCAGGTCGTGCGGTCCCCTGGCCAGGTTTCCAGGGCAGAATCCCCCTGGACAATTCTCGCCCATTCGCGCTGAGCCCGAGTCCCCCAGGGAACCAAGTGCTCGCGCCGCGGCGATTCTCATCTCCCCGAACGAGGTCGATCAGCAGCTCCCGGACGGGATGCTCCCGCCCTGCTTCGCGCAATCCCGCGTTGCCCAGCCGCCGGACCGCATTCCCGCCGAGAGCGCACACCGCGGAACCAGTACCGCAGCTCGAGAATCGGAAGTGCGCAGGATTCCCAGAGAGAACCGCGCGCTTCGCCCGCCAGGAAGAGCACAGCGGGCACTGTGCGCGACGTCAACCACCTACGTCGCGCACGGTGTTCCGCAGGGCAAACCCTTAAAGCACGCCCTTCGTGGACGGAATCCCGCCCGCCCGCGGGTCCGGTTCCGTCGCCGCCCGCAGCGCGCGGGCCACGGCCTTGTACTCCGCCTCCGCGATGTGGTGCGGGTCGCGGCCGTGGATGACCCGGACGTGCAGCGCGATCTGGGCGTGGAACGCCAGCGAATCGAAGACGTGCCGGGTCAGGACGAACGGGTAGTTGTTGCCGATGGTGAAGGTGTTGAACTGCTCCGGTTCGCCCACGTGCACGCAGTACGGGCGGCCGGAGACGTCGATCGCGGCGTGCGCGAGCGTTTCGTCCATCGGGATCCACGCGTCGCCGAACCGCCGGATGCCGCTCTTGTCCCCCAGCGCCTGGCGCAGCGCCTGGCCGAGCACGATCGCGGTGTCCTCGACAGTGTGGTGCGCGTCGATGTGGACGTCGCCGGTGGCCTCGACCTTCAGGTCCAGCGAGCCGTGCACGCCGAACGCGGTGAGCATGTGGTCGTAGAACGGCACGCCGGTGGCGATCTCCACCTGGCCGGTCCCGTCGAGGTCCAGCTGGACCAGGATGGACGATTCCTTGGTGGTGCGCTCCACCTTGCCGACGCGGCTCATCGCTTGACTTCCTTACTCGCTTCGAGGAAAGCGTCGTTCTCTTCCGGGGTGCCGACGGTCACCCGCAGGTGGCCCTCGATGCCCACGTCCCGGATCAGCACGCCGTGGTCCAAATAGGACTGCCAGCTGGCCGGCGCGTCGCTGAACTGTCCGAAGAGGACGAAGTTGGCGTCGCTCGGCACCGGGGTGAATCCCAAGCCCAGCAAGGCTTCCACGACACGGTCGCGTTCGGCGGAGAGCTTGTGCACCGACGCGAGGGTGGCGTCGGCGTGCCGCAGAGCAGCGCGGGCGGCCGCCTGGGTGACCTTGGACAGGTGGTACGGCAGCCGGACGAGCTGCAGGGCGTCCACCATGGCCGGTGCGGCGGCGAGGTAGCCCAGCCGTCCGCCGGCGAAGGCGAACGCTTTGCTCATCGTGCGCGACACGATCAGCTTCGCCGGGTACTCCGCGATCAGCTCGATCGCGCTGGCCTGCGAGGAAAACTCCGCGTACGCCTCGTCCACCACGACGATCCCCGGGGCCGCGTCGAGCACGCCGCGCAGCTGGTCCAGCGGGATCGATCCGCCGGTCGGGTTGTTCGGGCTGGTCACGAAGACGATGTCCGGCTTCCGCTCGGCGACCGCCTTGGCGGCCTGCTCGGTGTCGAGCGAGAAGTCCGCGCGGCGCGGCACCGGCAGCCAGTCGGTGCGGGTGCCGGTCGCGATGATCGGGTGCATCGAGTACGACGGCTCGAAGCCCAGCGCGGTGCGGCCGGGACCGCCGAACGCCTGCAGGATCTGCTGCAGGATCTCGTTCGATCCGTTGGCCGCCCACACGTTCTCCTCGGACAGCACGACCCGCGTGGACACGGTGAGGTAGTCCGCGAGATCGGTGCGCAACGCCACCGCGTCGCGGTCCGGGTACCGGTGCAGCGAGGCGGCTTCGGCGCGCACGGCCTCGGCGACGTCGTCGACCAGCTCGGGCGGCGGCGGGTACGGGTTTTCGTTGGTGTTGAGCCGGATCGGGACGTCCAGCTGCGGCGCGCCGTACGGGGTGCGGCCCCGCAGGTCCTCGCGCAGCGGGAGGTCGGCGAGGGTGACCTCGCCGCCGGGAGTGGCTTCGTTCATCGGCCGTCTCCTTCGAAACGCGCGGTGACGGCTTCGCCGTGCGCGGGCAGGTCTTCGGCGGTCGCGAGCGCGACGACGCGGGGGGCGATTTCGCGCAGCGCGTCCTCGGAGTAGTCCACGACGTGGATCCCCTTCAGGAAGCTCTGCACCGACAGCCCCGAGGAGTGCCGGGCGAACCCGCCGGTGGGCAGCACGTGGTTCGAGCCCGCGCAGTAGTCGCCCAGCGAAACCGGGGCGTACGCGCCGACGAAAACCGCCCCGGCGTTGCGCACCCGCGCCGCCACCTCGCGGGCGTTCGCGGTCTGGATTTCCAGGTGCTCGGCGGCATACGCGTCCACCACGCGCAGTCCGTCGTCCACAGTGGACACCAGGATGACGCCGGACTGCTTGCCGCCCAGCGCCTGGCCGACCCGCTCGGAGTGCTTCGTCGCGGGGACCCGGGCAGCGAGCTCGCGGTCGACCGCGTCGGCCAGTTCCTCGGACGGGGTGACCAGGACGCTCGCCGCCAGCGGGTCGTGCTCGGCCTGGCTGATCAGGTCGGCGGCGACGTGCGCCGGGTCGGCCGTCTCGTCGGCGAGGATCGCGATCTCGGTCGGACCGGCCTCGGAGTCGATCCCGATCACGCCGCGGACCAGGCGCTTGGCCGCGGTGAGGAAGATGTTGCCGGGTCCGGTGACGATGTCCACCGGGGCCAGCTCGGCGCCGTCGGTGTCGACGCCGCCGTAGGCGACCAGCGCGACCGCCTGCGCGCCGCCGACCGCCCAGACCTCGTCCACGCCGAGCAGCGCGGCCGCGGCGAGGATCGTCGGGTGCGGCCGTCCGCCGAACGCGGCCTGCGGCGGCGAGCACACGACCAGCGAGCGCACGCCGGCCAGCTGGGCCGGGACGACGTTCATCACCACGGTCGACGGGTACACCGCCAGCCCGCCCGGCGCGTACAGGCCGACGCGGTCGACCGGCACCCAGCGCTCGGTGACCGTGCCGCCGGGGACGACCTGCGTCGTGACGTCCTGGCGGCGCTGGTCGGCGTGCACCTTCCGAGCCCGCTTGATGGACTCCTCCAGCGCCGCGCGGACCTGCGGGTCCAGCTCGGACAGCGCCTTGGCCAGCTCCTCGGCGGGCACCCGGACCGTCTCCGGGCGCACCTTGTCGAACCGCTCGGTGAACTCGAGGACCGCCTCGACCCCGCGGTCGCGGACCGCCTCGACCACCGGCCGGACCTGATGCAGGGCCGCGTCCACGTCGTACTCGGCGCGCGGAAGCGCGGCACGGAGCTCGGCAGCGGAGGGGACCTGCCCGCGCAGGTCGGTGCGGTTCAACATGGACACCAGGGTACGAGGTGGCCCGCGCGCCCCCGGCAGGGATACTCGGTGACGACCCGCTGTCCCCGGACCAGGGAGGCTCGTGTGCCCCGGATCGCGTTGTGCCAGCTCAACTCGGGCGACGACCCGGAGGAAAACCTGAAAACGGTTCGCGCCGGCGCGGAGGCCGCGGCGGCCGCCGGAGCGCGGGTGGTGGTCTTCCCGGAGGCGACGATGGCGCGGTTCGGCCGCCCGCTCGCCCCGGTGGCGCAGCAGCTGGACGGGCCGTGGGCGTCGGCGGTCGCGTCGATCGCGTCGGACCACGACGTGCTGGTGATCGCGGGGATGTTCACCCCGGCCGACGACGGGCGGGTGCGGAACACGCTGCTGGTCACCGGGCTGGGGCAGCATCTGGGGTACGACAAGATCCACCTGTACGACGCGTTCGGGTTCGCCGAATCGGACACGGTCGCGCCCGGGTCGGAGGTCGTGACGTTCTCCGCGGAGGGGACCGTGTTCGGCGTCGCCACCTGCTACGACCTGCGCTTCCCGGAGCTGTTCCGGCGCTTGGCCGACGACGGCGCGGACGTGGTGGCGGTCCCGGCGTCGTGGGGCGCGGGGGCCGGGAAGCGCGAGCAGTGGGAAGTCCTGGTGCGCGCGCGGGCGCTGGACTCCGGATGCTGGGTGGCGGCCTGCGGGCAGGCCGACCCCGCGGTGACCGGGGTGGAGGTCAACCCGAAGGCGCCGACGGGGATCGGGTATTCGCTGGTCGCGGACGGGTTCGGGCGCGTGGAAGCGCAGGCCGGCGCCGGGGCGGAGATGCTGGTGGTGGACGTGGAGCCGGAGGTGGCCGGGAAGGCCCGGACGGCTACCGGGGCGCTGGCCAACCGGCGGCTCTGACCCCCGGCCAGCGCCGCAATGCCACGTTGGGACGCATGGGTTGTCCGGTAGCCGGTGCGAGGTCGGCGATGCGCGGTGCAGACGTCCATGAAGGCCCCAGCGGAACCCGCATCCGCCGCACGGCGCGCTGCCAAGGACCCCTGGACGCGGCGAAACCTCAGCGCAGCAACCCTTCCCGGATCGCTACCCGCACGAATCCCGCCCTCCGCCGTTCCCCCGTTTTGTCCCGGATCCGGTCCAGGTACGAGCGCACCGTCCGGACGCTGATGTCCAGGATCTCCGCGACGTCGACGTCCCGCTCCCCCGCCGCGACCAGGCGCAGGACCTGCTTCTCCCGCTCCGACAGCACGATCTTCGGACCCGCGTGCCGTTCGTCGCTGTCCTGGATGATCATCCCGGCCAAGGTCGGCGAGACGTACGCGTTGTCCTCCGCGATGGTCCGGATCGCGCGCAGCAGCTCGTCCCCGTCGACGTCCTTCGACAGGAAACCCTTCGCCCCGGCCTGCATCGCGCCGAGGACCTCCGGCTGTTCCGCGTGCGCGGACACCACGAGCACCTTGTGCCCCATCTGCCCCACCTCGAGCACCGCGGCCGCGTCCTGGACGCCGCGCAGTTTCAGGTCGAGCACGACCACGCTGCCCTTCGGCTGGTCCTGCACCGCGAAGCGCGCCACGGAGTCGGCTACCGCGCCCAGTTCGATGTCCGGGGCCTCGTTCAGCACGCGCGCGACCGCGTCCCGGTACAGCGGGTGGTCTTCGATCACCCCGACCTGGATGGGTCCGGTCCGCCGCCGCCCCTCGTCGGCTTTCACCTCAGTGTTTCCTTCCCCACCAGCCCTCGGCGGATCGCTTCCTTCACGAGGCCGGGGCGCCGCCGTTCGCCGGTCTTGTCGCGGATCCGGTCGAGGTAGCCGCGCACGGTGCGGACGCCGATGTCGAGGATCCGCGCGATGTCGACGTCCCGTTCGCCCGCCGCGACGAGCCGCAGCACCTGCACCTCGCGCGGCGACAGCTCCATTTCCGGCCGCGCGACCGGGCGGTCGGTGTTGTCCTTGATGATCATTCCGGCGACGACGGCCGACACGTACGCGCCGCCGCCCGCGACCGCGCGGATGGCGATCAGCAGCTCGTCGACATCGACGTCCTTCGACAGGAATCCCTTGGCCCCGGCGGCGATCGCGGCGAGCACGGTCTCCGGCTCGGCTTGCGCGGACACCACCAGCACGTAGTGGCCCAGCTCGGCGACTTCGAGCACCGCGGCCGCGCCGGCGACGCCGGGCAGGCCGAGGTCGAGGAGGACGACGCTCCCGGCCGGCTGGCGCGCGACGTGGAAGCGCGCGACCGAATCGACCACCGCGCCCAGTTCGACGTCCGGGGCTTCGAGGAGAACCCGTTCCACCGAGCGGCGGTACAGCGGATGGTCTTCGATGACGGCGACCCGGATGCGCTCGGGCGCCGGGGAATCGGGGCGGTCCGGCACGTCGCTGGGTCGCTGCGCTGTCGTGGTCACCGGCTCGCTCACCCCGTTCCCGCAGGCTGCCCGGCCGCGCCGGGATCGAGTGCGGGACCGGTCGGCATCAGCGCGAGAAGCCCGCCCGCGACCGGATGCCCGGACCCAGAACCGTAGCCCAGCGACGTGAGCGCCGTCCCGTTCGCCACCGGATATTTCCGTCCGGTGTCCGTGACGAGATAAATGGTGCCGGACCCGGGATCGGTCGCGACCGCGCCGCGCGAGGGCGGTACGTAGACGACGTCCGCGACCCGGGCGTCGGTCCGGCTCTGCACCGGCAGCGCGCGGGCGCCCGGCGGGACCGGCAGATCCGCCGAGACCGTGACGCGGCCGTTCTGCGCGCACAAGGTCACCGAGCTTCCGGTGATCGGGGCTTTGCCGGGGATCCGGTCCGGGTACGCCGCCGGATCCGCGCCGCCCGAACGGGATTCGCTGACCTTCTTCGCCGAAGCGACGTCCGCGGCGCGCACCCGCGCCGGTTCCGGCCGGCCCGAATACGCCGGTTCGTTCGCCGGGGTCGTGACGAGCAGCGCGGCCTCGGTCTGGCCGACGGGTTCGAGACCGTCCGGGCGGACGAGGTAGTAGGTCGAGGCGTTGGCGGGCCCGGCCATCGGGTCGACGACCGACAGCACCTGGCCGACGCGCGTCTCCTGCGTCCCGACGCGCGGGCCGCGGTTTCCGGCGCCGTCCACGGGGATCTCGCCGAGGTCGCGTCCGGCGGGCACGGTGTCGATCCAGCGCGCGGACACGGTGATCGTCGGGTAGCTGTCGAACTGCAGGGCGGCGGCGGCTTCGTCGCTCAGCCGGTACCGGTGGCCGCCCGCGAGCAGGAACCGGCTGCCCTGCGGAACGCGGACGATCACGCCGGAATCGCGCGGCAGTTCGACTCCGGTCGCCGCGGCTTCCAGCAGCACGGCGACGAGCGGTTCCGCCGAAGCGGGCGCGTCCTGGGTGGTGCGGCTGCAACTGGTCCACGGGGTGGTGATCAAGGTGGCGGGCAAGGAATCCGGTGCGCCGACGATGCCGATCTGCGTGCCGCGCGGGGCAGTGCCGAGCTTCGCGGCGGGCACCGTGACGGTGTCGTGGCCGTTGCCGCCGGCCAGCAGCCGCGCGGACGCGTAGTTCAGCACCGGATGCACCGCGCCGTCCGCGCCGAGCACGAACCGCGCCCCGCTGTCCTCCTCGACGATCACCTTGCCGCCGGACAGCCAGTCCTTCCCGCCGGACGGGCTGACCAGGCCGATCACCCCGAACACCGCCGTCACGAGCAGGGCCGCGCCGACGCCGAGCACCGTGCCGAGCACGAGCCGGCGGCTGGGCGACACCGGATGGTTGGCGTCCGCGGCGACGAGCGCGGACACGAGGCGGCGGCGCAGGAACTGGTACGCCTGGATCTGGTCCCGCTGCGTCCACACGCTGTCCCGGCCCCCTGGAGATCACATCCGCTTCCCGCGCAGGCTAGACAGCTCTCCGGGAGCGCACGAGGGTAATTTTTACGCCCACGCGCCCGCGCGGGAACGCTAGCGTTCGCGGGGCCGGGTCGCTGCCCGGGGAAGAGGGGAATGCGTTGTCCGTGTCCGCGCCGCCTGCCCCGGCTCCTGTCCGCGCCCCCGGGACCGCCGGGGTTTCGGGCGCCGCACCGTGGCCGTGGCTGCTGCCGATCCGCCCGCTGCAGGCGGCCGGGTGGGAGATCGCCGCGCTGGCGCTGCTGCTCGCCTTCACCGTGCACGGCCTGGCCCAGCCGATGCGGATCGTTGTCGCCTCGCTGGCCGGGCTGCTGGTGGCGATGACGTCCGTGCGGGTCGGCGGACGGCATTTCGCCGGCTGGGCGTGGACGTGGCTGGCACATCGCCTCCGCCGCCACGACAGCCGCCGCGACAGCCCGGACGCCTTGCTGCGCATCGCCGGTCCGGTGAAGGTCCGCCAGCACGTCGACCGCGCGGGAAACCGCTTCGGGGTCGCCGAGGTCGACGGCGGCTGGAGCGCGATCGTCCGCCTCACCCCCGGTCCCGGGGAGCCGTCGGCGGACGAACTGCTGGCCATCCTCCGCACGACGTTCCAGAACACCGACATCCCGCTGGCCGCCGTGCAGCTGCTCACGTGGGCGGTGCCCCGGGATTCGCGGGTGTACCGGGTGCGCTGGCTCGCGGTGCGCTACCGGCCGGAAGACGCGCCGATCGCCGCCCTCGCCCGCGGCGGCGGCGAACTGGGCGCGCTGCGGAGCACGGCGAGCGCGGCGCTGAGCTTGATGGTGGCGCTGGCGGAGGCGGGGTATCCGTCGACGGTCCTGGAGGCGGGCGAGCTGACCAACGAACTGCGGGTGGCGCTGGGCGTTTCGAACGGCAACCCGGAGACCGACGGCGATTTCTGGCGCGCATGGAAGTGGGGCGGGCTCACGCAGACGTGCTACTCGCCGCGGTCTTCGCGCGGTCTCGCCCGGACGTTGGGAGCGGCCGTGCCGGGTGCGGCGTTCACCGCCACGTCCGCGACGCTGCGCCGCACGCCGGGTGGGCGGGAGAAGCTCGAGCTGACCATCCGGGTAGGCGCGCGGGCGGACGAAGTGCCGGTGCCGCAGGGGGTTTCGGTGGTTCCGCTGCACGGCGGGCACGGGGCGGCGGTGCGGCGGACGTTGCCGCTCGCGCTGACCTGAGGCCGGGTTCCCGAGCCCCCCGTCCTCTGGACGAAGCAACCGCTCCAGCTCCAACGCTCGAACAACGCCGCGCGCGGCTGCGGGACCTCGACCGGCCCGACCGGCTCTGCCTGCCGCAGCGGATCAGCGAAGCGCGGACCGCGCCGTCGGAGCCAAGCGAAGCCGCTGCACGTCGTCGGAAGTCGCCAACTGGCGTTCAAATGCACGCAACGCGGCAAGATCGGGAAACGTCCAGACCCCCACCCGGACGTTCTCCCCTTCCCGCACCGGCAGCGCGCGAAAAGTGTTCTCCGCGGGCTCGGTGACGAAGGAAGCGAGCGGACCCGGCAAGGCAACTGAAGCCGGACCGATGAGCACCAAAACTCGCGACGCGGGCTCGACGGCGTCGCGGGGCCGTGAAAGCGACGGGAAGTCGGCTTCGGGGCGCAGCAGCAGGACGTTGTCGCTGTCCAGCATGGTGGCGTTCGCGGCGTCTCGATGCGTCCGCCAAGGCTCGCCTTCGAGGTAGAACGCGGTCAGCGCGGCGTGCCGGGCCGCCATGTCCGGGAAAGAACGGAACCACACGAACCGGTCCGGGTCGTCTTCGTCGCGGAATTGGCCGACGACAGTGCAACCCGCCGCTTCCTGCGGTTCCAGCAGCTCACGGTCGAAGAGGTCGATCAGCGCGTCCCGGTGCCCGGGCCGGAGGGTGTACTGGCGGAGTTCCACGACGGTCACGGCCCCGAATCTGCCACCCCGGCGAAACTCGGGCGAGTGGCAGGACTGACTCCTTCCGCAAAATTCCTGCCGTATCCTCGGTCCCATGCGAACCGTCGCCGTCGCGCTGGTCGACGACATGCCGCTGTTCGAGCTGGCCATCGCGGCCGAGGTGTTCGGGCCGTCCCGGACCGACCTCGCCGATCCCTGGTACGAGCTGCGGTTCTGCGCGGCGAAGCCGGAAACCCGCACCGAATTCGGCTTCCGCCAGCACGCCGGCCACGGTCTCGACGGGCTCAAGGACGCCGATACCGTGCTCGTGCCCGCGTTGCCGTACGCGTGTGTCCAAACTGGACAACCGATTCCGGCGCACCTGGTCGACGCCATCCAAGAAGCCGCTGCCCGCGGCGCGCGGATTGTTTCGCTGTGCACCGGCGCGTTCGCGCTCGCGGCGGCGGGCTTGCTCGACGGCCGGCGCGCGGCGACGCATTGGATGTACGCCGCCACGCTCGCCATGCTGCATCCGCGGGTCCAGGTGGACGCGTCGGTGCTCTACGTGGACGACGGACAGGTGCTCACCAGTGCTGGCCGCAGCGCGGGTATCGACCTGTGCCTGCACGTCGTCCGCACTGACCTCGGCGCGCACGTCGCCAACGAAGTCGCGCGCCGGATGGTGCTGCCCGCGCATCGCAGCGGCGGGCAGGCGCAGTACGTGTCCGCCACCGTGCCGGAGACCGACGACGCCGGGCTCGGTCCGGTGCTGCACTGGGCGACGCGCCACCTCGACCAGCCGCTGACCGTCGAACAGCTGGCCCGCCGAGCCGGAGTCAGCCCGCGCACGTTCGTCCGCCGGTTCCACGACGCCACGGGCACCACGCCGTTGCAATGGCTGCTCGACCAGCGCGTCCTGCGGGCCCGCAGCCTGCTGGAATCCACCGATCTGCCGGTCGGGTTGATCGGCGAACGCTGCGGCCTCGGTTCGGCGGCCAACCTGCGCCGCCATTTCACGCTCCGGCTCGGGACAGCTCCGACGGACTATCGGCGTGCCTTCCGCGGATGAGCCCGAGCGCGGTCAATCCGGCCGCGGCGGTCAACCCCGCTGCGGTCCAGCACGCGACTGTCACGTCCGTGGCGAGGAAAACCGTGGTCAGCACGGCGACTCCGACGGTTCCGCCGAGTTGCTGCACCGCGTTCAGCAGCCCGGCCGCCGAGCCCGTTTCCGAAGGACGGACCAGCGCGAGTGCCGCGGTGAAGAACGGCACGGTGAACAGTCCGGTTCCCGTTCCGGCGATCGCGAGCGAGAGCAGCAGCGGCCAGCCCAGCGCGATCCCGGCGACACCCAGAGCCAGGAAACCCACGCCGGCGAAGAGAATCCCGGTGCCGAAGCGCGGGACGAGCCAGCGTCCGGCCACAAAGGACGATACTGCCAGCCCACCGGACCAGGGCAGCAAGGAGAGCCCGGCGGTCCGGGCGTCGGCGTGCTGGGTCAGTTGCCAGAACAGGACGACGACTTGCGGCAGCCCGGTCATCACGGCGAAGAACAGCACTGACGTCACCAGTCCGGCCGGGAAACCCAGACCGCGGAAGAGGCTGCGCTCGATCAGGCCGCCGCGAAACCGTTGCTGCAGCGCGAAAACCACGAGCACCACGGCCCCGGCAGCGACGAGGCAACCGTTCCACCGCGTGAGCAGCGGGTAGACCACGAGCCCGGCACCGAGGACGACCAGGCCGGTCCCGAGCAGATCGAGCCGCGGCCGGGACACGGACCGGTCCTCGGCGAGCAGCCCGGACGCGGCGAGCACGGCGACTCCGAGCGGGACGTTCACCAGGAACACCGACCGCCACGACCACGCTTCGGTCAGCAGCCCGCCGAGCACCGGCCCGCTCACTGCGGCCAGACCCATCACCGGGCCGATCATGCCGAGCGCCCGCGACCGGGCCGCGCCGTCGAACAATACGCGGATCAGCCCGATCGTCTGCGGGATCACCAGCGCGGCCGAAGCCCCTTGCAGCGCCCGGAAAACGAGCAGGAATCCGGGGGCAGCCGCGGCCGCGCACAAGGCTGAGCTGAGCACGAAACCGGCTACTCCCAGCTGGAAAGTGCGGCGGCGGCCGAGAATGTCGCCGAGGCGGCCGCCAGTGATCAGCAGCAACGCGAAGGGCAGCGTGTATCCGGCGGTGTAGAAGGAGATCGTGCCGGGCCCGCCGCCCAGTTCGGCGTGGATCGCGGGCGCGGCGACCTGGACGATCGTGGTGTCGAGGAGGTTCATCGCTTCCGCGACGAGCAGGACCGCGAGCGCGGCCCAGCGGCGGGAATCGTTCATGCCGCCAGCCTGGGCAACGATCGGGCAAGGTTCCAGCCGCCCAGGCAAATGAGCAGAAATCTTCCATCTCGGATGGTTTGATGCAGAATCAAGCCATGCTCGACGACCTCGACCACGCCCTCGTCCACGCGCTCCAGGTCGACGGCCGCGCGCCGTTCGCGCGGATCGGCACCGTCCTGGGCGTCTCGACGCAGACCGTCGCGCGCCGCTACCGGAGGCTGCGCGCCGAGGCCGGACTGCGTGTCGTCGGGTTGGCCGCACCGCATCGCGCGGGACAGATGCAGTGGCTCGTGCGGCTCACCGTCGTCCCGGCGGTCGCACAGCGAGTCGCCGACGCGCTCGTCCGCCGCACCGACACGACCTGGGTCAAACTCGCCGGCGGCGGTACGGAAATCTGCGTGATCGTGCACAGTGCCAACGGCACCGAGCACGGCCTGCTGCTGCACGACATCCCGCGCACCACCGGCATCACCGCAGTCTCCGCGCACCAGCTGCTCCACCTGTACCACGGCGGCCCCGCCGCCTGGCTGGGTCGCGCGGAAGTCCTGACCGACGCCCAACGCCGCCAGCTGGAGCCGGAAAGCCGCGCCACGACTGCCGAAGCGACCGCTGCCGACGAACCCTTGCTCACCGCGTTGCAGCGAGACGGCCGCCTCGGCCAAACCGAATTGGCGGCCGTCACCGGCTGGTCCGCCGCGACCGTCGCACGCCGGATCGCGGACCTGCGCGCGGCGGAAACCCTTTACTTCGACGTGGAAATCGACGCCCGGCTCTTCGGCGCGACCACGCAGGCGCTGCTGTGGATGGCCGCGGCCCCCGCCGATCTCGACGCCGTCGCCACCGAACTCGCCACCCACCGCGAGCTAGCCGTCGTCGCCGCGACTACCGGCCCGACCAACCTCCTCGCGCACGCGCTCTGCGCCGATCCCCCGGCGCTGCACCGCTACCTCACCCACCGGCTCGGCTCGCTGCCCGGCATCCGCTCCTGCGAAACCGCGCCGGTGCTGCGGACGCTGAAAGCCGCCAGTCCGCTCAGCCGCTGACCGCCTCGTACACCCCGGCGATCAACGCCACGAACGGCACCAGCGACAACAGCACCAGGAACTCGGAAATATCCAGCAACCGCGACCAGTACGGCGACCGCACCCCGCGCGCGACCCGCGTCGCGTAGAACAGCGACACCACCGCGGCCAGCACCAGCACCAGCCCGGCGGCGAGCAGCGCGATCCGCTGGTTGGCCGCGATCAGCCAGAAACCCGCGGTCAGCAAGGCGACCAGTCCGAAGGCGACCAGCACCAGCCGCTGCGTGCGGCCCGCATACGCGCGCGAACGCTGGACCCACGCCGTCCCCAGAAGCGCGGCCAGCCCGGCTTCCCACGGCCCGCCGGTCGCGAGCACGATCGAGGAACCGAGCACCACCAGCCCGAGCGCCACCAGCAGGCTGGTGAGCAACGCCTGCGCATACGTCGTCCGGCCGGCCATTTCCGCCCCGAGCGACGGTTGTTCGTTGGCGCGGAAGGATTCCATGTCGTCCGGCACGCGCGGGAGGGGCATCCGGCCGAGCCGCAGCGCGAGCATCGGCGCGACGGCGGCCAACGCGGTCGCCAGCACCGCGGCAACCGCCGCGGCGGCCACTGGTTTCGCGCCGGTCAGCAGCACGACGCCGGTCGCGAGCGCGCCGATTCCCGCCGAGCCGACCGCTGCGACGAAGAACGGCAGCCGGTCGGCCACCGAAACCGCGGCCAGCACGCCGTACACAGTCACCGCGGCGAGGCCCGCGGCAAGCGGTCCGGCGGCGAGCGAGAACACCGGATGCGGGGGCAGCAACGACATCCCGGCCAGGAACGCGACGCCGAGCCCGGCCAGCGCACCGGCCGCGCCCGCGCCCGAATCGCCGTACGCCCGGCTCAGCGCACCGCCGCCGAGCAGCAGCACGATCGCGAGCAGCCCGGTGCCGATCGGCGCGAGCACGCTGCCCGCCAGCGAGGCCTGGATCAGCAGCCCGCCCGCGAACAACAGCAACGCGGCCGTCGTGATCCCGGCCCGCCGGGCGATTTTCGGCCCCCACGCGGTCGACGCGGATTCGCCGACGCTCGCGATCGAATCGACCACGTCGTCGAACAGCAACGGGCCGCGGGGACGTTCGCGCGGGGTCAGGTGCAGCACCTCGCCGTCGCGCACCTGCGCGGCGGCCACGGTGAGCCCGAGCGCGAGCGGCGCGCCGCCGAGCCGCGACAGCACCCAGCCCGGGTGCTCGGCCGACGCCTGCCCGGCCGCCCCGGCCAGCCGGACCAGCTGCGGCACCAGTTCGGCGAACGTGCTCTGCTGCGGCAGCGCGACGTCCACCCTGGCGCGCGGGGTGACGATCGTGACGCGCCGGGTCGACCCGGCGACGGCCGGCGCGCTCACTGCTGGGCCCTGGCCGCCTCGATCACCGGGGCGAACTTCGCGCTGCTCGCCTCGGCCAGCTTCTGCAGACCCGCGTTCACCGCTTCGAGGACGATCTCCGACAGCGTGCGCGCGTCGTATTCGCGGATCGCGCGCGGGTCGATGTCGACCGAGGTGAACCGGCCGTCGCCGCGCAGCGTCACGGTCACCTCGTTCTGCCGCGAGGCGGCCTTGACCTCCATCGCCTCGACCGTGCGCTGGATCCGCTGCACCTCTTCGGTCTGCTTGCGGACCTGCGCGAGCAGTTCGTCCATATCCGGCACGGCATTCGGTTCAGTCACCGTCGTTCTCCTTCTCCTGCGGGGTTTCCCGGCGGACGTGCACGCTGGCGACGAACTTCCGGAAGTCGGGGACGAGCGGGCGCGCGTCCCGCGGATCGGCCGTGCAGACCAGCTCCAGCACAACCCGCCCGGCCGGGCCGGGCACAGTCAGGAACACCTGGATCTGCAGCAGTTCCTGGCCTTCGCCGGTGCGCAGCCGCAAGGTCTGGGTGCAGCCGGGCGCGGCCGGGCTGCCGACCTCCTGCCGGCCGGCGACGTCCAGCGAGGCCATCGTCCGGCCGAGCCGCTCGACGGCTTCGTCGGCGATGTCCGTCATCGGCAAGGAATCCCGGCGCTGCTGGATGCCGAGCGTGATGTTCGGGGTGAACTCCGCCTGCGAATTCGGGTGCACCGCAACGAAAACCAGGCCGGGGGCGATCGGCGGCACCGGCGTCCAGCCCTCCGGGACGTCGAAGCCCAGCGGGAGCGTCATCAGATCCGCCATGGCGCTCACCACGAACCCGCGTACTGGACGGCGTCGTCGTCCCAAGCCCCGCCCAGCGCGTCGGCCGCCTGGCCCGCCGCGTCGCCGACCGCGTCGATCGCCGCGCCGCCGTACTCGGCGACCGCCGCGCCGACCTTCGGCAGGTCGATGTCGATCTTCGCGCCGAGCCCGGCCCCGATCCCCAACGCGGCACCGGCCTTGAAGTTCATCTTCAGATGCCCGTTGTCGTAGACGAACTGCCCGTCGAGCTGCGCGCCGATTCCATATTGGACACTCCCGCTGGCGCCGACGCCGACCCCCGCGACGTCCGCCGCGACCTGGCCTTCCAGTTTGCCGCCGGCGAACGCGTTGGCGTGCACGCCAAGCCCGTGGACCCCGAGCTGGCCGGAAGCGCTGACCTCGCCGCCGGCGAACGCGGAACCGCGAGCGCTGCCGTGCGCGGCGCCGTAGCTTCCGCTGGTCCCGATGTCCTCCCGGAAGCCCAGCTCGGCGTGTCCGGACGCCTTCGCGTCCCAGCCCTGCGAGGAGAGTTTCCCGTCGTACTCGGGAATGAAGCCGTCTTGCTCATGCGCCGTCTTGTAGTAGGTGACCTCGGTGGCCCGGCCGATCGCGGTTTTCTGCTTCGGCTGCCCGAACGGCGTGTCCGCCTTCTTCGGGGCGCGGGTGCCTTCCAGCCCGTTCCAGGTCAGCTTCTTCCAGCCGGAATTGCCGAACCACGACGGCGCCGAGCGCGGCCGTTTCCGTCCGTCGAGTGTGTCGCCGTTGACCCAGGACAACGGGCCGTAGGTGCGTTTGCCCAGCTTGCCCGGTTTGCTCATCGGTCCGGCCCACGGCGCGGGGAACAACTCCGCCAGCGCGTCGGACAACTCGTCGGCGACCTCGCCGACCGCCGCGACCGCCTGTTCGCCCAGAGCCCTTGCCGCGGCGATAAAAGCGCCCACCGCGTTCGGATCCGCCGCACGCGCTTGGTTGATCAACTGTGCGCCGTACTGGTCGAACTGCGAAATAACCGAATCAACGCCGGAACGCGCCCACCGCAACAGCTGTCCGGCCATCGACAACCGCTTGCCTTGTTCGCCCAGCTTCGTACCGTCTTCGGTCAACGCGTGTGCGACATCGGACGCCGCCGTCGCGTACGCGGTGTACGCGGCACCGTCCCAGTCAGCGTGCAATGCCGTGGCCGCGTCCGCGATTTCAGTGGCTTTGCCGGTAATCGTGGACGCGTTGGTGCCACAGCGGTTCGCCGCCGCTTCGAGCGCCGCCGGGTCGCCCGTGACCCGGCGCTGGTATTCGACCAGCACCTGCCGGTAGTTCGACAGCACCGAGCTGACGACTCCGGACGCGTCCACGGCCACCGGTTACGCGCCCTTCGCGTCGATGTCGACGTGCTGCTGGAAGTGCTTGCCCTGGTAGGTGACGTCGACGTCGATGTCCACGTCCTGCCCGGCCGGGGCCTCGACGGTCGACTTCCCGGTGGTGAGATCGGTGTGGATCACGACCTCGTGCGCGCCGGTCGACGGAGCGGGCACCGACGGCGCGGGAGCCGGATCCACGGGGATCCAGCTGTTCCCCGGACTGGCCCCGACCCCGGACGGCCAAGCCCCGCCGCTGGTTCCGCTGCCGCCCGGCCAGCCGCCGCCAGTTCCGCTGCCCGTCGGCCAGCCGCCAGTGGCCAGCGCGGGCGGCGTGTAGTTCGTGAACGACGGGACTCCCCCGCCGCTGCCGCCGATCGCCGCCTGCCCGGACGCGCTCGCGACTGGCGCGGGCAGCTGCGGCGCGCTGACTGGAGTACCGGAAATGGCCGCATTGCCCGCCGCGCCGTTAGCGTCCGAAGAACCGTGGTGGAACAGCTTTTCGAGGTCGCCGATGATCGTCGCGACCTGGGTGATCTGGTTCGCGAGATCGCCCGCGCCGAGCGCTTTCAGCAGCCCGCCGACCGCAGTGATGAATCCGCGCAGGGTGGCGCTGGTGGCGGTGGAAAGCGCGACCGCGGCCCCGTAGGTCCACCAGTTCGACATCAGCGACGCGACGGTCGGGTTCACCGCCGCGACCACCGACCGGTACGCCTCCTGCGCCGCTTTCACCAGCGTGCCCGAGACGCCGAGCAGTTCAGCGCCCTTCTCGATCACAGTGATGATCTTGGTGAGCTGCTCGAGCGAGTGGGAGATCTTCTGCAGCGCCGATTCCGACGCCTCGCCGGACCAGACCTTGCCGAGCTGGTCGGCGGCCTTGCTCAGCTCGGTGTAGAGCGAGGTCAGCTCGGCGGCCTTGTGCAGCAGGTCGAGGACGTGCTTCGCGATCTGCTCGGGCTGGCCGGTGACGATCTGCGGCAGCACGGTGATCGGGCCGCCGCCGGAAGCCGTGGCGTCCATCGCGCTGGAGTTCGGGAAGAGCATCGGACCTCACTTGGTCGGGGGTCGGGGTCAGACGGAGGCGGGCCGGTACACGCTGACCTTGGCCAGTCCGCCGAGGCCCGGATCGACAGGGCCGTGGTTGTAGAGGACGCCGCCGTCCCCGGCGACGCCGATCACCGGGCTCCGGTCGGCGAGCCGAAGCGGCTCGACCACGACGACATCGCCGCTGTGCACGCCGCCGGGCACGTCGCCGAAGGTGCGCGCGGTGCCCGAATAAACCTCGATCAGGCCGACCCGCGCCTGGTTGTCGGCGTCGCCGGCGAGCCAGTCGTTGAAGTCCGCGACGCCGTGGAACCGCGCGTCGGTCAGCGGGTGTTCGGCGAGCCGGCCGAGATCCGCGTCGCCGAGATAGCGCAGCACGTTGCCGACCGAGGACGGTTCGCCGTGCGCACCGGCGCTGTCGGTGATCGCCGCCGCGGCCAGGTGCGCCGCGTGCGGGGTCCCCCAGATCGACGTCAGCGACGGCGCCGAAGGCCCCCTGCCCCCGCCGTAGCCCTCGGAGACGGCTTCGTCGGCGCTTTGGTAAGCGTCCGCGCTGTGCTTGACCAGTCCGTTGATCTCCTGCAGCAGTTGCAGCAGCGAGCGCACCGCGGTCACCTGCTGCGAGTGCAGCGCCTCGTTCGCCGCCGCGACGACACTGCCGAAACTGGCGAACGTCGACGGCTGCAGGACGAGTTTTTCCAGGTCTGCGACGGCATTGATGCCGTGGGCGATGATGCCGCCCACGTTGCCGACGGTGGAGCGCATGGCCTCCGGCTCGGCCCGGTACTCGCCGGTCGTGCCCATGGCGCTCCCTCCGGTCTCTCGCGGTCGACGCACCGGTGCGGGGCGTCTGCGCAGAGCGTAAGTTCGCGCCGCCGGGCGAGCGGACGGCAAAAGTACCCACCGCGACCGGACAACCGGCGGCCAAAATACGGGGCATGAGTGCGCCCCGCGACCGCCTCGGCCTGCTCGGCGAGCAGCCGGGGGAGATCATGCTGCAGTCCCCGCCGATGCTGCCCAAGAGCGGCTCCGGCGGCGTGATGCAGCTCATGATGTTCCTGCCGATGATGCTCGGCATGGGCGCGATGTCGTTCGTCTACATCGGACGCGACGGCGGGGTGATGACCTGGATCTTCGGCGCGCTGTTCGTCACCGCGATGGGCGGCATGATCGTGATGTCGCTCGGCCGCGGCGGCATGGCGAAAAAGGCGCAGATCAACGAGGAGCGCCGCGACTACCAGCGCTATCTCGCCGGACTGCGCACGCGGGTGCGCGCGGTCGCCGACTCCCAGCGCGCCACGCTGATCGCGCAGCAGCCGGATCCGGCGGACCTGTGGGCGTACATCGAAACCGACCAGCACTGGGACCGCCGCCGCGGCGACCGCTCGTTCGCGATGGTGCGCGCGGCCACCGGCCCGCAGCCGCTCGCGACGCCGTTGCGCGCGCCGCAGATCGCGCCGCTGGAAGAGCTGGACCCGGTTTCCTCCACCAATCTCAAGCACTTCATCCAGACTTTCTCGACCGTCGACGGCCTGCCGGTTTCGCTCTCGCTGCGTTCGTATGCGGCCGCGACCCTGTCCGGTCGCCGGTTCGACGTGCTCGGGATGACGCGCGCGGTGCTGGCGCAGCTGGTCACGTTCCACTCCCCGACCGACCTGCGCGTGGCCTTCTGCGTCTCCCCGGATCGGGCGCACGACTGGGAATGGGCGAAATGGCTGCCGCACGCCACCGCGCCGGTGCTCGCCGACGCGACCGGTCCGCGCCGGTTGTTCGCCGACAACGCCGCGGAACTCGCACGATTGCTCGGCCCGGATCTCGGCGACCGCCCGGCGTTCTCGCGCCGCGGCGGGTCGGCGGACCTGCCCCACCTCGTGCTCGTCGTCGACGGCGGCGACTCCCACGGCGAACCGCGTCTGCTGGCCGAAGAGGGCCGGCTGGGGATCACGGTGCTGGAGATCGGCGGCGACCAGCCGCGCGCGACGTCGACCGACCGGTTGCTGAGCCTGCACGTCTCACCGGATCAGCTCGGCATGGTGGTGCTCGACGGCACCGAAGCACGGCTCGGCTTTCTCGGCACGCCGGACCGCCTCGACCACGGCGCGGCCGAAGCGCTCGCCCGGATGCTGACGCCGCTGCACCAGGGCGGCGCGGTCGTCAGCGAACAGCCGATGTCCTCGACGTTCGGGCTGGCCGGCCTGCTCGGCATCGGCGACCCGCGCGACACCGACCCCACCGCCACCTGGGCGCCGCGCCCGGCGCGCGACCGGCTGCGGATCCCGTTGGGCGTGAATCCCGAAGGCCGTCCGGTCGAACTGGACCTCAAGGAATCGGCCGAGGGCGGCATGGGCCCGCACGGGCTGGTGATCGGCGCGACCGGGTCCGGCAAGAGCGAACTGCTGCGCACGCTGGTCACCGCGCTGGCTGTCACGCATTCGTCGGAAACGCTGAACCTCGCGCTGATCGACTTCAAGGGCGGCGCGACGTTCGCAGGCATGACCAACCTGCCGCACACCTGCGCGGTGATCACGAACCTGTCCGACGACCTCGCGCTCGTCGACCGCATGGCGGACGCGCTGAACGGTGAGCTGCTGCGGCGGCAGGAACTCCTGCACGCAGCCGGAAACTACGCGTCGGTGCGCGATTACGAGAAGGCCCGCGCGGACGGCGCTCCGCTGCAGCCGTTGCCGTCGCTGCTGGTGATCATCGACGAATTCTCGGAGCTGCTTTCCTCCCGGCCGGAGTTCATCGACCTGTTCGTCGCGATCGGCCGCCTCGGCCGCTCCCTCGGGATCCACCTGCTTCTTGCGTCGCAGCGGCTGGAGGAAGGGCGGCTGCGCGGGCTCGACTCGCACCTGTCGTACCGGATCGGCCTGCGGACGTTCTCCGCCGCGGAAAGCCGTGCGGTACTCGGCGTCGCCGACGCCTACCAACTGCCTCCGGTACCCGGTTCGGCGTACCTGAAATCCGACAACGACACCCTGATCCGGCTCAAGGCCGCGTACGTCTCCGGCGAACTCCCGCCACGCAGCCGGATTGTACGCTCAGACGGACAGCAGCTCGGCGTCCTGCCATTCACTCTGGGGCCGGTCGAGATCCCCGTCGCCGAACAACCCGCCGCCGAGACTCCGGAGAAGGGCACCGGCGAGACCATCATCGGCGCGATGCTGTCCCGTTTGGAGGGACGCGGCCCGGCCGCGCACCAGATCTGGCTGCCGCCGCTGGCCGAACCGCCCACTTTGGACCAGCTGCTGCCCCCGATCGGCGAAGACCCCCGCCGCGGCTTGTGCCCGCTCGGCTGGGGCGGCAACGGCAAGCTGACCATCCCGGTCGCGTTGGTGGACAAGCCCTTCGAACAGCGCCGCGACATGCTGTGGGCGGATTTCTCCGGCGCGGCGGGCAACGCGGTCATAGTCGGCGCACCGCAAAGCGGCAAGTCGACATTGATGAAGGACATCGCGGCGATGCTCGCGCTGACCCACACGCCCGCCGAGGTGCAGTTCTTCATCCTGGACATGGGCGGCGGCGCGCTGGCCCCGATCGCCGGCCTCCCGCACGTCTCCGGCTACGCCACCCGCCGCGATCCGCAGCGCTGCCGCCGGGTCGTCGCGGAACTCGTGACTCTGCTGGAACAGCGGGAAGAATTCTTCGCCGCGCACGGGATCGAGTCGATGGCCGCCTTCCGCAGCCGCCGGAGCGAGTTCACCGAAAGCAGCGACGACCGCGAGTTCGGCGACGTGTTCCTGTTCGTGGACAACTGGACCACGATTCGGTCCGAATACGAACGCCTGGAAGAACAAATCACCGCGCTGGCGCAACGAGGTCTGGGCTTCGGCATCCACGTCCTGGTCTCGCTCAACCAGTGGATCGGCGCCCGCGCGCAGTTGCGCGACGCCATCAGCACCCGCTTCGAACTGCGACTGGGCGACCCGGCGGACTCGTCGATCGACCGGAAGACAGCGCAAAACGTCCCCGCCGACCGCCCCGGCCGCGGTCTGACCGCGGACAAACTGCACTTCCTCGCGGCCCTGCCGCGCATCGACTCCGACCAACGCCCGGAAACCGTAGGCGCCGGCGGCCTGGACCTGGTCCGCCGAGTCTCCGCCGCCTGGACCGGCCCGCGCGCGCCGCAAGTCCGCCTGCTCCCTCCGGAAGTCCCGCTGGACTCGCTGCCCGCCGCCCCGCGCAGCCGGATCACCCTGGGCCTGGCCGAATCCACCCTGCGCCCCGTCCACCTGGACTTCCGGACGGACCCGCACTTCCTGGCCTTCGGCGACGTCGAATCGGGCAAGAGTTCTTTGCTGCGCGCCCTCATCACCGGCATCTGCGCGACCAACACGCCCGACGAAGCCCTAATCCTGGTCGGTGACTACCGCCGCAGCCTGCTGGGCGTAGTGGACGAACCGCACCTGCTCGGCTATGCCGGCGCCGAGAACACCCTGACCGACCTGGTGAATCAATGCGCGACCGCGATGCGCAATCGCCTCCCCGGCCCGGACGTCACGCCCGACCAACTGCGAAACCGCTCCTGGTGGCGCGGCCCGGACCTGTACGTAGTCGTCGACGACTACGAACTGGTCGCCACCGCCGGACGGAACCCACTGCTGTCCCTGCTGGAATTCCTCCCGCAGGCAAGGGACATCGGCCTGCACCTCATCCTGGCCCGCTCCTCCGGCGGCGCCGGACGAGGCCTGTACGAAGCGGTGATCCAGCGGGTGCGGGAGCTGGGCTCGCCGGGTCTGGTCATGTCCGGCGGGAAGGAAGAGGGCGCGCTGCTCGGCGATGTGAAGCCCTCGCCGCAGCCGGCCGGCCGAGGAACCCTGGTGTCGCGACGGCACGGAGTGGAACTGGTGCAGGTCGCGTGGACCAAGCCGGTGGAGGACTGAGCGGGTTCAGCCGAGGAAGACTTCACGGTCCGTCAGGTAGCACCGTCTCCATTGGCGACA
This sequence comes from Amycolatopsis orientalis DSM 43388, assembly GCF_000411975.1. Lineage (GTDB taxonomy): Bacteria > Actinomycetota > Actinomycetes > Mycobacteriales > Pseudonocardiaceae > Amycolatopsis > Amycolatopsis orientalis_D. Next base: position 23,032 of record NZ_ASXG01000150.1, read on the forward strand.
GCTCTCCGCGCATGTCCCGCACACCGTGCATACGCCCCCTCATAATTCCCGTTCTTCACGGAAGCCCGAGCACGGGAAACGCCGCCTCGATCGCGGTCAGCCCCGCCACGACCTCCGCCAGCTGCGCATACTCGATCCCCTCGATCCGGAACGACAGCCGGTTCCCGCTCGAATGATCGGCGATCGCGACGCCCTCCGCCTCGGCCCGTCCGTCGGCGACGGTCACCGTCAGGTCCAGCCAATCCTCCAGCGACATCAGCCGCGCGCTGCCGCCGGCCTCCGGGCAGGCCGCCAGCTGCTCCCGGAATTCCTGCAGTTCATTGGCCCGCAACCCGGCGGCCAACCGCGCGGTGAACCCGCCCGAGACGATCTCGATCGGGCTGACGAGCCAGTTCCCGTCCCAGAAATCGTCCGCGCCGGGGTGCATCCGCCCGTGCACGGCGATCACCAGCCGATCTCCGCGCGCCGCGCCGAACGTCACCGTGTGCATCCCGCTCCTCCCCGATCAGGTCTGCCAGCATATGCAGTCCACGAGCGAGGGAGCCCCGATGCCCGGACTGGCAGAACTGGCCTACACCACCGGCGGAGGCGTCGTCGGCGCCGCGTTGACCAACTACTTCACCAAGGTCCAGGAACGCCGCCAGCTCCGCGCCGAGGTCTACCGGCGGCTCGAAGCGACCCGCGCGATCTCCGGCGGAGTGCCCGAAATCCGGATCGGTTTGCCCCCGAACACCTTGACCGGCCGGAAATCCGTCGCTGACGCGCTCGGGATCGCCGCCGTCCTAGAAGACGGAACGGACGCGCACCGCGCCCTCCACGAGGCGCTGTCCGAGCTGCTCACCGCGGTGCTGGTCGCCGGAATTCCCCGCCGTGTCGCCGATTTCGCCGCCGGCGCGCACGAGCGCGTCCTGGAAAGCGCAGTGATAGCCGCCGTCGACCGGCGACTCGGCGACGTCCCGCAGGTCAACTCCGCGCGGCTGATCCAAGCCGCCCAGGAGTACCGCGCCGAAACGACCGGACTCCTGCTCGCCGTTCTCTGGCACCCGTGGCGAGCCAGGTTCCGCGCCCGCAGCCGGATCCGGAACCTGCGCGTCGCCGTGCACGCGTTGCACCTTCAGCAGGAAGCTGCCGCCGCCGCGCTCACCCGTCCGGAGCAAGCCGAGACGCTCCACCGGCGGCTGGACCCGGACGGCACGCTCCGCGAAACGTGGATCGAAGACCGACTTCCGTAGGTTACCGCATTTCCAGATGCCGCCTACGGTCGGGAAATCACCACCGAGGCGGAGGGATTTTCCATGCGTTACGCGAAAGCGGCGGCCGTGGTCGCCGGTGCTGCGATGGCGTTCGGGGCCGGGGCGGCGGTCCCGGCGAGTGCCGACACGCACATCATCGGCGGCGACACCGTGAAGTCGGCCCCGTGGGGCGCCCAGGTGTTCTGGGACGACGTCACCGACTATGGCGGCTTCGAATGCTCCGGCACGATCATCGCCTCGCAGTGGGTGCTCACCGCACAACACTGCCTGAACAAGGGCGGCATGCACGTCAAGGTCGGCGACGTCGCGCTGGGCCAGGGCACCGAAGCCGCGGTCGACGACCAAAAGGCCTCGCCCAACGGCGACATCGCGCTGCTGCACCTGAAGTCCGCTGTGGACACGACGTACATGAAGCTGGCCGACAAGGACCCGGCCACGGGCGCCACCAACCAGATCTACGGCTGGGGCCGCACCAAGGACCAGAGCCCGCCCTCGGACACGCTCAAGACCGCGGACGTCCAGGTGACCGGCGAGAGCACGGACGCCTTCAACGGCAAGGCAATCGCGAGCAAGGGCGTCACCGGCTCCTCGTGGCACGGCGATTCCGGCGGCCCGCAACTGGCCGACGGCGTCCAGGTCGGCGTCTGCTCCACCGGCGAAAACTCCGGCAGCGACGAACACGGCACCCAGAACTACGCCAGCGTCGCCAACAGCCGCGACTGGATCAAGCAAACCGCAGGCGTCTAGGGCGTGTCTGACAAAGCTTTGGTCCAGGTGATCACGGCGTGCAGCACGACCGCCGATCG
>NZ_ASXG01000151.1 GCF_000411975.1 Amycolatopsis orientalis DSM 43388
AAATGGTAGATGAATACCAACAAAACTCTGGGCAGTAATAAACAACATTCTGATAGAGAGTGCCTGTATAAAGCTGAAGTGACAATGACCGGGAAGGGAACCCGTTTTCAGGAATGGATGCCTGTCTTTTTCACTGTAAATATCCTGGCATTGGTAATACCAGGATATTTACAGAAGAGCAGCATAACCATGACGGAACGGGGTTAAGTCAGGTTGTCCTAAACGCTATTTTCAATCTCGTATGCCGTCTTCTGCTTGAAAAAA
>NZ_ASXG01000152.1 GCF_000411975.1 Amycolatopsis orientalis DSM 43388
CGATCGGCGGTCGTGCTGCACGCCGTGATCACCTGGACCAAAGCTTTGTCAGACACGCCCTAGCTCACTGGCTCCGGGACGGCGTGGAGTTTTCCGTCGGGGCCGGCCAGGCAGGAAGCGTTGCCTTGCTGGGTCGTCAGGAAATCGGTGAGGCAGTCGGCGATGGCGGCGTGTCCGGCGGCGTTGGGGTGGAAGGATTCCTGCAGTGCGTGCGTCGCCCGGTCGACCTGGGTGAGGTCGTTCAGGTGCAGGGTGAGGCGGGTGAACCATTCCGTGGCCAGGTTCGGGCCGCCGGAGCAGGCCTCGTGTTTATCGCCTGCTCGGGCCAGGTCCAGGAAACGGGCGCCGGATTGGGCGGCGGCCTGTTTGATTCCGGCGGAAAGGGTGCTGATGCCCGTCGTCGAAATCCACTGCAGGTCGTCGGTGCGGAAGGGGCAGCCGTTGAGGCTTTGCAGATCCGCGGGAATGTCCGGGCCCACCGGGGCGGCGTAGGACTGGAGCACCAACTGGTAATCGGCGGGGACGTATCCGGCGTCGGCTAACACCTTTTTCACGTCGCCGACCGCGTTCGCCACTTTCGGGACCATGGCGTCCACTTTGGACTTCCACGATTCCTTCAGCGCGACGTTGCAGGACGGGCCGTCGGAGGAGAACCAGGCCCGGAAGCATTCGCTGACCTGCGCGGAGAACTTCGGGTCGTCGTTCGCGCCGACCGCGATCACCACCGCGGCCACCCGGTGGTTCTTCACCACGTCGGCCAGTTGCGCGGCTTGGGAGCGTTCGCCCCACTGCTTCGCGTCGCCCAGCGCGACCTGGGCCGCGGGCGCGCCGGAGCAGGCCAGGTTGACCCGGGCGGTGACGCCGGGAATGCGGACCTTCTGCACGAACGCCGCCGACGAGCGGTGGCACCAGTCGCCGTTCCTGCCGTCGGTGTCGGGGCTGTAGGCGCCGGCGCCCTCGCCGGAGACGGTGCTGTCGCCCATCGCGACGATGGTCAGCGGGCCGTGCCCGGGCGGGCCCTGCCGCGGGAAGGGCTGGCCGGGACGGCTCTCCGAGCCGAAAAAGACGAAAAAGCCCACGAGGACAGCTACGCAGGCGAGGACCAGCGCCCCCCACCACCACCGGAATCGTCGCATCGCCCGCCAAGTCTAGCGAGAACCCGGACCCCGCCGGCAGGGATTGAGGGGGCTGGGACGCGGCTCACCGCCCGCCAGCTGTCCACAGTGGACTCAGCCCCTCATTCGGAGGCCCAGACCGGCGGCTTGCGGTGGGCCCACGGGGCCGCTCGCTCGAGCTGTCCGGCCAGGCGGAACAGCAGGTCTTCGCGGCCGAAGGCGGCGGTGAACTGCATCCCGAGCGGCAGTCCTTCGGCTTCGGCCAGCGGCACCGACATCGACGGAACCCCGGAAACGTTCGCGGCCGCGGTGCAGGGGGAGCGGTCGAGGACGCGGTCCAGCCAGCCCAGGCCGTCCAGCTCCTCGGCGCCCTCGCCGTAGGCGCCGAGCGGGACCGGCGGCTCCGGCAGGGTCGGGGACAGCAGCAGGTCGTAGCGCTGGAAATGGTGCGCGAAAGTCCGGGAAACGCTGTTGCGGATCGCCAGCGCGCGGATGAACTCGTCCGCGGTGACCTGCCGGCCGTAGCGGTAGCTGGCGAGGGTGACCGGTTCCAGCGTGCTCTCGTCGACCGGACGGCCGGTGGCGGCGGCGATGCCGTCGATCCACGGGACCAGGTTCGCGGCCCACATCCGGGCGTTGCCGAGGACGAATTCTTCCCACGAGACACCCAGCTCCAGCGACGTCTCCTCGACCGCGTGGCCCAGGGACTCGAGCAGCCGCACGGTTTCGGACAAGGCCGCGGAGACCGGTCCGGTCGGCTGGCGGCCGCCCCACGGCTGGCGCAGCACGGCTATCCGAAGCTGGCCCGGCTCGGTCTTGACCTCCTCGGCGTAGGGCCGGCCGGGTCGCGGCGCGAAGTACGGGTCACCGGGTTCCGGGCCTTCGATGAGGTCCAGCAGGACGGCGCTGTCGCGGACGGTTCGGCTCAGGCCGCCCTGCACGGCCAGGCCGTTGAAGACCTCGTCGGCACCCGGGCCCTGCGAAACCCGGCCGCGAGTGGGCTTCAGGCCGAACAATCCGTTGCAGGAAGCGGGAACCCGGATGGAACCCGCGGCGTCGGTCGCGTGCGCCAGGGGGACGATTCCGGCCGCGACCGCGGCGCCGGACCCGCCGCTCGAACCGCCCGCGCTGCGGTCCGGGGACCACGGGTTGCGGGTCGGGCCGTAGAACTCCGGTTCGGTGGTGGTGCTGTAGGCCATTTCCGGAGTCGCGGTGCGGCCGATCGTCACCAGGCCCGCCCGGCGGAAGCGGCGCATCAGGAACGAATCCTCGGCGGCGGCCGACCCGGCGGCCAGCCGGCTGCCCAGTTCGCTGCGCTTGCCCGCCATGGCCACGCCGAGGTCCTTGATCAGGAACGGCACGCCCGCCAAGGGAGCCGAGCCGGGAGCGTCCTCGGGAGCCCAGGTTTCGACCACCGCGTTGATCTGCGGGTTCACCGCTTCGACGGCGCGCGCGGCCGCGTCGGCGACCTCGGCGGCGGTCACTTCGCCTCGGGCGATCAGGTCCGCGAGCCCGACAGCGTCGCAGCTCGCGTATTCGGAGATTTTCACCAGCACGTCCTTGACGAGACTCATCAGTATTGGGTGATACCAACTGGTATCGTGGGGGACGGTTGTGTACCGTAGCCGGTGTCGAACCGCATTGCCAGCCCCCGAGGAAGAACCGATGACCAGCAGCTCCGCCCGGCGGCCGACGCGGGTCGCGACCCTGCCGCCCCGCGAGCGGATCCTCGACGCGGCCGAGGAGCTGTTCCTCAACGAGGGAGTCGTCCGGGTCGGGGTGCAGGCGATCGCGGACCGCGCCGGGACCACGAAGGTGGCGATCTACCGGCATTTCGGCACCAAGGACGCGCTGATCGCGGAATGGCTGCGGATCGTCGTGCACGACTACTCCGCGGCGTTCGACGAGGCCGAGCAGGCCCATCCCGGCGATTACGCGGAGCAGATCCGCGCGGTCGGCCGGTTCATCGTCGACGGCCTGCCCGGGTTTTCCCACCGCGGCTGCCCGTTCACGAACTCGGTCGCCGAACTGCCCGACCCGGACCATCCCGCGCGGCGGCTGATCCGCGAGCACAAGACCCGTCAGTTCGGCCGGCTGCGGGCGATGTGCGAGGGGCTCGGCCTGCCCGATCCGGAGCTGGGCGCGGCGGAGCTGACGTTCGCGATGGAGGGGGCGCAGATCGCGGTGCAGAACGGCGGCGTCGAGAACGTCGGCGCGCACCTGACGAAGATCGTCGAAGCAGTGATCAGCCGGGGGAAGCCGACCTGACGGCTCCGGTGGAGTTGACGTTCGCGATGGCGGGCGCAGAACGTGATCAGCCGGGCGAAGTCGGGCTGAGTGCCGCGCGTTTTCGCTGCAGCAGAAGGCGTTCCGCCTCGTTCGCGACCAAGCGAAGGGCCTCGTCGTAGGCCGCGACGGCTTCGGCGGTCCGGCCCAGGCGCGCGAGCAGGTCGGCTCGGACGGCGTGGAAAAGGTGCCGGTGGCCGAGTTCCAGACTGTCCACAATGGCCAGAGCGGCGGCCGGGCCGTCGACCTCGGCGACCGCGACGGCCCGGTTGAGCGCGACGATCGGCGTCGGGGCGAAGGCGAGCAGCTGGTCGTAGAGGGCGAGGATCTGGACCCAGTCGGTGCCGTCGCTGTGCACGGCGTTGATCGCGGCCTGGATCTGGTACGGCCCCGGGCGGTCGAGCCGCAGGCAGCGGCGGACGAGGTCTTGCCCTTCGGCGATCAAGGTCCGGTCCCACCGGCCGCGGTCCTGGTCGGGCAGCAGGACGGGGACGCCGTCGGCGTCGAGCCGGGCCGCGCGGCGCGATTCGGTCAGCAGCAGCAGCGCGAGCAAGCCCTGGACTTCGGGTTCGCCGGGCAGCAGGGCGGCCAGGACCCGGGTCAGGCGGATCGCCTCGGACGCCAGGTCCGGCCGGGTCAGATCGGCGCCGCTGCTGGCGGTGTGGCCTTCGGTGAAGATCAGGTACAGCACCGCGAGGACGGCGTTGAGCCGGTCCGGGAGATCGGCCGCGTCGGGGACCCGGTAGGGGATCCGGGCGGCGCGGATTTTGGCCTTCGCGCGCACGAGCCGTTGTGCCAGCGTCGATTCCGGGACGAGGAACGCGTGCGCGATCTCGGCGGTGGTGAGGCCGCCCAGCAGCCGGAGGGTGAGCGCGACGCGGGCGGCGGCGCCGAGGGCGGGGTGACAGCAGGTGAAGATCAGCCGCAGCCGCTCGTCGGGCACCGCGCCCTCGTCGAACGGCTCGGCCGCGTGCAGGAGCGCGGCCAGCGCGTGGCGGTCGGCGCGGCCGGCTTCGCGGCGGAGCCGGTCGATCCCGCGGTTGCGCGCGGTCGTGATGAGCCAGCCCGCGGGACTCGGCGGAAGGCCTTCCGCGCGCCATTTCTCGGTGGCGATCGCACACGCCTCCTGGACCGCGTCCTCGGCGAGATCCAGATCGTCGAAAACGCGCGCCAGCACCGCGACCGCACGGCCGTGCTCGGCGCGGAAGACCCGCTCGAGCACGGCCGTCGGAATCACTGGAACTCCCGGACTTCCACCGGAAGCGTGGTGATTTCCGAGATCCGCCGCGCCCATTCCGTCGCGGGCTCCGGCCCGGGCGCGGTCACGACGGTGAAGCCGCCCAGGTGTTCCTTGCCCTCGGCGAACGGGCCGTCGGTGCAGAGGACGTCGTCGCCGGAGGCCCGGACGACCTTCGCGGCCGCCGCCGGACGCAGCCCGCCCGAGAAGACCCAGGCGCCGGTCGCCTTCATCTCGTCGGTCACCGCTTCGAGGCGCGCCGCGATGTCCGCCAGCACCTCGGGCTCCGGGGTTCCGCCGTCGGGCTGGTAGATCCCGAGCAGGTACTGCGGCACGGACTCCTCCTTCGCTCAGCGTTGCCGGGCCGGCCGCACGATCATCTCGCTGACGTCCACGTCGGCCGGCTGGTCGAGAGCGTAGGCGATGGCGTCGCCGATCGCTTTCGGTTCGATGGCGTCCTTGCGGTAGCTCCGCATGAACTCCTGCGTTTCCGGGTCGCTGATGGTGTCGGCGAGCTCGGACGTGACGACGCCGGGGGAGACCGTGGTGACGCGGATCGACGGGTCGCATTCGAGCCGCAGGCCTTCGGTGATCGCCCACGCCGCGTATTTCGTGCCGCAGTACACCGCCGCGGTCGGCGTGACCTGGTGCGCGCCGATCGAGGCGACGGTGACGAAGTGGCCCCGGCGCTGGCGGGTGAAGTGCGGCAGCGCGGCGGCGATGCCGTGCAGCAGGCCCCGGACGTTGACGTCGATCATCCGGTCCCATTCGTCGACCAGCCCGGCGTCCAGCCGGGACAGCGGCATCACGCCGGCATTCGCGACGAACGCGTCGATCTCGCCGTGGTCGCGCACCGCGCGGTCGACGAACTCGGCGACGCCGGCGCGGTCGGTCACGTCGAGGCGGTGGACTTCGATGCCGTCCGCGCTGGCGGCGAGTTCCGCGAGGCGGTCTTCGCGGCGTGCTCCGGCGATCACGTGCCAGCCGTCCGCGGCGAGGCGGCGGGCGGTGGCTTCGCCGATGCCGCTGCTGGCACCGGTGATCAGGGCGGTCTTGCTCATTTGGCTTCCTTCGGGAAGTCGGCGGACAGGGTGACGTCGCGCCAGTCGTCGAACGTCGTGCGGAGGGTGTCGAGGCGGGCGGTGGCGATGTCGTAGGCGGCTCGGCCGAGCAGCAGCCGCAGCGGCGGTTCGGCCGAGGTGACGGCGTCGATGACCGCGGCGGCGGCGCGGGCCGGGTCGCCGGGCTGCTTGCCGTAGGTGGCCAGCGTCGAGGTGCGGCGCGCGCCGGCGGTGTCGGCGTAATCGTCGATCCGGATCGCGGATTCCCGCATGGACGGGCCCGCCCAGTTGGTGCGGAACGCGGCCGGTTCGACGATCGTGACGCCGATGCCGAGCGGCCCGACCTCGGCGGCGAGCGACTCGCTGAAGCCTTCGACGGCGAACTTGGTCGCGTGGTAGTAGCCGGTCGCGCCGAAGGCGGCCAGCCCGCCGAGCGACGAGACCGAGACGACATGGCCGCTGCGCCGCGCCCGCATGCCCGGCAGAACGGCGCGGGTCAGCGCCATCAGGCCGAATACGTTGGCCTCGAACAGGGCTCGGATCTCGGTGTCTTCGCCTTCCTCGACGGCCGCGAGATACCCGTAGCCGGCGTTGTTGACGAGCACGTCGATCCGGCCGAAGCCGCGGTGCGCCTCGGCGACCGCGGCGGTGATCTGCTGCTGGTCGGTCACGTCGAGCGCGACTGACACGGCACGTCCGGGGTGCGCGGCGACGAGGTCCGCGACGCGTCCGGGATCGCGGGCCGTCACGACCGCGCGCAGGCCGCGTTCGAGGACCGCGGTCGCGAGCGCGCGGCCGAGCCCGGTGGAACACCCGGTGATCAACCAGACGGGTGCGGTGGTTTCAGGCATGGAGCTACCCCTCAAGGAATGCGGAAATGGCGAAAAAAGCGGCAGCGGCTAGGCCGGGTCGCCGGCGGCGAGACTGCCGAGAAGCCCCAGCGTCGCCTCCGACGGACTGCCCGGATCCGCTTGGTACACCACGAGTTGCTGGCCGGGAGCGCTGTGCACGGTCATCGTTTCGTAGTGCAGGGTGAGCATTCCGGCCAGCGGGTGCCGGAACCGTTTCGTTTCGTGCGTTTTCTGCCGGAGTTCGTGGCGCGCCCACAACCGGCGGAAATCGGCGCTCTTGAGCGACAGTTCGCCGACCGCCTCGATCAGCAGCGGGTCGTCCAGGTCGGTGCCCGCCGCCGACCGCAGCCCGCCCACGGTGTTGACCGCGACCTGTTCCCAGTCCGGGTAGAAGTCCCGGGCGTCCGGGTCGAGGAAGACCAGCCGCAGCAGGTCGCCGCTGTGCTCGTGCCCGGCGAACAGCGCTTCGCCGAGCAGATTCGCCGCGAGCACGGTCATGCACCGGCCGAGCACGACGGCCGGCGTCCGCGGCCACGCGTCCATCAGCTGCACCAGCTTTGGGCTGACGCGTTCCTTCGCCGGCCGCCGCTTCGGTCGCTTCGGCCGGGCCAGCGCGTGCAGGTGGGCGAGCGCCTCCTCGTCGAGTCGCAACGCCCGGCCGAGCGCCTCCACGACCTGCGCCGACGGCGTGCGCTCGCGGCCCTGCTCGAGCCGCACGTAGTAGTCGGTGCTCACCCCGGCCAGCCGCGCGACCTCCTCCCGGCGCAGGCCGCTGACCCGGCGCCGGGTGTCGGCGAGCAGGTCCGCGTCCGCCGGGGCGGTGGCGCCGCGGCGGGCCCGCAGGAACTCGCCGAGAAGGTTGCTGTCGCTCATGCCCCCAGGCTAGATCGCGGCGGGCGGCCGCGGGGGACGCAAAGGGGGTGTGGTTCTCCCACCCTCGCGGTACCCCGCGGCGCGGTGGTTCAAACCTATCCGCTCCCGCTCTGCCCGCGCGCACCCGCGGCCGCGGAACCGGCAGGCAGACTGTTTTGACTGGTCAGCGGCGCGGACAGACCCTGCGGAGACCACCCCTTCCACCGGAAAGGCGAACCCATGCGCCGAACCCCGCTGCTCCTGGCCGCCGTCGCCGCCGTGTCCATGGCCGCCGCGCCCGCACCTGCCGCCGAGACCTGGACCACGGTGTTCGAGGACACCTTCGACGGCCCCGCCGGCACCGGCCTCGACCCGCGGAACTGGCTCTACGACAAGGGAACCGGCTACCCCGGCGGCGCGGCGAACTGGGGCACCGGCGAGATCGAAACCGCTGCCGACTCGACGGACAACGTCTACCACGACGGTGCCGGTCACCTGGTGATCAAGCCGCTGCGGGACGCGAACGGCGCCTGGACGTCCGGCCGGATCGAAACCCAGCGCACCGACTTCGGCGCCCCGGCGGGCGGGCAGATGGAAATGAGCGCGACGATCCGGCAGCCCGACCCCGCGCACGGCCTCGGCTACTGGCCCGCGTTCTGGGCGATGGGCGCGGACGCCCGGCCGGTCGGCGCGACGAACTGGCCGAGCATCGGCGAGCTGGACGTCATGGAGAACGTGAACGCGCTGGACAAGCACTCCAGCACGTTCCACTGTGGACAGTGGGCCGGGGAGTGCCACGATCCGGACGGGATCAGCAGCGGCCTGCGGGACTGCGCCGGCTGCAAGAGCGGCTACCACACGTATGCGGTGGTGGTGGACCGCCGGGACGCGGCCGCGGAGGAGCTGCGGTTTTCCTTGGACGGCAAGGAAACTTTCTCGGTGAGGCAGAACCAGGTGTCCGATGCCACCTGGAAGGCGGCGGTGGACCACGGGTTCTTCGCGATCTTCGACGTGGCGATCGGCGGGTCTTACCCGAACAAGGTGTGCGGGTGCACCAGTCCCGGGGCGGACATCACGCCGGGGGCGGGGATGAGCATCGACGCGTTTTCGGTGAAGGTCAGCACGAACTGAGGCGCGCGGCTCAGCCCGCACCCGACAGATCGGTCTGCTCCGCCAGCCGGGTCACCACGTCCAGCAGCGCGGCCGGTCGCGGCCCGTCCGCGCGCCACGCCACCACCGTGCGCGCGGATTCGCCCTCCAGCGGCACGAACACCACCCCGGTGCGGCGCAGGCTGTGCGCGGACCTCGCCAGCCGCGTCACGCCGACTCCGGCCGCGACCAGCCCGAGCAGCCCCTGCACGGTCGCGGTGCGCTGCACGACGTTCGGCGTGAAGCCGGCCGCGGCGAAATCGGCGTCGTACTTGCGGTGCCACGGATCCCACGACGTCCGCGGCGTCAGCACCCACGGCTCGTCCGCGAGGTCGGCCAGGCGCACGGACGACCGGCCGGCCAGCCGGTGCCCGGTCGGCACGACCGCGCAGACCTCCTCGGTCAGCAAGGGGTGCGTCGCCAGGCCGTCGACCAGCGGCGGGCGGGTGAAGCCGACGTCGAAGCGGCCGTCGAGGAGGCCGTCGACGAGTTCGGAGATCAAAACTTCCGAGGTTGTGACAGCCAGGTCCGGCAGTTCCTCCCGCACCGCGCGCACGACCGGCGGGAGCAGGTAATTCGCCGTGCTGGCAAGGAAAGCGAGCCGCAGGGTGCCGGTCTCGCCCCGGACCGCGCGCGCCAGCGCGGCCACCGCCGCGTCGGCGCGGGAGAGCACCGCGCGGGCTTCCGGCAGGAAGAGCTCGCCGATCGCGGTGAGCCGGGTGCCGCGCGGGTCGCGGGTGAAGAGTTTCGCGCCGAGCTGGCGTTCCAGCACGGTGATCTGCTGCGAGAGCGACTGCTGCGCGATGTGCAGGGCCGCGGCCGCGCGGGTGAAGCTCGTCGTCTCGGCGACGGCGACGAAGTAGCGCAGCTGCCGCAGCTCAGGAGTCACAGGCTGAGACTGTAGCCCGCCAGCGAACCGGTGTTGGCGGACCCCGTCCGGCGCGCGCCACGATCGGAGGCGCAGGAAACCACTGGAGGGATTGCTCGATGACCGAGGAGACCGACGGCCGCGTCTGGCTGATCACCGGGTGCTCGAGCGGCTTCGGCCGCGAACTCGCCCTGGCCGCGCTGGCGGCGGGGGACCGGGTGCTCGCGACCGCCCGCGACCCGAAGACGCTCGCCGACCTCGTCGAGTCCGGCGGCGACCGGGTGCGCACGGCCGCGCTGGACGTCACCGATCCGGCGCAGATCGACGCCGCGGTGCGGGCGGCGCTGGAGGAGTTCGGCCGGATCGACGTGCTGGTCAACAACGCCGGCCACGGGTCGGTCGGCGCGGTCGAGGAACTGACGATGCCGGAGCTGCGCGAGGTGCTGGAGGTGATGTTCTTCGGCGCGGTCGCGCTGACCAAGGCGGTCGTCCCGCTGCTGCGGGAACAGGGGAGCGGCACGATCGTGCAGATAAGCTCGAACGGCGGCCTGCTCGCGCCGCCCGCGTTCGGCGCGTACTGCGCGGCGAAATTCGCGCTGGAGGCCGTCTCCGAGGCGCTCGCGGCGGAGGTGGGCCCGCTCGGGGTCAAGGTGCTGATCGTGGAGCCGGGCGCGTTCCGCACGTCGTTCGGCGGCGCGGCGTTGCGCCGTTCCCGCGTGATCGACGCCTACGCCGAAACGACCGCGGCCACCCGCGCGCTGGTCGAGGGGCTGGACGGCACCCAGGCCGGGGACCCGGCGAAAGCGGCGGCGGCGATTCTCCGCGCGGTCGACGCGCCGGACGCCCCGCTGCGGCTCGCGCTCGGAAACGACGCGGTGGACTCGATCCGCGGCAAGATCGCCGCGCTGACCAAGGACCTCGACTCCTGGGAGGCGGTCAGCCGGGCGACCGCGCTGGACTGAAAGCCGGGTGGCCGCCCGCGCGGGCGGCCACCCGGCCCGGCTCACGGATAATTCGGGACGTTGACCGGCTTGGTGCCGTCCGGCGTCACGTCGCCGGTGTCGTTGACGACGTGGGTGATCGTGCCGCGGTGGTTCAGCGACACGGTGAGCAGGCTGTGCAGCTTCACCCCGCTGTTCTGCGGCACTTCGAACGCGTGATAGCTCGAAACCGCCGGGTTGGTGTCGAAGAAGCAATAGCTGCCCAGGCCCCACGCCTCGTGCGAGGTCACGTCCGGGCCGACCTGGTACGCGGCGTACCCGGCGGTGCCGGGCGCGGAATTCCACGAGGCCTGATCCGGGACGTCGTAAGGCATTTCGTTCTGGAAGAAGATCGTCTTGCCGTGCTGTCCGTTCCACACCACCTGGAACTTCTGGTAATGCTCCACGAACAGCCCGGTGGCGGTCACGTTGTCGCCGTTGACGAGCACCCCGGTGTCGGCGGTGTTCGTGGTCCAGCCGACGGTGCCGCTGTCGCCGTGGTCGGCCCGCCAGGCCCAGACGTGGTCGACGATCGTGTCGTCGCTGTTCACGACCAGGCTGGTGGTGGCCTTCCCGGCCAGATCGCCGCCGACGCGGAAGAACACGTCCTGCAGCGACGTCGGATTCGCCGAGTGGCTCGTGTGCTCGCCGCTTTCGCCGACGGTCAGCAGGGATGGCGAATTCCGCGTGCCCGCGTCGAACAGCAGGCCCTTCACCCGCACACCGTCCACATCGGACACATGCATCGCGTCGACGCCGTTGTCCGGGATCAGCGTCGGGTAGCCGATGCCGAGCACCGTCGTGCCCGGGCGGGTGACGTTCAGCGTCTGGTCGAGGTGGTAGGTGCCGGGGGTAAAGAACAGGTTGCAGCCGGAGTCGAGGGAGCTGTTGATGCTCTCCGCGGTGTCGCCGGGCTTGACGACGCGGAACTGGCTCATCGGCACGGAATCGCCGGGCGTGCCGCCGTTCGCCCAGCTCGGCCCGGACGCGTTCGTGCGCAGGGACGGCAGGAAGACGCGGTAGTTGCCGCTGTCGTCCACGTACAGGTACGGCACGTCACGCGACACCGGCGTGGTGTCGAGCGTCGTTTCCGGCGGGTTCGGGAAAGTGGTGGCCGGCGCGCCGGTGGTCCCGGAGAAGACCATGTTCCACACGCCGCCGTCCCAGCTGCCCAGCGCCGAATCCCGCGTGTACCACTGCTGCTGCGAGACCGACGCGGCCTGGCCGGACACGCGGGTGTCGGCGACGTAGCCGCCGCTCGCGTAGCCGTAGCTGGCCGGGAACAGCTGCAGCCCGCCCTTGATGTCCATCCGGCGGAACGGCGCGGCCTGCGACACCGCCCACCGGTCGCTGCCGCTGGAGGGCGTGACGGCCAGGTTCTCCGCCGAACGCCAGAAGTTCTGCAGCGCCGAGCCCTGGTCGGACTCGTTGAAGGCGTCCACGGTGATGTCGCCGTTGATCTGGACGTCGTCTGGATTCTGTCCCAGGCCGGCGACCGAGGTGTAGAAGCCGACGTTGTCGTGCACCGCGTAGGCGCCCGGCTTGAACAGATGCGCGACGCGGCCCGAACCGAACTGCGCGGTCTGGGTGTCCTTCTGCGCCTCGAAGTCCTTGTCCAGCTGCGCCTGGATCGTCGCCGAGGGCATTCCCGGGTCGAAAATGTGCACGTTCGGCCCGAAGTCCGGCTGATCGGACTGGCCGGTGCAGCCCGCCGCCCCGGACGCTGGGGCCGCGGCGGCGGGGACGGCGAGCCCGGCTGCGGCCAGCAGGGCCAGCGCGGCCAGTGCGGGTCCGCGGGATCGGGACGGCCGCCCGGGTGGTCGATGAGTCCGGTTCACGTGGGGACACCTCCGCCGGTAGGGAATTTGCCAACCAGTTTGTGGTTGGCCACAACAAATTAAACGCCCAGCTCGGCACCGTCGGTCACAACTCGGTCACAGTTGTCTGGACCACTGGTGCGCATTCCGGCTATCGGAATCTCGTTCACGTCCGGGTGACGCAGCCAGCCTCGCGCCGCGTCGTGCCCCAAGATGACCTTGGACCTGCTGCCGTGAAGATCGGAGTCTCGGTGACCCGGACAGCGACGGACAAACCCTGGCGGCTGGGCTTCGCCGCCGCGGCGTCGGCCTTGGCGATGGCATGCGGCGTCGCGACCGCCGGACCGGCCGCGGCCGCGGACTACTCGAAAGCCGGCGAAAATGTTGCCGGTTCACAAATTCTGCGGCACGAGGGCGTGCGAAGCGGGACCCCGCGGTTCGACCCGGCGGCCGGGCAGACCCTCGGCCACGACGTGAGCGGCCACCAGGGCACGGTCGACTGGGGCCAGGCCGCGGGCGCGGGCGCCCGGTTCGCCTACGTCAAGGCGACCGAGGGCACCGGCTTCGTGAGCCCGCAGTTCGACCAGCAGTACAACGGCGCGCACGACGCGGGCCTCATCCGCGGCGCGTACCACTTCGCCCGCCCGGACGTCTCCAGTGGCGCAGCGCAAGCCGACTACTTCATCGCCCACGGCGGCGCGTGGCGCGGCGACGGCACGACGCTGCCGGGTGCGCTGGACATCGAATACAACCCCTACGGCGACGCCTGCTACGGCAAAAGCCAGGCCGACATGACCGCGTGGATCGCCGACTTCACCCGCCGGTACCTGGCGAAAGAGCGCCGCAGCGCGATCATCTACACCTCGACGTCCTGGTGGAAGCTCTGCACCGGCAACGCGGACGGCTTCGGCGACACAAACCCGCTGTGGCTCGCCCGGTACGCCCCGGACATCGGCGAACTGCCCGCGGGCTGGGACAAACAGAGCATCTGGCAGTTCTCGCGCACCGGCAGCCTGCCCGGCGACCAGAACTACTACAACGGCCCGATGAACCGCGTGCAGGCGCTCGCCCGGGGCGGAGGTTCGTCGGCGTGATCGCCTGAAAAGCCGTACCGGGAGGGGTCCGGGCGTAGTTGGATCGCCGGGTGACTTTCGCGATCGGACTCTTCGACCTCTTCGCCTACGCGATCCCGGGCGCCCTGCATTTGGCAGTCCTGGCCTACGTCGCCGGCCGGCTGCACTGGGTCGACCTGGCCGCCGTCGCGCGCGGACCGGGCGTGGTCGTGGTGATCGGGATCGTGGTGGCCAGCTACCTGCTCGGATACCTGGCATACCCGCTGGGCGCACGGGTGTCGAGGTGGCTGCCGCGGCGGCGGAAGCGCAGCGCGCGGGAGGAGTTCCTGCGGCGGAATCCCTCGGCGCGCGGGTGCGCGTTCGTCGAGGCGGACTCGTTCCTGCTGCTTTCGGCGCTGCAACTGCACGACGCTGACGCGGCGATGGAGGCGACGCGCGTGCGCACCACCGGGCTGATGCTGCGCAACTCCAGCCCGGCGATGGCGTTCGGATTCGTGGTGTCGGCGGTCGAGTTGATCGCCGGGCCGCATCGGGTGTTCGCGGCGTGCGCGGCGGCACTGTTCGCGGTGGCGTGCCCGGTGCTGGTCGCGCAGAGCCGGCTGCTGACGCATTGGGCGGGCGTGAAGACGCTGGAGCTGAGTTTCTGGGTGCCGGAGGTGAGGAGACTTTGGCGGCGCGGCGAAAGACGGAGTGATCGCGGTGGGCGAGATCGTCGAGGGCGCCGGCGGGAGGGTCTTCTCTCGCCGGACAATGCGGAGCCACCGACCCTGGTTGCGGCGCAGCGTCGGGCCGTCATTGCCGGAGACGCCGAAATCCCGGCCACGAAATTCTCGCGGCCGGGACTCCGCAATGGACCCGCTCAGCGCCCCCGGAACCGCGCGGCCAGTGCCGCTACCGGGGACCTCCGGCCGCGCAACGGGACCTCGCCCGAAGTGATGTCCGCCAGCAGCGTCGCCACCGTCTCGCGGGCGCACGTCCGGTTCGCGCCGATTCCGCCCGACGGGCCGCGCTTGATCCAGCCCACCACATATTCCCCGGTCCGGCCCTCGACGCGGCCCGCGGTGTTCGGGATGGTGCCGGTGGCGTCGTCGAAGGGGAGTCCGGGCACCGGACGGCCCCGGTATCCGACGGCACGCACGACCTGCCCCGCCGCGATCTCGACCGGTCCGGAAGGGCCGTCGACCCGCAGGCCGCGCACGTGGCGGTCGCCGGTGAGCTCCAGCGGCGCGGAGTGGAAGCGCAGCACGATCCGGCGCGGGCCGTCCGCGGGAGGGGCGGTCCAGTCGATCGTCTCGCGGTCCACGTCCCGCAGCAGCGCGGCTTTTCCGGCGCCCGCGTCGATCGCGGCGGTGGTGCGCGGGTCCTCGGCGTCGACGACGAGCGGCACGGAAGGCCGCTGCGCCAGCGCGATCAGCTCAGGCGAGGTGTAGGCGGCGTCTTCCGGGCCCCGCCGGGCCAGCAGCACTACCTCGCGGACCTTGCTGGAGCGCAAGCGTTCCAGCGCGTGCGGGGCGATGGCGGTGCCGTCGAGATCGTCCGGGTCGGCGGTGAGGATGCGGGCGACGTCCAGGGCGACGTTGCCGGTGCCGATCAGCACCACCCGCTCCGCGGAGAGGTCGACCGCGTGCGCGGGGACGTCCGGGTGGCCGTTGTACCAGGCGACGACCGTCGTCGCGGCGAGGCTGCCGGGCAGCTCTTCGCCGGAGAGGCCGAGGGTGCGCGCGGAAGACGCGCCGACCGCGTAGATCACCGCGTCGTGCCGTTCGGCGAGTTCGTCCGCGGTCACGTGGCGGCCCACCTCGACGCCGAGCTTCAGCTTCAGCCGCGGGTGCTGGTGGAACCGCGAGAAAGTCTCGCCGATCCGCTTCGTGTCCGGGTGGTCCGGGGCGACGCCGAAGCGCACGAGACCGCCCGCGACCGGCAGCCGGTCGATCAGCGTGACGCGTGCGTTGGTGTGCAGCAACAGGTCTTCCACCGCGTACATCCCGGCCGGGCCGGTGCCGACGACGGCCACGTCCGCGGGCTCGAGGTCGCTCGGGATTTCCCGGTCGAACTTCGGCGGGCCCCAGCGATGGAAGTTCGGCGCCGGGCTGGCGGCGGCCGGCGGGCGGTCGGCGAAAAAGTCCGCGTTGATGCCCGCGTACACCTTCATCGAGTCGGTCAGCAGGTCCACCGGGAAGATCGCGTCGACCGGGCACGCGTCGGCGCACGCGCCGCAGTCGATGCAGGACGCCGGGTCGACGTAGAGCATCTCGGTGGTGCCGAAGTCCGGCTCGTCCGGCGTCGGGTGGATGCAGTTGACCGGGCAGACCGACACGCACGTCGCGTCGTTGCAGCAGGTCTGGGTGATCGCGAAGGCCATGTCAGATCAGATTCGCCCGCTTGTAGAACACCAGCGCCGGCTTGGTGAGCAGCCCGCACGAGCCGAGGAACTCCATCAGCCCCGCACAGCTCGACCGCATCATCGACTTGTGGTGCTCGTTGGCCTTCGCCTCGCGCACCGCGCGCTCGGTGTCCAGCCCCGCGTTCTTGTACACGTCGCGGTTGACCATGCTGCTGACGATGAAGTACGACGCGATCGCGATGACCAGCGCGTTGATCTGGCGGCGCACGGCGCCCGCGCCCTCCAGCTGCTCGCGCGTCTCCTCGCGGGCGAACTTCATGTGCCGCGACTCTTCGACGACGTGGATGTTGTTGATGGTCCGCACGAACGGGACCACGCGCTCGTCGCGCATCCAGTCGCGCTGCATCACGTCGAGCACCTCTTCGGCGACCAGGATCGCCGCGTACGCCGCTTCGCCGCCCGCGACCGCCTTGAAGACGCGGCCCAGCTCGACGGCCAGCCGGCGCGGCCGGTACGGGGGAGCGCCCAGCTTCTGCGCGCCGCGGGCGAACATGATCGAGTGCCGGCATTCGTCGGCGATCTCGGTGAGCGCCCACTGGAACGCCGGGTCGGTCGGGTCCTTGGCGTAGAAATCGCGCAGCACCATCTGCTGCAGGATCATCTCGAACCAGATCCCGGTGCTCGCGACCGACGCCGCCTCCTGGCGCGTCAGCTCCTTCTGCTGCTCCGGGGTCATCTCGGCCCAGTAGCTCGTGCCGTAGAGCGTGCTCCACTCCGGGCTGGCCCCGTGGAAGTCCTTGTCCAGCGGGGTTTCCCAGTCGACCTCGGTGGCCGGGTCGTAGGACAGGGTCGCGGAGGAGTCGAGCAGCCGCTGCGCGGTCTCGTGCCGGCCGGACGGGGCTGCTTCCGGTGCTCGCTGCACGTCGGCGCTGGTCATTCGGTCCTCCCTGAGCGACATTGGTTAGGCGTTACCGCGATTCACTGTTACCTAAGGTAACACCTATCTGGCCGTATCGCGAGAGGCGCCGGCGAACCGCGTGTCGCCCGTTCGGGCAACCGGCCCGAAAAAGGGCCGCTGACCTGGCAGGATGAGCCCAGATTCGCTTCCTGACCCCCGGAGGAACCGCCGTCGTGACGCAACCGCCGCAGCCGTATCCCGGCGCCGAGCCGCAGGAGTACTCGCCGTTGCCGCCCGCTTACGGCGGGCAAGCCCCGTACAGCGGCCAGTTCCCGGCGCAGCCGCCTCCCGCGCCGACCGCGTACTTCGGCGCGACTGCCGTCGCCGTGGCGACGTTGTCCTCGGTCATCGGCCTGGTCGGCACGATCGGCGTCGTCGTGGCCGTGATCCGGATCGTCGGCAATCCGTCCTCGTCCAGGCTGCTGCCCACCGGGATCGTCGGGGCGCTGTACCTGGCGATCGCGGCACTGGCGGTCGCCGGCGCGATCGGCCTGTTCAAGCGTTCTCCGGCGGGCCGGATCTGCGTGCTCGCCGGCAGCGGCCTGGCGGTGCTGGACATCGTCGTCTTCATGCTCGTCGGCCTCGGTTCCGGTTTCGTCCGGAGGAGCACGCCGCCGACGCTGCAGATGACGTTCCCGAGCGGGCTTCTGTGGCTGATCGTCCCGGTCGCCGCGATCGTGCTGGCGGCGCACCGGGCGACCGGCGCGTGGCTGCGGCCGAAAACTCCGCCGATGCCGTACCAGCCGGGCTGGTGACCCGCCGGGAAGAAATCCTCCGCACCCCGCGGCTGCGGCTGACCACCTGGCTGCCCGAGGACCTGGACGAGCTCGCCGCCCTGCACGCGGACCCGGAAGTCATGCGGCACATGACGACTGGCCCGCAGCGCCGCGAAGCGACCCGCGCACGGCTGGAGACGTTCATCGCCGAACACCGGGCGCGAGGCTGGTCGAAATGGCGCGTCGAAGGCGCGTCGGGATTTCTCGGCCGGGCCGGGTTCGGGGTCGCCCATCGCAGCGGGCACCGCGAAGTCGGCTATCTGCTGGCGCGGGCGGCGTGGGGTGCGGGCCTGGCCACCGAGTTGACGCAGGCGCTCCGCCGGTGGCATGAGGAGCATCCGGAGCCCGCTCTCGCCCCGGAGCTGCGGGCCTATGTGCTGCCCGGCAACGCGGCGAGTTGCCGGGTGCTCGAGAAGGCGGGCTTCCGGGAGGCCGGCGAGGAAGACGGTCAGCTCGTGTTCGAGTCAGGCCGTTCCGGACCGGCGCAGGCGAGGCAGCACCGCTAGCCACAGCAGCACCGTCGCGACGCCGTACGCCACCGTCATGGTCAGGCTCATCGTCAACGGCGTCGTCCCGCCTAGCGAGACCAGCGGCGCGACAATCGGTCCGATCGCGAACGAAGACGTCCCGAGCAGCGCCGCGGCGGTTCCGGCGCGTTGGCCGTGGCTGGCGAGCGCGAGCGCGTTGCCGTTCGCCTGGGTCGTCCCGCCCGCGAACATCGACAATGCCAACGGGATCAGCAACGCCGCCAGCCCGGCTTCGAACAACACCGCGCCCAGCATCGTCAGTGCCGCAGCCGCGGTGAAAGTGGTGCCCAGCACGTACATCCGGACCGGGCCGGCGCGCCGCACCGCTGCCCGGTTCACCTGGGCGCCGAGCACGGACATCACCGCGTTCGCCGCGAAACAGGCGCTGAACAGCTGCGGAGACAACGAGAATCCGTCCTGCAGCACGAAAACTGATCGACGCCAGGTAGGTGAAGAACGCCGCCCCGCCGCAGGTGCTCACGAGCAGGAAACCCAGAAACAGCGGGTCTCTCAGGAGGAGCCGGAACTCGCCGCCGCCTCGCCGCCGATGTCGCGCTTCCGACGGCAGGCTCTCCGGCAACGCGGTCGCGGCGACGATCAGCAAGGCGGCGCCGATCCCGGCCAAGACGCCGAAGATGCCGCGCCAGCCGATGAGTGCCGCCAGCTGGCCGCCGATCACCGGGGCGACGATCGGCGCCAGCGCCCCGACGGTCGTCAGCAAGGCCAGCAGCCGCACCAATTCGACGCCCTCCGCGAGGTCTCGGGCAACGGCCAGCGACAGCACGATTCCGGCCGAACCGCACAGTCCTTGGAGGAATCTCGCCGCGAGCAGGACCTCGATCGACGGCGCGAACGCACACACCGCCGACAGCACAGCGAACAGCCCGATCCCGATCAGCAGCGGCCGCCGCCTGCCGAACCGGTCGCTCAGCGGGCCCACGACGAGCTGGCCGAACGCGAGGCCGAGCATGCACACCGACATGGTCGCCTGGGCGAGGCTCTCCCCGGCGCGGAGATCGTCGGCGAGCTGCGGGAGGGCGGGCAGGTAGAGGTCCATCGAGATCGGTCCGAAGACCTCCAGCAGACCCAGCACCACGGCCATCCGGAACGCCGCCGGGCGTTTCTTCGGCGGTGCTTCGGTTCGCGGCGGCTTCATCCGGTGCGCAGGATCCGGCGCAGCCACGAAAGCCGGGCCGCGACCGCGGACCGGGAAACCTCCGCGTCGGGGGAGAAACCGGCGAATCCGTGGTAGCCGCCCGCCCAGACGTGCAGTTCCGCCTGTCCGCCGGTGGCCCAGATCCGCAGCGCGTATTCGGTCGTCTCGTCGCGGAAGATCTCCGCGGCGCCGACGTCCAGATACGCGGGCGGGAGACCGGACAGGTCGGTCATCCGGGCCGGGACCGCGTACGGCGAGGCGGCGTCGGTGCCGCGCGCCGGGCCGAGCAGGGCGTCCCAGCCGGTGTCGTTGTTGTTGCGGTCCCACGCGCCGATTCCGTCGTACTGGCGGGCGGACACGGACTCGTTGCGGTCGTCCAGCATCGGGCACGCCAGCAGTTGCCCGGCCAGAGCCGGGCCGTTGCGATCCCGGGCCAGCAAGGCGACGCCCGCCGCGAGTCCGCCGCCTGCGCTGGCGCCGGTGACGACGATGCGTGCCGGGTCGATGCCGAGTTCGCCAGCATGGTCGACTGTCCACAACAGACCGGCGTAGCAGTCCTCGACGGCGGCCGGAGCCGGGTTTTCCGGAGCGAGCCGGTATTCCACCGAGAGGCCGACGGCGCCGAACCGCAGGACGTCGTCGATGAGGCCGTCCAGCCCGAAAAACCGGTTGCCCAGCACCATTCCGCCGCCGTGGATGCTGTACAGCGCGGGCGCGTCGGCGACTCCCGCGGCGGGGCGGACGACGGTGAGAACGATGTCGGGCGCGCCCTCGGGGCCGGGGACGGTGTGCTCGGTCAGCTCGACCGGGCGGTCGCCGACGATCTGCTCGGCGGGCGGGATGATCGACGCGAAATGCGCGCGGTTGGCCAGGATCGTGTCGGCGCGCAGCGGGATCCGCTCGACCAGGTCGAGGAACGCGGCGAGACCGGGTTCGAGTTCCGGGTCGTAGGGGACGGGAGGGACGCTCATCGGCCCGCCTTGCCGAAGATCCGGCGCAGCCAGGAATTCCGAGTTTCGAGCGCGGCCTTGCTGATCGGCCAGTCCGGCACGTACATGTCGAACCCGTGGAACGCGCCCGCCCACACGTGCAGTTCGGCCTGTCCGCCGGTGGCCCAGATCCGCAGCGCGTATTCGGTGTCCTCGTCGCGGAACGGTTCCGCGCTGCCGACCTCGATGAACGCGGGCGGCAGGTTGGACAGGTCGGTCGCGCGCGCCGGGGCGGCGTAGGGGGAGACGTCGTCGGTGCCGACCGCGTCGCCCAGCAGGGACTTCCAGCCCGCCAGGTTCGACTCGCGGGTCCACGTGCCGATGCCGGGGTACTGCTGGCTGGCGATCGTGGTGTTGCGGTCGTCGATCATCGGGCACAGCAGCAGCTGGCCCGCGATGGCCGGGCCGTTGCGGTCGCGGGCGAGCAGCGATACCGCCGCGGCGAGCCCGCCGCCCGCGCTGCCGCCCATCACCACGACGCGTGCCGGGTCGATGCCGAGTTCGTCGGCGTGCTCGACTGTCCACACCAGACCGGCGTAGCAGTCTTCGACCGGGGCGGGATGCGGGTGCTCGGGCGCGAGCCGGTATTCGACGTTCACCGCGACGACATTCAGCTCCAGCACCAAAGCCAGCAGCCGGCCCACGTCCATGTTGCGGTGGCCGACCATCATGCCGCCGCCGTGGATGTTGTAGAGAGCGGGCAGCGCGCCGTCGCGCTCGCGCGGGGACAGGACGGTGATTTCCAGGTCCGGCGCGCCTTCCGGGCCGGGGATGGTCCGCTCGACGACGGTCACCGGTGCCTCGCCGACGACTTCCGCGGCGGGCGGGAACATCTCGGCCATCGCGCGGCGCAGGCCGGGGATGGTCTCTCGAGTGAACGGCGGGGCGTCGGCCGGGACGATCTCGGCGAGCGCGGGCTCGATCTCCGGGTCGAACGGAACGGGGGGATAGGTCAAGGCAGCCTCCTGGGCCGGGCGGGCAAGCGGGGAGCGGTCCGTGAGGGGAACCTTGACGGAATCAGATTCCCTCACGTGCGGTGCGAACGCGGACGGTGGGTCAGGGCCCTTCCGGATCGACGGCGTCGCGGTCGGCCCAGAAGGGCTCCACCAGCGCGCGGATCTGCTCGGCTCCGACCTGCTCGACCAGCTCGACCGCGGCGAGGTTGTCCTCCAGCTGCGCCATCCGCGTCGCGCCGAAAAGGGTCGTGGCGTTGGCCGGATGCGTCAGCGTGAACGCGACCGCGAGCCGGGCCGCGCTGGTGCCGAGTTCCTCCGCGACCTTCCCGACCTGGAGCGCGTCGCGGACGATCCGCTCGCGGACGCCGCCGGGGTCGCGGCCGATCTCGCGGGTCAGCTCGGTGCGCCCGGCGAGGATCCCGCCTTCGAGGACGTCGGAGGCCTGCATGGCGAAACCGTCGGCGAAGAGCCGGGCGAACGGCTCGCCGTCCGGAATGGACCGGCGGCCGATGCTGTACTTCAGCTGCGCGATCTGCGGTCCCGGCACGTGCAGCGCTTCGGCGATTTCGCGCAGCCGCGCGATGTTCCCGGCCGACCAGTTGTTCACGCCCCACGCCCGGATCAGCCCGGAGCGGGCGAGCCCGGCGAGGTCTTCGACCAGGTCCTCCAGCGCGACGTCGGCTCGCCGCAGGTCGCCGAGAATCACCAGGTCGGCGACGTCGAAACCGCCGCGCAGGAACGCGTTTTCCAGCTGCGGCCGGAATCCCCGGTCGCCGAAGCCTTCGAGCCACAGCTTCGCCGAGACCAGGTAGTCCTCGCGCGGGATCCGGGCGGCGCGGATGATCGCGCTCCACAACACGTCGGTGAAGACCGGCGGGTGGCCGGGCATGCCGTAGACGCCGACGTCGAACAGGTTCACGCCGGCGTCGACCGCGGCGCGGACCATCGCGACGGCGTCGGCGAAATCCATCCGGTCGTAGGTGTGCCACGAACCGAGCGACAGCAGCGAAACGTCCAAACCGGACGTGCCGACCTTGCGGCGGGGCAGGGGCGAGGATGCGGACACGAGACCTCCTTGGCTCGGCGGGGGAACGGGGGTCAGGGGAGACGGGGGTCGACGACGGCTTTGGTCTCGTCGAGGCGGTGCATGGCCTCGATCCGCTCGCTCGCGCCGGACAGCCCGACCGGGCTGCCGAACAGCCGGTCCCACGGCATCCGGGCGGCGAACGAACCGAAGAATTCGATGGCGTGGTGGTAATCGGCGATGTCGCCGTTGAGCGAACCGACGACGGTCAGCTCCTTGCCCATCACCGTGCCGAGCGGGACCGGCGCGGGTTCCGGCCCGGTGCTGCCGACGATCGCGACCCGCCCGCGCTGCGCCGCCATCGCGACCGCCTCGCGGCCGATCGACGGCGCGCCGGCGAAGTCCAGTACGAGGTCGCCGCCGCGGCCGCCGGTGAGTTCGGCGACCCGTTCGACGATCGCGTCCGAGCCCCCGGCGACGTCGACCACCCCGTCCGCGCCGAATTCCTTCGCCAGCTCTAGCCGGGACGCGGGAGCGCCGACGGTGATGACGCGGCCCGCCCCGCTCAGCTGCGCGACGGCGGTCGCGAAGAGGCCCAACGCGCCGGATCCCTGCACCACGACGCGAGATCCGGGCCGGACGCCGCCGACCCGGTCGAACGCGCGCAGCACGGTTTTCGCCGCGCATCCGGCCATCGCGGCCCAGGTGTCGGGCACCTCGGCGGGCAGCAGCAGCTTCGCCGCGCCCGGGACGACGTAGGCGTATTCGCACAGTCCGGCGGTCGCGAACGGCGCGACGTCGGACCGCTGCAGAAATCCGTAGCCGCGGTGCGCGCACGCGACCGGTTCGCGCAGCACAGTACAGCCGTAGCACTCGCCGCAGGTGGATTCCGACCAGCCGATCCGGGACCCGACCGCGACCGGGCGGCCGAGCGCGTCGCGCGTGTCGGGTCCGGTCGCCACCACCTCGCCGACCATTTCGTGGCCCAGCACCATCGGCAGCATGCCCGGGAAACTCATCTTCCCGGACCAGATCTCCACGTCCGTGCCGCACAGCGTCGCGCACGAGACGCGGACCAGCGCCGCGCCGGCTTCGAGCTCGGCGGGCAGCGGGAGTTCGGTCAGCTCCAGCGGCGCGCCGTGCTCGGTCAGCACCGCGGCGCGGGTGGATGTCGGGACGGTCATGGGAAACCTTTCCGGGGACTGGCGGGCCCGGCGGGGCCGTGTGATGGGTTAGTCTACGGACGTCGACAAAAATGTCGAGTCCCCGAATCCCTCCAGGAGCGCCTGTGCCGACCTCAGTTGCGGATCTCGTCTTGCGGGCAGCGGCGGTGCACACCATGGCCGGTGCCGCGCCCGCGACCGCGCTGGCCGTCCGGGACGGACGCGTGCTGCGCGCCGGAACCGACGCGCAGCTGCGGGAGCTGATCGGCCCCGGCACGAAAGTGCTCGACCTCGGCGGCCGCGCGGTGCTGCCGGGCATCAACGACGCGCACCTGCACGGGACCTGGCTCGGCGCGCTGTGGCCGGACACCCTCTTCGCCGAGGACGACGGCGGGCCCGGGCCCGGTCCGGAAAAGCCGCTGCGCACCGCTGCCGAACGCCGGGCGGCCATTCTGCGTGCGGGCGAAATCCTGGCCGCGCTGGGCATTACGAGCTACACCGAACCCGGCCTCGGCCCGGGGGAGGACGACGGGCACCTCGGCGCGTTCGGCATGTCCGTCGTGGAGCAGTACCGGCAGCTGGCCGCCGAAGGACTGCTGCGGGCCCGGGTGACCGCGCTCTGGCTGTACGGCGAACTGGACGGCCCGAGCACGCTGAAAAACTTCCGCGCCGGACTGGCCACAGTGGACAGACGGGGTCCGGATCCGCGCCGGTTGAACTTCCGCGGCGTGAAGATCTTCGCCGACGGCATCCCGCCGATGCGCTCGGCCTACACCCGCCACTGCTACGCCGACGGCAGCCACGCGCACCTGCTCGTCGGCGGCGCGGACGACCCGGAGCGCGAGGAGAACTTCACCCGGATGGTCCGCACCGCGCACGAGGCCGGGCTGCAGGTCGGCGTGCACGCGACCGGCGACCGGGCGATCGAGCTGATGCTGGACGCCGTCGAACGGGCCCGCGAGGAGCGCGACGTCGACCTCGGGCACTACGTGATCCACGGCGACCTGGTGAACCCGGCGCAGCTGAAGCGGATGGCCCGGCTGGGGGTCGGGCTGTCCGCGCAGGCCGGGATCGCGGTGCGGACCGCGTCGGTGGTCGACGCGGCGCTCGGGCCGGGCAGTTCGGACACCGCGTGGCCGCTGCGGGAGGCGCTGGACGCCGGAATCCCGCTGTGCCTGACGTCCGACGCGCCGGTGCTGCCGCCGGACTGGCGCAGGGAAATCGCGGCCGCGGACCAGTGGATGGGCCCGGCCGAGGACGTGCGGGAGCGGATGGAAACCCTGCTGCGCTGCTACACCGTGCACCCCGCCCAGCAGGACGGCGCCGCCTCGTGGAAGGGCACGCTCGAGCCGGGCATGGCAGCCGATTTGTGCGTGCTGTCCGCGGATCCGTTCGCGGTGACCCCTGCCGAGCTGCCCGACGTCGAAGTCGACCTGACTGTCCTGGATGGACAGATCGTCTACGAACGCTCTCCCCGCACGATCGCCTGACGTCCGTGAAGGGCTCCTTGCGGGAATCTAATTCCCGCAAGGAGCCCTTCACGGACCTGGCCGGGGCCGGTGCGGTTTGTGGCGGGTCGGCGGGCGCGCGGGTTGGTTGTCCGTGAGGGGAACCTTCACGGAATCTGATTCCCGCAGGGTTCCCTTCACGGACAGCCGGCTCAGGTGAGCAGCTGGCCGCCGTCGACCGGGAGGCTGGTGCCGGTGATGTGGGCGGCGGCCGGGCTCGCCAGGAACACCACGGCTGCGGCGACGTCCTCGACCGCGGCCATCCGGCCGTCCGGGATCCGCGCCACCCACGCGTCGTGCGCGGGCGAGCCGGGCGGCATCGCGGCGGCGAGCATCGGCGTCGCCACCGGGCCCGGGGCGACCGCGTTCACCCGGATCTGGTGCTCCGCCAGTTCGATGGCCGCCCAGCGGGTCAGCGCGTCCACCGCTGCCTTGCTGCTTTCGTACCCGCCCATGCCCGGCGTCGGCTGCCGTCCGCCGATCGAAGACAGGTTCACCACCACGCCCGGTGCCCGGCGTTCGACCATTCGGCGGGCGACCAGCTGCGTCATCAGGAACGTGCCGTGCACGTTGGTCGAAAGAATGCGCAGCAGGTCCGCACCGGGCAGGTTCAGCAGCCGGCCGTGGACGCTGAGCAGACCGGCGTTGTTGACCAGGACGTCGACCGGGCCGACCTCGTCGAGCGCGGCGGAGATCGCCGTCTCGTCGGTGATGTCGAGCCGGATTCCGCGCCCGCCAAGCGGTTTGGCGGCTTCTTCGGCGCCGTCGAGATCGGCGAGGACCACGGAATCGCCAGCCTCGGCGAAGGCGGCGCCGATCGCGCGGCCGATGCCGCCGGCGCCTCCGGTGATCAGCACGGTACGGGCAGCGGGCATCGTCGTTTCCTTTCGCCGGGAGCGGGGTTCGCGAGCTTATAGTATACAAGCGTAGAAAATAAATCCCTTGACTCGCAGGAGGAATCGTGACGACCGATCGACCTGGGCTGGGCCCGGCGTTCCCGCGCGTGCCGGCGTTGTCGCTCGGCTCGTGGAACACCTGGGACCGGATGGAATTCGGCGACGCGGTCGCGCTGATCGCGCGCGCGGCCGAGCTCGGGCTCGCCTTCTTCGACGTCGCGCACTACGACATGGGGCCGCACGCCGAGGGATCCACGACCGATCAGATCTTCGGCCGTGCGGTGCGCGAGGCCGGTCTCGCCCGGGAAGACTGGCTCTACTGCGGAAAACTCTGGCTCTGGGACTACCCGAACGTCGGCTTCGCGCAGCAGATGACCACCTCGCTGGAACGCGTCGGCGTCGAATCGGCCGACCTGGTCGTGGTCGGCGACTACTTCGGGGAACTCGACCTCGAACGGGTCGTCGCGGACGTCGCCGAGCAGATGGCCGCTGGCCGGTTCCGCGCGTGGGGCGTGAACAACTGGCGCATTGACGATCTCCGCACAGTTATCGCCATTGCGCGCAAACAGGGCGTCGAGCCGCCGTCTTTCGCGCAGCTGAAGTACGGGCTCGCGCGCCGGTCGATGGCCGAAGGCGAATTCTATGCGCCACTGTTCGCTTCCGGAGAGTTGACGCTGCAGGCGTCGGACATTTTCGAGGGGGGCCTGCTCGTCGGGAATGTGAAGCCGAATCGCAAGATCGGCGCGGATGTCGGTGGCATCCGGGAGAAGATCGCCGCCGCCTGGCCGACGGTGCAGCGGATCGCGAGCGAACTGGACGCGTCGCCGGCGCAGCTGGGAATCGCGTTCTGTCTGGCGAATCCCGCGACTGCCAACGTTCTGGTCGGCGTCTCGCGGCTGGCGCAGCTGGAGGACAACGCGGGCGCGCTCGCCTTGCTGGAACGCGTCGGCGCGGACCGGATCCGCGAGCTGACCAGACAGTTGTGGCTCGATCGCGAAGTCGCCGCCGACGGAACCTGGTGAAGGGGCTGGTGTTTTTAGTCGACGTGCGTAGACTAAAGCTTCCCGGGGTGCCCGGAGAGACGCCCCCGACGCCGTGAGGAGCCGCCACATGACGAAACCAGCGCCGGATCGCATCGTCGACATCGCCATCGGGTACATGGGCGCGAAGCAGTTGTTCGCCGCCTCGCGGATCGGCTTGTTCCGCGCCCTCGCCGACGGTCCGCGGACGGCGCCGGAACTCGCCGCCGCCACCGGCAAGAGCGAGCAGCTGACCCGGATTCTCGCCGACGCGATGAACGCGCGCGGCCTGCTGGAGCGCACCGACGGCCGCTACGAGCTGGCCGAGGACGCGCGCGAGTACCTGGGCGGGGACGGGGTCACGGATCTGGCGCCGTTCCTGACCTTCCTCAATGAAATCAGCTACGGCCACTGGCTCCAGTTCGACACCACTGTGGACAGTGCCAAACCGGGCGACCTCCAGATGGACGAGGGCCGCTGGGCGACTTTCATGGCGGGCGTCATGCGCTACAACGCGCTGCACGCGTCGATGCTCGCGCGCGGCTTCGATTTCTCGCCCTACCGGAACCTGCTCGATCTGGGCGGATTGTCGCCGGAATTCGCGATCGGCGCGTTGCGGGCGAATCCCGCACTGACCGCTCGTTTCGTTTTCGCCCCCGAGTCCACCCAAGGCATCACCGACGCGGTGAATGCGGCCGGGTGCGCGGATCGCACGAGCATCGATCCCGCGCCGACCGAATCCGCGGCACCGGGCGGCGAGCACGATCTGGTGATGGTGAACCACGTAGTGCACCGGTTCACCGCGGAGCAGAACCGGAAGATCCTGGCCAACGCGCGCGCCGCCGCGGCGGACGGAGCGACGTTGCTGCTGCTGGACTTCTTCCTCGACGACGAGGAACGGCAGCGGCCGATCGACGCGTTGCATGCGGGGGAGTACTTCGTGATCGACGGAACCGTCGTCTATCCGGAGGCGGAAGTCCGCGCCTGGCTGGACGGGGCGGGATGGCGCGTGTGCGATGTCCTCGCGCTGCCGGGAAGCCCGCGCGTTCTGGTCGCCGACGCCGTCTGAAAACGCCCGGGAGGGCCGGGAGATAACGAACGCCTCCGGCCCGTTGATTTTTTAGCCGACAATCGTAGACTATCCCGCACCACGGCGAGCCGGGCCGCATTCGAAGGCGCGCCGTTCCCGGCGGGGCGCCGAGCGATCCCGCCGGCGGTCCAGCACCCTGAGAGAGGGACTCAATGACGAGGAGAAGGACAGCGGCGTTGTTCGCGGCGGCCGCCGCGGCGCTGCTCGCGATCGCCGGATGCACCGGCTCGGGCGCCGCCGGGGCAGGCGCGGGCACCGACGAGCTGAAGGCGGGCGTGTTCCTCGACGTGACGTCGTGGGACCCGGCCAACGCCGACATCGGCTTCGACGGCCCGTACCTGTCCGCCGTCTACGACCCGCTGGTCGCGTTGGACAAGGACGCCAAGCCGATCCCCGCGCTCGCGAAGTCGTGGGACTGGTCGGCCGACCGGCTGACGCTGACCCTGCACCTGCGCGACGACGTCGCGTTCGACGACGGCCAGAAGTTCGACGCCGCCGCCGCGGTCGAGAACCTCAACCACCTCAAGTCCGGCACCCGGTCCGGCCAGGCCTACATCGACGTGCGGAGCGTCGAGGCCAAGGACGCCTCGACCGTCGTCCTCCATCTGTCCGAACGCGACGACGCGCTGCTGTACTTCATGGGCCTCGGCCGCAGCTGGATGGCCTCGCCCAAGGCGATCAAGGCCAACTCGCTCGCCAACGGCCCGGACGGCTCCGGCCCGTACACGTTCGACAAGGCGTCTTCGCAACCGCAGTCGCAGTACGTCTTCAAGAAGCGCCCGAAGCACTGGGACAGCGCGACATACCCGTTCCCGACCGTGCGGCTGTTCCCGATCACCGACCAGGCGGCGAGCTTCAACGCGATGCTGTCCGGTCAGCTGAACGTCCAGTTCGCCAACGCCGCGAACCTGCCCAAGGCCCAGCAGAACGGCTGGAACGTCGCGAAGAAGCCGGCGTCCTGGGTGGGCGTGCAGTTCGCCGACCGCACCGGCAGCCAGGTGAAGGCGCTCGGCGACCAGCGCGTGCGGCAGGCGATCTCCTACGCCTTCGACGCGGCCGGGATCCTCAAAGCGGTCGGCAACGACGCCGGCACGGTCACCGACCAGCTGTGGCCGAGCGGCAGCGCGGTCTACGACCCGGCGGGCAACAGCAAGTACAAGACCGACCTCGCGAAGGCCAAGCAACTGCTCGCCGAAGCCGGGTACGGAGGCGGGTTCAGCCTGAAGATGCCGATGTCCACGATCTTCCAGGCGTGGCAGCCCGCCGCCGAGCAGACGTTCGGGCAGCTGGGCATCAAGGTCGACTGGCAGAACATGTCGATGCCGGACTACCAGAAGAACGCGCCGACCTACCCGATGTTCCTCGCGGTGATCGCGATGGACGGCAACGACATGGCCACGCTGACCGACCAGGTCACGTCGAAGCAGTGGTACAACCCCAATCCGTCGGTGGACGCCTTCCCGGAGGTGAAGGCGCTCGTGCAGAAGGCGGAACAGGCCCCGCCGGGCCCGGAGCAGACCGCGGCGCTCAAGCAGCTCAACACGAAGCTCGTGGACCTCGCCTGGTGGGACGTCTGGTACCAGGCCGACAACCTCTACTTCAGCGTCAAGGGCATCACCGTCACGCCGATCACCGGCATGATGTTCCCGACGCTGCGGTTCATCCAGCGCGGCTGACGCGCCCGTCGTCCCGGGGCCCGATCCGTTGTGGAGGGACAGCGCCCCGGGAAGGAGCCGGAACATGCTCACATTCATCGTCAAACGCCTGGTGTCCGGGATCCTGCTGCTCGTGCTCGTCACGAGCGGCACGTTCTTCCTGGCGCACGCGGCGGTGGGGGACCCGACCGCCGGGCTGCTCGGCAACAGCGCGACCCCCGCGCAGCAGGCGGCGCTGCGCGCCCAGATCGGGTACGACCGGCCGCTGCTCGCCCAGTTCTGGGACTGGCTGTCGCACGCGGCCACCGGAGATTTCGGGACTTCCTGGCGGAATTTCCAGCCGGTCGGCGAGCAGATCGCGCTGCGCGTGCCGGTGACGCTGTCGGTGGTGATCGCCGCGACCGTGCTCGCCGCGATCCTCGGCGTGCTCGTCGGCGTCCTGTGCGGGTTGCGGCCCGGCGGCGTCGTCGACCGCGTGCTGAAGCTCGCCTCGGTGGTGCTGTTCGCGCTGCCCGGGTTCTGGGTCAGCCTCGTGCTGGTCACCTGGTTCGCGATCCAGCTGCAGTGGTTCCCCGCGGTCGGCTACGTGTCGCCGGACCAGTCGTTCGCCGGCTGGCTGCGCTCGATCGCGCTGCCGTCGATCTCGCTGTCGCTCGGCGCGATCGTGATGATCGCCGAACAGCTCCGCAACGGCTTTCTCCAGGTCGCGAACAAGGACTTCGTCCGCACGCTGCGGGCGCGCGGCCTGTCGTCGCGCCGGGTCACCACGCACGTGCTGCGCAACGCGTCGCCGTCCGCGCTGACCGTGCTGGCGCTGATGTTCGTGGGCCTGCTCGGCGGCGCGGTCGTCGTGGAGATCGTCTTCAACCTGCCCGGGATCGGAAGCCTGACGCAGTCGGCGTCGCAGATCGGCGACATCCCGGTGCTGCTCGGCCTGACCGCGGTGACCGTCGTGTTCGTCGTGATCGTCAACTTCCTGCTCGACCTCGTGCTCGGGTGGGTCAACCCGAAGGTGCGCGACCGATGACCGCTGCCCCGTTCCCCGCCCAGCTCGCTCCGGTGAAGCGGATTTCCTTGCTGCGCCGGTACTTCCGCCGTCCGATCGGCGTGGTCGCACTCGTCGTGTTCGCGCTGATCGTGCTGGCCGCGGTGTTCGCTCCGTGGCTGGCCCCGTACGACCCGAACCACGTCGACTTCGCGCTCACCCACGCCGAACCCGGCAACGGGCATCTGCTCGGCGGCGACTCCGCCGGACGCGACATCCTGAGCCGGCTGCTCTACGGCGCGCGGACCACGCTGTACGGCGGCCTGATCACCTGCGTCACCGGGATCGTGCTCGGCGTCCCGACCGGAGTGGTCGCCGGGTACTTCGGCGGAGCCACCGACCGGATCTGCTCGTGGATCAGCGACGCGCTGCAGTCGGTGCCCGGCATGATCGTGCTGCTGGTCGTCGCGGCCGGCACCGGCCAGGACTTCACCGTGCTGATGATCGCACTCGGCGTGTTCCTCTCGCCCGGCTACTACCGGATCACCCGCGCCCGCGCGCTGACCGTCCGCCGGGAGCCCTACATCGACGCCGCGCGCGTCGCCGGGGTCGGCACGCTGCGGATCCTGCGCACGCACCTGCTGCGCGCGGTGTACGCGCCGATCATCGTGCAGACCGCGCTCACCGCCGGGCTCGCCATCGGCATGCAGGCCGGTCTGCAGTTCCTCGGGATCGGTGCGGCGTCGACGCCCAGCTGGGGCCAGACGATGAACGACGGCTTCCTGAACATGCTGACGTACCCGCTGATCCTGCTGTGGCCGTCGATCGCGCTGGGCGTGACGATCGCCGCCCTCGCGTTCATCGGCTCGACGCTCGCCGACCTGGTCAGCGTCCGCGCCGAACAGCCGACCCGCCGCAGCCGGGCTCGGGTGCGGGAAGCGCTCGCGGCGCCTGCCCCGGATGCGTTGCCGGGTAACGCGGTTTCGGGCAGTCACGAGCACGCGGCGGCGGATTGCGCGCTGCGGATCGAAAACCTGCGGGTCGGCTACGCGACCGACAAGGGCATCAAGGAGGTCGTGCGCGGGGTGTCGCTGGACGCGGCGCCTGGAGAGGTCCTCGGGATCGTCGGCGAATCCGGGTCCGGCAAGACGCAGACGGTGTTCTCGGTGCTCGACCTGCTGCCGCCGGGCGGGACCGCGGTCGCGGACGGGATCTGGGTCGGCGGCCGCGAGGTCGGGAACGCGGCGGAGCGGGCGAAACTGCTCGGCCGCGAGATCGGGTACGTGCCGCAGGAACCGATGACGAACCTCGACCCGTGCTACCGGATCGGACACCAGCTCGTCGAACCGCTGCGGCGCGTGCACGGGCTGGACAAGGCGGCCGCGAAGAAGCGGGCGCGCGAGGTCCTGGTGCGCGTCGGACTCACCGACCCGGACCGGGTCATGGCGAGCTATCCGCACCAGATCTCCGGCGGCATGGCGCAGCGCGTGCTGATCGCCGGCGCGGTGGCCGGGCGGCCGTCGCTGCTGGTCGCCGACGAGCCGACGACCGCGCTGGACGTCACGGTGCAGGCCGAGGTGCTGGAGCTGCTGCGCGAACTGCAGGCCGAGTACGGGATGGCACTGGTGATCGTGACGCACAACTTCGGCGTCGTGGCCGACATCTGCGACCGCGTCGTGGTGATGAAGGACGGCCGGATCGTGGAAACCGGTCCGGTGGAACAGATCTTCCGCGCGCCTGAGGACCCCTGCACCGCCGAGCTGATCAGCGCGTCGCTGGACGACACCGAAGGACGGGACGAGTTGGACGCGGCCTGGGAACAGCGCGGCCTTGCCCACGCGGCCGGCGAGGAGGCCGGGCGATGACCGGGGTGGCGCCGCTGCTGACGATCGAGGACCTGGTCGTCGACTACCGGCTCAGCCGCCGGGTCCGGTTTCGGGCGCTGAAAGGGATTTCGCTCGACGTGAAGCCCGGCGAATGCGTCGGGCTGGTCGGCGAGAGCGGCTCGGGAAAGTCCACTTTGGGCAAAGCCGTGCTGGGTCTCGCCGCGCCGGAGTCCGGCCGGATCACCTTCGACGGCGAGGACATCACGCACGCCCGGGGCGCGGCCCGGCGGCGGCTGGCCAGCGACCTCCAGGTGGTGTTCCAGGACCCGTACGGTTCGCTGGACCCGACCATGACCGTCGGCGAAGTCCTCGCCGAACCGCTCGTGGTGGCCGGCACCTCGCGCGCGGACGCCCGGACGCTGGTCGCGGACATGCTCGACCGGGTGCGCCTGCCCGCCGACGCGGTGCACCGGTACCCGGCAGAGTTCTCCGGCGGCCAGCGGCAGCGCATCGCGATCGCGCGGGCACTGGTCCGCCGCCCGCGGCTGGTCGTGTGCGACGAGCCGGTGAGCGCGCTCGACCTGACCACGCAGGCGACGATCCTGGACCTGTTCCTGGAACTGCAGCGCGAGACCGGGGTGTCGTACCTGTTCGTCTCGCACGACCTCGGGGTGGTGCACCGGATCTGCCACCGGGTCTCCGTGCTGTATCAAGGAGAGATCGTGGAATCCGGGCCGACGGCTTCGATCACCCGCACCCCGGAGCATCCGTACACGCGGCGGCTGCTGCTGGCCGCTCCGGTGGCCGACCCCGCCCGGCAGGCCGAGAGACGGGCGGCTCGGCTGGGGCTCGGGTAAGCGCGCCTTTCCATCCGCCCGGGCCGCGGCTCGTTGCCGCGCCCCGATTCCGGGCTCGCCGCTCCCGCGGGCGGTCGAGCAGGGGCACCTCCGTCGCGGGAGAAAACGGGTTAGAGTCTGTAACCATGCCGAAGGTCATCGATCACGATCAGCGACGACGGGAGATCGTCGAGGTCGCCAAAAAGCTGATCATCGAAGGCGGGTTCGAGGCCGCCACGATGCGCAGCATCGTCACCGCGGCCGGGTTCGCGAACGGTGCCCTCAAGCACTACTTCCCCAGCAAGGACAGCATCATCGCGGCTACGTTCGAGAGCGTGCTGCAGGAGACCTCGCAGCGGATGTCCGAGCTGGATCCCTCGCTGGGGCCGGTGGAGTCGCTGCGCGGGTTCGTCGAGGCGGCTATTCCGTTCGACGAGCATCAGATCGCCTCGGCTCGGGTGCTGCTCGTGCTGTGGGAGCATTCCGTGGCGAACCCGGATCTCGCCCGGCAGTACCGGGATTTGCTGGACACCTGGCGGGCGGAGCTGACGGTGCGGATCGCGGCTGCCCGGGGGAAGGGGGAGCCTGCCGATGCTCCGGCTATCGGGGTGCTGGCGGATGAGATCATCGCGGTGTCCATCGGGGCTAATGTGACGAGTTTGATGCATCCGGTGGGGAAGGTCGCGGGGCGTTATCGGGCTTATGTGGACGGGTTGATGGCTCGGATCGGGGGGTGAGCCGTTCGGGGCGGCTCGTCGCCCTGGCGGGCGACATTGCGCCTTGTCCGGCGTGGGGCACCCCGAAGCTTGATTGTGCTGACGGTCTTGGGGTGCTTGTCAAGGCGGGAAA
>NZ_ASXG01000153.1 GCF_000411975.1 Amycolatopsis orientalis DSM 43388
TGAGCGCCCTTGTTTTCGGAGGAGCGTCCCAGTATATGTCTCTGAGCATGCTTGCCGTTCAGACAGGAATCATCGAAATCGTCATGACGACGTTCATTGTGAACATCAGACATTTTTTATTTTCAGCGACTTTGAATCAATTGGTAGAAAAAGATTCGCCTTGGAAAAAAGCGTTTTACTCATTTTTCGCGGTGACAGATATCTCGTATGCCGTCTTCTGCTTGAAAAAAA